>JAITMR010000002.1 GCA_031277215.1 Burkholderiales bacterium
GCTCCAGCGCATTGATCACACGATCCCGCAGGTCCTGAGAATAGGCACGCATGTTGAACCTCCGCCAAGGAGCATTCAGCATACCATAATTAAACATTCTAATCTAAAATGCTCTAGTCAGGAGCAACGATTTATAATGAACCGCATAAACGAGAATTTTTGAGCCATTTCGCCACATTTTTGAAAATCAAAAGCGTCGGCTTAATGAAATTCGTTCGAATGCGTTTTGATCAGAGCGTCCCTAAAACGAAAAGGAAGGAAGACCATCATGGATCTCCGCAACCTCACGCTTCTAGCCATCAAACTGATGGGACTTTATTTGATCTTCGTAGCTATTGGGTCTTTTGCAACAAATATACCGTTTTTACTTTTTACAGGCGACCATAGTGAATATATTGAGATCGTGTCTTCTCCCTTTGTTCTACTCGCGCATCCGACCATATACGCGGTCATCGGCGCCATCTTGTTCCGTGCTTCGGGAAAGATTGCCAACTGCGTGATTCATGCAGAAAAGGATGCGTCACCTTCACTTACTGTTTATAATTTGTTCTCCGTTGCCATCCGGATCGTTTGCCTCTATTTCATACTCAAGTCACTCTATTCTATTGTTTATCATTTGGCTGAGAAGATTCTTTTTCATATTAAAATGCATCAAGCGTATAATTCTTACAGCATTTATAATTCTGACGGTGAAGCCTCCCTTTTAGCGGCGACCGTTCAGCTTGCCGTCGCTTTGGCTATATGGTTCTACGCTAAAAAAATCGCCGAGATCACCAAGAAAATCTCAAAAGACGAATAGCTCAACCCCTCACCGCACCACTTTCCTCGCAACCGACGAAACTTTACCGTTTTGAAAGCACACGTGCGTCCGCGTTTGCGGGTCGCCTTCAGCCGGGTCGTAGATCCAACATTTTTCGCAAAGGTCGCGCACGGTTTTCAGTTGTTTTTTCGAGGTCACCATGGTTCGTTCTCGACAGGCACCATCCTCTCGTGAATCGAAATCACCAATACGCGCACGCACTTCGGCAGTCGTCATGCCTTCTCGGATAAAGCGTCGTTCGCTGGTTTTTCCAGTACGCTTTGTTGGCGTTGTTGTTTTTGCGGAGCTCGATGTTTTTTTCTTGGGCGATTTTGAATCGCTGGACGATTTTTGGTCAGTCGTTTCGGCGGTTTTTTTCTTCTTTGATGTCTTGGCTTTGGCGCTGTCCGGTTTTCCTTCTGCCCCGCTGAATGTGTTGTACTGCAAATCCATCGGTTCGCTGTTCTTCCCCTCGCAGGGTTTGTCGCTGAATTCGATCTTGCCGTCGGCACCCGTGCATTTATAAACCGACGCTGATGCCGTTCCCGCCATCAGCATACACAGAAGAAAAATCATCATTGCCTTCATCGGCGTTCCTTTTTTGTCATTCAGACTGACCCCGTATTTTCCGCCGCAACATATCGAAAAGAAAAGTGGCCGTCAGTATCCGTATTTGTTCGCGCGGCCGGTTCGTAAAATTCAGCGTGCGCGTTGTCACATCGTCTCCAAACGCTACGGCAATGCAAACTATCCCAGGTGGCACACCTTCTTGCGAATCCGGCCCGGCTACGCCCGTCGCGGCAAGCCCGACATCGGCGTGCAAGACACGGCACACGCCACGCGCCATGTGCGCGGCAGTTTCTTCGCTGATGACCGGCCCGGGCGGCACGCCCAGCAGTTCCGATTTCACATCGCTGGCGTAAGCAACGATTCCGCCACGAAACACGCGACTGGCACCCGCAACCGATGTCAGCCGCGCACCAATACCGCCGCCGGTCAACGATTCGGCCACTGCCAGCGTTTGCCCTCGTTCGGCCAGCAAACGCAATACCACCGCTTCCGGCAGATGGTAAACCGGATCATCCTCGCCCTCGCTGAACACGGCATCGCCGAGTAACGCACGCGCTTCGTACGCTTCTTTTTCCAACACTTGTCGCGCTTTTTCGGCGTCGGCAGCTTTCGCTGTGATCCGCACGCGAATACCGGAAAAATCGCTCGCTAAAAAAGCAATCGTTGGGTTGCCGGTTGTTTTCGGTGCGGCGTCTAACGCCTGCAATCGCGGCGCCAATCGTGCGGCAATCGCCGATTCGCCCGGCCCCAGGCAATACAGGGTATGGCTGACGATGGTCGTCGCGTCGCCGCGCCGCAGCAACAAATCGGGCAACACATCGGCTTCGAACAATGCCCGCATTTCCCAAGGCACGCCGGGTAACGCATATATATGTTTTTCGCCGACCGGGCAAATCAATCCGGGCGCAGTGCCGGCAATTGCTTCCGTTGCTCTGGCGCCGACCGGAACATCAGCCTGCGCGGCATTGTTATCCGTGAAAGGGCGGCCACGCTGATGAAACATTGCTTTGATGCGTGCAAGAAGAGTCGGATCGCGTTGCAGCGGCACGCTCATCACGTTGGCGATGGCTTGCCGCGTAATATCGTCCTGCGTCGGCCCCAATCCACCGCAAACGATCACCACATCGGCGCGGCTTAACGCCAAGCGTAGCGTTTGCTCAATACGCGCCAGATTGTCGCCGACCCGCGTCTGAAAATAGCAATCCATGCCGAACGTCGCCAATCGTTCAGCCAGCCACGTCGAGTTGGTGTCGACGATCTGCCCCAAGAGCAATTCGGTACCCACCGCAACAATTTCACAACGCATTGCGTTTCTCCTGTTCATCAGGGAGAAATTTTAACCGCAAAGGGTTCCAAAAAACGACTCACGTGAAGACACACACCAAGAATCAGTATCGTGTGTACGCTGCAAAGCGTAAGCGAAACAGCGTAGATTTCCGCCACCCTCTCCCGCAAGCGGGCGAGGGGAGTGCACCGTGTCTTTCTTCGCGTCTTCGCTTAAGGGCAGGCACGGGGGGCTGCCCTTACGACGTCTCGTAACTCCACAAAACAACACCGCCTCCCTGTATTCGGAAGGCGGTGTATTAAAGGAATCTCTGAACAATTCACGAAACATTCACTGTTCGTTATCCCGCGCACGTCATTCTGCGCGAAGCCGCAGAACGCAGGATCCGAGCAATCTTTGGATTCTGCGACTCCGCTACGCTACGCGCAGAATAACGATGCATCGTGGCCTTTTTCAACGGACTCGTGAATTCACACACCGTGTCTTCGCGTAAAAAACAAAAGACACTGGATTCCCGCCAGAAACACGCGGGAATGACGGAATGGCTTATTCAGAGGTTCTCTAAGCAAAAAAGCTATAGCACCTCATATGGTTCCACAACACAACACCGCCTCCCTGTATTCGGAAGGCGGTGTATTAAGAGTCGCAGAAAATTTTTATTCCGCGCTTTCTGGCGGAGTGCTTGCGCTGTTTTCCGACGGCGCAGGAGCACTCGTTGCTGTCTTGGCGCTGGCTGCTGTCTTCGCGCTACGGGTTTGCAGTTTCTCTTTGATCCGCGCCGACTTGCCGGAACGCGAACGCAGATAATACAGTTTGGCGCGGCGCACGTCGCCGCGACGTTTGACTTCAATGCCCGCAACCAGCGGCGAATAAGTTTGAAATGTGCGCTCGACGCCTTCGCCGGATGAAATTTTACGCACAATAAACGAGCTGTTCAGCCCACGGTTGCGTTTGGCGATCACCACGCCTTCGTAAGCCTGCAAGCGCTCGCGGTTGCCTTCTTTCACTTTGACTTGCACGACGACGGTATCGCCAGGGGAAAATTCGGGGATGGTTTTCCCCAAACGTTGTATTTCTTCGCGTTCCAGTTGCTCAATCAGATTCATCGCTTACTCCGTTTCGGTTAATGGCCTTTTCGGCCTGTCACGCGCAGCGCAGGACGCCTCCTGATGCACGTTGTTTTTTCGTTGGTGAAAAATTCCACCGCCTTTGCGTTCGCAGCTTGTTCCGCCACGACACGAATTTTTGAGCCTCCCCGGCCTCACGTCCGGGGATTGCGCGAGATCTGTGTTCACTCCTTCTGCGCCGTTTGCTGATACGTTTCAAGCAAACGCGCATCTTCTTTCGTCAACCCGCGCTGTGCCAGCAAGTCCGGACGACGCGCCGCTGTCCGTCCCAGTGAGTGCATTCGGCGCCAAGACGCAATCGCCGCATGATCGCCCGACAACAACACGTCGGGCACCGTTTTTCCTTGGTACACCGGCGGCCTCGTATAATGCGGACAATCAAGCAATCCGTCAACAAACGATTCTTCTTCCGCCGACGCCTGATCATTGAGCGCTCCAGGCAATTGCCGCACCAGCGCATCCATCAGCATTAACGCCGGTAATTCACCGCCCGACACCACGAAATCGCCAACGGCAATTTCTTCATCCACTTCCTGCGCCAGCAAGCGCTCGTCGATTCCTTCATAACGACCCGCCAGCACGATCAAACCTGTTCCCTGCTGCGCCAGCGCGTTTAACGCTGTCACCCGCGCATGCGTAAGCGGCACTCCCGCTGGCGACAAATACAACACTCGGCTCGCCGCACACCCCGCTTCCGCCTGCGCCGCCCGCGCCGCTTTCAGCGCTGCTTCCAACGGTGCGGCCAACATCACCATCCCGGGGCCGCCACCATAAGGGCGATCATCCACCGTTCGGTGTGGATCGCTGGTATACGAACGCGGATTCCACAACGCCAATGACCACAATTTCTTTGTCAGCGCCCGACCAACCACACCAAACTGCGCCGCGTGTTCCACCATCTCAGGAAAAAGCGTTACGACATCAATTCGCATGGCGTGCTGCCTTTTCTTTATTAAGCCTAAAAACCTCAGTTGTCGCGCTGCCAATCCACTTTGAGATTTCCCGCCGCCAGTTCCACTGCATCGATATAAACATCGACAAAAGGAATCAGTATTTCGGCTGCCTTCTTTGCTTCTGAGTTCACTTCTTCCGGCGGCCTGACATGCAACACCGGCTGCGCACCGTATTCTTGTACCGCCGTTACCGTTCCCAGCATTTCGCCTTCACGGTTGATCACTTTGAGTCCGATCAAATCGACAAAATACACTTCTCCAGGATCAAGCGCGGGCAACGCTTCACGCGGTACGGCAATCGACATCCCTTGCAGCGCTGCTGCTTCCTCACGCGCCATCACCCCTTCCAGCGCGGCCAGCACATGTTCGCCATGCACCTTGCCTTCTTTGAGCCGGTAATCCCGCGTCGCGCCTTGACGGTCGATCAACGACCATTGCCGATACGTCAGCAACGTGTTCTTGGCAGCCGTGAACGGCTGCACTTTCAGCCAACCCTGGACGCCATAAGACGCAACAACGCGCCCCATCACGACCCTGGCTGCCGTCATCCCTGTAACTTACGATGCCTTGGCAACGCGCTTGGTCAGCATCGCTACCGTATCCGACAATTGCGCACCGCGCTCTTGCCAGAATGTGATCCGATCCATTGCCAGACGTATGCCTTCTTCCTTGTCGTTAGCGATCGGGTTATAAAAACCAACGCGCTCGATAAACCGACCATCGCGCCGATTCTGCGAATCAGCGACGACCACATGATAAAAGGGGCGCTTCTTGGCGCCGCCACGAGCCAGTCGAATGACGACCATAATCGTTATGCCTCAAAGAGTTGTGCGAAAAAAAGACGGTAATTATATACTAGATTTCATTCGCCTGCTCGAAGCCTTCTCCAAGGGTAAATGCGCCTGAACGAGGCACGGCGATCGATATGAATATGTCAAGACTCGGTACGATTGGCGCGCGAAACCGGCGATTACTCACATGACGCGCCTGCGGCGCTCTCACGCTCTGACATTCTGCGCAGAATAACGGTTCTGAGAACGCGACCGTCTCGCCCGCAGCAACCCATCCCAACTTCCCCCGCACACGGGGGAAGAGGTTTCTTCTCCGCGGCTTCGCTCCTTCGCGTGAGGCAAATTCTTTCTATGCGCTCTATGCGTTTTATGCGAAAAAAAAGGGCGGGGTTGAAACCCGCCCTTTCGTCTCTACGTTTTTTGCGGCTAATTGTGTCAACCGCAACAATCCCGCATCAAAGTTCCGGTTCCGGCGACGACTTTGCCGCACTGTCTTCAGCCTGAACCGCCGCCATCAACGCGGCATAGGGGTCATGATGTTTCTGGGCGCGGCGCAGGTTGTGATGCGCCAAGCCGGTTCCTGCCGGAATCAAGCGGCCAACGATGACGTTCTCTTTAAGTCCGCGCAGGTCGTCGCGTTTGCCCATGATCGCCGCTTCGGTCAGCACGCGAGTCGTTTCCTGGAAGGAAGCCGCCGAGATAAACGAGTCGGTGGACAACGACGCTTTGGTGATCCCCAACAGCATGTGCTCGTAGGTCGCCGGTTGTTTGCCTGCTCTGGTCGTGCGGTCGTTCTCGTCGAGAATTTCCGAGCGATCAACTTGTTCGCCCGGAATGAAGCGCGTGTCGCCAGCGTCGTGTATCTGAACACGGCGCAGCATCTGGCGGACGATCACTTCAATATGCTTGTCGTTGATCTTCACGCCCTGAAGCCGGTAAACGTCCTGCACTTCATCGGTGATGTAACGTGCCAACGCTTCGACGCCAAGCAACCGCAGAATATCGTGCGGATCGGCCGGGCCATCGACGATCATTTCTCCTTTGTTGACAACCTGGCCATCGTGCGCCATCACATGCTTGTCTTTCGGAATCAGGTATTCGTGTGGCACATTGTCGAGATCGGTGATCACCAACCGCTGTTTGCCCTTGGTGTCCTTTCCGAAGGAGACGGTGCCGGTCACTTCGGCCAGCACACCGGCGTCTTTCGGCGAACGCGCTTCAAACAGTTCCGCCACTCTCGGCAGACCGCCGGTGATGTCGCGCGTCTTCGATGTTTCTTGCGGAATCCGCGCCAACACATCGCCGACGTTGACGATTTGATCGTCTTTCACGGTGATGATGGAACCAAGTTGGAAGGTGATGTTCACCGGCTGATCGGAACCTGCCAGGAAAATTTCTTCACCGCGTTCGTCCAGCAGTTTCACCTGCGGCCGCACACCTTTGGCTGCGCTGCCAGCGCGGCGTTTCGGATCGATGACCACCAGCGTTGACAAGCCGGTCACGTCGTCAACCTGCTTGGCAACGGTCACGCCCTCTTCGACGTTTTCAAATTTAATCCGACCGCTGTATTCAGTGATGATCGGGCGGGCTGTCGCGTCCCACTGCGCCAGCGACGTGCCAACTTTGATCGTTTCGCCGTCTTTGACCAGCAAGGTTGCGCCGTAAGGAATCTTGTGGCGCTCACGCTCGCGGCCATTGTCGTCATGAATCGAAATCTCGCCTGAACGCGCAATCACGATCAACGCATTCTTGGCGTTGGTCACATACCGCATCTGTGCAGAGAAACGCACGGTTCCCACCGACTTCGCTTCAACGTGCGATGCCGCCGCCGTTCGCGATGCCGCGCCGCCGATGTGGAAGGTACGCATGGTCAACTGCGTTCCCGGTTCACCAATCGACTGCGCCGCGATCACGCCGACCGCTTCGCCGACGTTCACCAGATGTCCGCGACCCAAATCACGCCCGTAACACTTCGCGCACAAACCGTAGCGGGTGTCGCAGGTCAACGGTGCCCGCACTTTGATTTCGTCGATGCCCAGCAGTTCGATTTGTTCGACTTCTTCCTCGCCCAGCAATGTCCCCGCTTCGTACAACGTCACCTGTGTTTCGGGATGCACCACATCGCTGGCGGTAACGCGACCGAGAATACGATCACGCAGCGGCTCGACCACTTCACCGCCTTCGGTCAACGCTTTCAGCATCACGCCGTTGCGCGAACCGCAATCATTTTCGGTCACCACCAAGTCTTGCGTCACGTCAACCAGACGGCGCGTCAGGTATCCCGAGTTCGCCGTCTTCAACGCGGTGTCGGCCAGACCTTTACGAGCACCGTGCGTCGAGATGAAGTACTGCAACACGTTCAAACCTTCGCGGAAGTTCGCGGTAATCGGCGTTTCGATAATCGAACCATCAGGACGCGCCATCAAACCCCGCATTCCGGCCAACTGGCGAATCTGCGCCGCCGAACCCCGTGCGCCCGAATCGGCCATCATGTAGATTGCGTTGAACGAATCCTGCGTGACATCTTTGCCTTCACGGTCGATCACATGCATCTTCGACAACTGTGCCATCATCACCTTGGCAATATCGTCACCGGCGCGTCCCCAAATATCAACCACTTTGTTGTAGCGCTCGCCGTGCGTAACCAAACCGGAAGTGTACTGCCGCTCAATCTCCTTGACTTCTTTTTCAGCCGCTTCGATGATCGTTCGTTTTTCCTCCGGCACCACCATGTCGTCGGCGGCAAACGAAATGCCGCAACGAGTCGCCAACGCGTAACCGGACTGCATCAGTTTGTCGGCGAAGATCACCGTTTCACGCAATCCGCACACACGGAAACTCATGTTGATAAGTTTTGAGATTTCTTTCTTCTTCAGCGGTTTGTTGAGCGCCGAGAACGGCATCCCGATTGGCAGAATTTCCGACAACAACGCCCGACCGATCGTCGTTTCATAGCGCGTGATCCGTTCCTGCAATTCGTCGCCGTCCTTGACCGTCTCGCGGATACGCACGGTCACTTTGGCGTGCAACTCGGCCTGTTTGGTTTCATAAGCGCGCGATAGCTCGGCCACATCGGAGAACAACATGCCTTCGCCTCTGGCGCCGATCTTCTCGCGCGTTGCATAATACAAACCGAGAACGATATCCTGCGACGGCACGATACACGGCTCGCCGTTCGACGGCAGCAACACGTTGTTCGAGGCCAGCATCAGTGTGCGCGCTTCCATTTGCGCTTCCAGCGACAGCGGTACGTGTACCGCCATCTGGTCGCCGTCGAAGTCGGCGTTGAACGCCGTACACACCAACGGGTGCAACTGGATCGCCTTGCCCTCAATCAGAACCGGCTCGAACGCCTGAATGCCCAAACGGTGCAACGTCGGCGCCCGATTGAGCAGGACGGGATGTTCGCGGATCACTTCTTCCAGAATGTCCCAAACGATCGGTTCCTGATTTTCCACCATCTTCTTCGCCGCTTTGATCGTTGTGGCACGACCCATCATTTCCAGCCTGTTAAAGATGAACGGTTTGAAGAGTTCGAGCGCCATCAGTTTCGGCAAGCCGCACTGATGCAACTTAAGCTGCGGGCCGACAACGATCACCGAACGGCCCGAATAGTCAACACGTTTACCGAGCAGGTTTTGACGAAAACGTCCGCTCTTACCTTTAATCATGTCAGCCAGCGATTTCAGTGGCCGTTTGTTGGCGCCGGTCATCGCCTTGCCGCGACGACCGTTGTCGAGCAACGAATCGACGGCTTCTTGTAACATCCGCTTCTCGTTGCGTACAATGATGTCCGGCGCTTTCAGCTCAAGCAACCGTTTCAATCGGTTGTTGCGATTAATCACGCGGCGGTACAAATCATTCAAATCCGAGGTCGCAAAGCGCCCTCCATCAAGCGGTACCAGCGGCCGCAATTCAGGCGGCAACACCGGCAACACTTCGAGAACCATCCACTCCGGCTTGATCCCGGATTTAACAAACGCTTCGAGCACTTTCAACCGCTTGGCGATCTTCTTGATCTTCGCTTCCGAATTGGTTGCGTCCAATTCTTTGCGCAAACGATCTACCTCGTGGGTAATGTTAAGGCCTTTCAGCAAATCACGAATGCCCTCGGCACCCATGCTGGCTCGGAAGTCATCGCCGTACTGCTCGGTCTTGGCGCCATGATCCTCTTCGGTCAGAAGCTGGCAGCGGTTCAACGGCGTCAGTCCCGGGTCGGTCACGACATATGCTTCAAAATAAAGCACACGCTCAATATCGCGCAGCGCCATATCAAGCACCATACCCAATCGCGACGGCAGACTCTTCAAGAACCAGATGTGCGATACCGGACTGGCCAATTCGATGTGCCCCATCCGTTCGCGCCGTACTTTGGTCAGCGTCACTTCGACGCCGCATTTTTCGCAAATCACACCACGGTGCTTCAGCCGCTTGTATTTACCGCACAAACATTCGTAGTCCTTGACCGGGCCGAAAATCTTGGCGCAGAACAAGCCGTCGCGTTCGGGCTTGAACGTCCGGTAGTTGATCGTTTCCGGTTTTTTGACTTCACCGTAAGACCAGGCGCGAATTTTTTCCGGCGAGGCCAAACCCACCTTAATCGAATCAAATTCTGCGTCCTGAGCTACTTGCTTGAATAAATCGAGAAGCGCTTTCATGCGTACTCCGTTTCTGTTGTGGCATTCATGCGACCGTTCGTTGTGTCATTCATGAATATCGTCATAGCGAGATTTCGTGTCGAAACTTTCATCGTTGCAGCAGTCTCAGGATTTGATTTCCATATCGACATCGATCGCCAGCGAGCGAATTTCCTTGACAAGCACATTGAACGATTCGGGCATTCCCGCTTCGATCTTGTGCTCGCCTTTGACAATGCTTTCATAGACCTTGGTGCGGCCCGTCACGTCGTCCGACTTCACCGTCAGCATTTCCTGCAAAGTGTGCGAGGCGCCGTAAGCTTCCAGCGCCCACACTTCCATTTCGCCGAAACGCTGGCCGCCGAACTGCGCTTTACCGCCCAACGGCTGCTGCGTCACCAGACTGTACGGGCCGGTCGAGCGCGCGTGCATCTTGTCGTCAACCAGATGGTGCAGTTTCAGCATGTGCATGTAGCCGATAGTGACTGGCCGGTCGAATGCGTCTCCCGTGCGACCATCGTACAACGTCTGCTGACCGGAGCGCGGCAAGCCCGCCATGTCGAGCATGCTCTTGATCTCGTTCTCATTCGCGCCGTCGAACACCGGCGTCGCAAACGGAACGCCGCCGCGCAGGTTGCCCGCCATCTCAAGAATCTCATCATCGGAAAACTTTTTGAGGTCTTCCGGCTGGCCGAGCTTGCCGTAAATTTCGTCGAGATATTGACGGACTTCTTTCGCCTTCGTCTGCGCTTTCAGCATCCGGTCGATTTTTTGTCCCAGTTCTTTCGCCGCCCAACCCAGATGCACTTCAAGAATTTGACCGATGTTCATACGCGACGGCACGCCCAACGGGTTCAACACGATGTCCACCGGCGTTCCGTTAGCGGTGTAAGGCATGTCTTCGGTCGGAATGATCTTCGACACCACGCCTTTGTTACCGTGACGACCGGCCATTTTGTCACCGGCCTGCAAACGGCGTTTCACCGCGACATACACTTTCGCCATTTTCTGCACGCCCGGCGGTAGTTCGTCGCCCTGCGTCAGCTTGCGTTTCTTGATCTCGTATGTTTCATCAAAGCGAACGCGCATCTGCGCCAGCGAATCCTTGATCGCTTCCATCTGCTGCGCTGTCGTTTCGTCGGAAAGACGAATGTCGAACCAATCGTGACGCGGCACATCTTGCAGATAATCGGCGGCAATCTCGGTGCCTTTGGCAATTCGCTTCGGGCCGCCGTTGACTTTCTTGCCGATTAAAAGCCGCTCCAGACGAGCAAACGCGTCGTCTTCGACAATACGCAACTGATCGTTCAAATCGAGACGGTAGTTTTTCAGTTCGTGATCAATGATCTGCTGCGCCCGCGAATCACGCGCCAGCCCCTCGCGGGTGAACACTTGCACGTCGATCACCGTTCCCGCCATGCCGGACGGCACCCGCAAACTGGTGTCTTTAACATCAGAGGCCTTCTCGCCGAAGATCGCCCGCAACAATTTTTCTTCCGGCGTCAACTGCGTTTCACCCTTCGGCGTCACTTTGCCGACGAGCACGTCGCCCGCTTCAACTTCGGCACCGATGTTGACGATGCCGGCCTCATCGAGCCGCGCCAACTGCGCTTCACCAAGCGACGGCACGTCGCGGGTGATTTCTTCAGCGCCAAGTTTGGTGTCACGCGCCACCACCGTCAATTCCTCAATGTGAATGGAGGTGTAACGATCATCCCCAACGATGCTCTCGTTGATCAGGATCGAGTCTTCGTAGTTGTAACCGTTCCACGGCATGAAGGCAACCAGCATGTTCTGCCCGAGCGCCAATTCGCCTTTGTCGGTCGAAGCGCCATCGGCAATCACGTCACCGCAATGAATCATGTCGCCGACCCGCACCAATGGTCGCTGGTTGATGTTGGTGCTCTGATTGGAACGCTTGTATTTGACGAGGTTGTAAATATCGACGCCGACATCACCAGCCGCCGTTTCATCGTCGTTAACCCGCACCACCATCCGCGTTGCATCAACGTAGTCAACCCGACCGCCGCGCGCCGCCTTCACCATCGTTCCCGAATCTAGCGCAGCCGTGCGCTCGATACCGGTGCCGACCAGCGATTTTTCCGGTCGCAAGCAAGGAACCGCCTGACGTTGCATGTTTGAACCCATCAACGCGCGGTTGGCGTCGTCGTGTTCGAGGAACGGGATCAACGCTGTCGCCACCGAAACGATCTGCGACGGCGCTACGTCCATGTACTGCACTTTGTCTGCCGACGACAGCATCGATTCGCCGTCGAGACGACACGATACCAAATCTTCGGTCAGCTTGCCTTTCGCGTCCATCTCGGCGCTCGCCTGCGCGATCACATACTGACCTTCTTCAATCGCCGACAGATATTCGATGTCGCGCGTCGCCACACCGTTGACGACCTTGCGATAAGGCGTTTCAAGAAAACCGTATTCGTTAGTACGCGCATACAGCGCCAGCGAATTGATCAGGCCGATGTTCGGGCCTTCCGGCGTCTCGATCGGGCAAACACGGCCGTAATGGGTCGGATGCACGTCGCGCACTTCAAATCCCGCACGCTCGCGCGTCAAACCGCCCGGCCCCAGCGCCGATACGCGGCGCTTATGGGTGATCTCGGACAACGGATTGGTCTGATCCATGAACTGCGACAGTTGCGAGGAGCCGAAAAATTCTTTGATCGCCGCCGAGATCGGTTTGGCGTTGATCAAATCATGTGGCACCAGATTTTCGCTCTCGGCTTGGCCGAGACGTTCCTTCACCGCACGCTCGACGCGCACCAGTCCGGAACGGAACTGGTTTTCGGCAAGTTCACCAACCGACCGCACGCGCCGGTTGCCCAAGTGGTCGATATCATCGACTTCACCGCGGCCGTTACGCAGAGCGACGACAATCTTAATCACCGCCACGATGTCTTCGTTGCTCAACGTCGTTGCGCCGCTGACTTCAGCGCGACCCACCCGGCGGTTGAATTTCATCCGTCCCACCGCCGACAAATCGTAACGCTCATCGGAGAAGAACAAGCCTTTGAACAATGCTTCCACCGCTTCTCCCGTCGGCGGCTCGCCGGGACGCATCATCCGGTAAATCGCCACCCGCGCCGCGTACTGGTCAGGCGTGTCGTCGGTGCGCAATGTTTGCGCAATGTAAGCGCCGCAGTCAAGTTCATTGGTGAACAATGTCTGAACTTCGGTGATTCCCGCCGCTGTCAGTTTGACCAACAGTTCCGGCGTGATTTCATCGTTGGCCTTGGCCAGCACTTCGCCTGTGCTCTGGTCAACCACATGCATCGCCAGCACCCGCCCGGTCACATACTCTTCCGGCACCGCGATGGTCTTGACGCCGCTTTCCTGCAACTCGCGCACCGAACGCACGGTGACGCGCTTGTCCTTCGGAACCACCACTTGGCCGTTCTTGCCGATGATGTCGAACGTTGTCAGTTCGCCTTTCAGACGATCGGCAATCAACGCCATCTGATAACCTTTCGCCGACAGATAGAAGGTGTCGAACTCGAAGAATTCGCGCAAAATGTCTTCCACCGAATAACCGATCGCTTTCAGCAGAATCGTCACCGGCATCTTGCGGCGGCGATCCACGCGGAAGAACAGAATGTCCTTCGGATCGAATTCGAGATCAAGCCAGGAACCGCGATACGGAATCACCCGCGCCGAAAACAGCAGCTTGCCCGAACTGTGCGTTTTGCCGCGATCATGTTCAAAGAACACCCCCGGCGAACGGTGTAACTGCGACACGATCACCCGCTCGGTGCCGTTGATCACGAACGAGCCGTTTTCGGTCATGAGCGGAATTTCGCCCATGTAAACTTCCTGCTCCTTCACTTCCCTAATTTTCGGCATCGCCGAATCCTTGTCCATCAACACCAAGCGGACGCGGGCGCGCAGCGCCGAGCAATAGGTCAAACCGCGCTGTTGACACTCAATCACATCAAAAGTCGGCGACTGCAATGAATAAGAAACATATTCGAGCCGCGCATTCCCGGTGTGGCTCGCAATCGGGAACACCGATTCGAAAGCCAGTTGCAAACCCTGCGACTTGCGCTTACCTTCAGGAGTATCCTGTTGCAAGAACGCCCGGTAGGACTCAAGCTGTGTTTCCAGAAGAAACGGAACTGTCAAAACGGTACCGCGTTTGGCAAAACTTTTACGGATACGTTTTTTTTCCGCGAAGGAGTAATTTTTAACCATAACCTCTCCGATGAACGAGCGCTTTGATCAGAAGCGCCCGACGGTCATCGACTGAACGCACGATATTTTTCATCACACGACGCTACCCATTGCGCCATCGCGTCGGCAATGTCGCGTACATCGTGTTTCAGAAAAGCGCTTCGCACGCCAAGGCTTGGTGGTTGGCCACTACCAACCGCTGGCGGACGGCGACAATTTTTGTCGCCCGACCAGGCCTGTCCTCTCCAGTCGTTTCAGAAGACGAAAAAAAGCAGACTGACTTTCACCACAATCCACTTTTTTGCGCCCTCTCACTTTCGCCTCCCTCTCCTTACGAAACCTTACGTTCGGAATTCAAGAAGGCAACAAAGCCGGTGAACCATCACCGGCTTTGTCTTGCGCTTTAAACCACTTACTTGACTTCGACTTTGGCGCCAGCTTCTTCCAGCTTCTTCTTGGCAGCTTCGGCATCGGCCTTGGAAACAGCTTCCTTGACCGGCTTCGGCGCACCATCAACCAGGTCTTTGGCTTCCTTGAGGCCAAGGCCAGTGAGTTCACGCACTGCCTTGATCACATTCACCTTGTTTTCACCGACGGCTGCCAGTATCACGGTGAATTCGGTTTGCTCTTCAGTCGCTGCTGCCGCGCCACCACCCGCCGCTGGCGCTGCCACGGCGACTGCCGCCGCTGCGGACACGCCGAATTTTTCTTCCATCGCCTTGATCAGTTCGGAAAGCTCCAGAACGGACATAGACGCAATTTTGTCGAGAATTTCGTTTTGAACAGACATGTAAAACTCCTGAAACGTTGATCTGAATAATAAAAATGTTTACGTCGCGAAAAAACCTGACGGTTACGCCGCCGCTTCTTTAGCGTTGCGCACCGCTGCCACCGTCCGCACGAATTTGCCCGGCACTTCGTTCAGTGTCCGGACAAACTTGGTGATCGGTGCCTGCATCGTGCCCATGAGTTTGGCGATGAGCTCGTCGCGCGACGGCAATGCCGCCAACGCAGCGACTTCCTGCACCGACATCATTTGCCCCGGCATCGCGCCGCCGACCACGACAAATTTGTCGTTGCCTTTGGCGAAATCGCTCAGCACCTTGGCCGCCGCCACCGGATCACTGCTGATCCCGTACGTCAGCGGCCCGCTCATCTTTTCGGACAACGCGGCAAACGGCGTATCGGCCACCGCGCGACGAACCAGCGTGTTCTTCAGCACCTTGAAGTAAACGCCGGACTCACGCGCTTTGGCGCGCAGCTTGGTCATATCGCCGACGCTCACTCCGCGGTTTTCCGCCAGAATGATCGACTGCGCTTTTTCCACCTGCGCTGACACTTCCGCGACCACTGCTTGTTTTTGCTCAAGATTAAGCAAGGTCCACCTCTCTATCAATAGAGCTTGCTGTTCGTCGCGTTATGTTCGACCCGCAAGCTCACCTTTACCACAGCGCCCCGACTGCTGACGCCTCGATACGGTGTCCTAACGTCCAGGAAATCCTGTTCTTTAAGGCACCATCTGCGCAGGACCGGAAGTTCGCCAACGTCTGCTCACTTCCGCTTTAAACCTTTACGGCTCCTGCGGTCTTTGACGGCTTGTACGCATTCAATCTTTCCTGCGCACGCCCTCAAAATTTTTGTGAAACCTGTTATTCAAAACTGTTAACAGGTGTCCCGTTCTTTCATTAATTTGCGATCAACCTGCCGCAGCCGACTTTTGCTGCAAAGCACCGGTATCGACACGAATGCCAGCGCCCATCGTACTCGACACGCTAATGCGACGCAGATACACGCCCTTCGAGCTTGCGGGTTTCGCCTTGTTCAGTGCCTCAATCAACGCCAGAAGGTTCGTTTTTAACGCTTCCGTCTCGAACGACGCCCGACCGATCGTGCAATGAATGATCCCGGCTTTGTCGGTACGGTACTGCACCTGACCGGCTTTGGCGTTCTTGACCGCCGTCACCACATCCGCCGATACCGTTCCCACTTTCGGGTTCGGCATCAAACCGCGCGGCCCCAGCACTTGACCCAGTTGTCCGACCACTTTCATCGCGTCCGGCGTGGCAATCACCACATCGAAATCCATAAAGCCGCCTTTGACTTTCGCCGCCAACTCTTCGAAGCCGACGACATCGGCGCCCGCTTCTTCCGCCTGCTTGGCTTTTTCGCCCTGCGCAAACACGGCGACTCTAGCGGTCTTGCCGGTTCCCGCCGGCAACACCACCGACCCGCGCACGCTTTGATCGGACTTACGCGCATCGACACCGAGGTTGACCGCGACATCGATCGACTCATCGAACTTGGCAACCGCGTTGGTTTTCGCCAGCGTCAAGGCTTCGTCGAGCGGATAGTTCTTGCTGCGATCGACTTTGCCGCGCACGACTTGCATGCGCTTGCTCAATTTGCTTTTCTGCTTTTTCTGTTCGGTCATGATTATTTCACCCCTTCCACCGTGATGCCCATGCTACGTGCGCTGCCCGCAATCGTGCGGACGGCGGCATCGATATCCGCAGCCGTGAGGTCGGGTTGTTTGGTCTTGGCGATTTCTTCCGCCTGTGCCCGCGTCAGTTTGCCGACTTTATCGGTGTGCGGCCGTGCGCTGCCCTTATCCACCTTTGCCGCCTTTTTGATCAGGATGGACGCCGGCGGCGTCTTCATAATGAAGGTGAAACTCTTGTCCGCGTAAGCAGTGATCACCACCGGAATCGGAAGGCCCGGTTCCACTTTCTGCGTCTGCGCGTTGAACGCTTTACAGAATTCCATGATGTTCAAACCGCGCTGGCCGAGCGCTGGCCCGATCGGTGGGCTGGGATTGGCTTTACCCGCTGGTACTTGCAGCTTGATATAGCCGATGATTTTTTTTGCCATGCTTCAAACTCCTTCGGGTTCAAACGAGTGTTGCCACTCTCCCCATCAGCAGCCCTTTTTTTCTGCAATCATCGCCGGGGCTGTAACGGCAATGCTTTTCTCTCTCCCGCAAGCGGGGGAGGGGATAAACGATTACGCTTTTTCGACCTGCGCAAAATCCAGATCGACCGGTGTCGCCCGTCCGAAAATGGCGACCGACACCCGCAGCTTGCTCTTTTCGTAGTTGACGTCTTCAACCGTCCCGTTGAAGTCGGCAAACGGGCCGTCTTTGACCCGCACCAGCTCGCCCGCTTCAAACAACACTTTCGGACGCGGTTTTTCGACACCTTCCTGCATCTGGTGCATGATGGCATCGACTTCTTTCTGCGAAATAGGCGCCGGTTTGTGCGCTGTACCGCCGACGAAGCCCGTCACCTTCGGCGTGCTTTTCACCAAATGCCAAGTCTCATCGGTCATTTCCATTTCGACCAGCACATAGCCCGGGAAAAATTTGCGCTCGCTGATCGCTTTCTGACCGCCGCGCATTTCCACCACTTCCTCAACTGGCACCAACACCTGCCCGAATTTGTCCTGCAACTCAGCGCGAACGATACGCTCGGCCAATGCCCGCTGCACCGTCTTTTCGAAGCCGGAGTACGCGTGCACCACGTACCATCTTTTTCCGCCCATCACGACGCCCCCGTGCCCATAAACAGCTTGATGAGCCAAGCGATGATCTGGTCAACGAAAAAGAGGAACAACGCCATCACCACCACGAACGCGAAAACGATCAACGTCATCTTGACGGTTTCCTGACGCGATGGCCATGCCACCCGGGCGCCTTCCTGCCAGGCTTCCCGCGCGAAAACGACAAACTCCTTGCCCGGAGTGGACAGCCAGAAGACCACGGCGCCCGCCACCATACCGCCCAGTATCATCAGCGCCCGCAGGCCGCCCGACATATGGACATAGTTGTAGTAGCCCCACAAGCCGAGCACCACACACGCGATTGCAACGATGATCTTGATTCTGTCTGCTAAAGTCATTCCGTTTCCTTGCGAGGCGCGTTGGCAGGCCAGGAGGGAATCGAACCCCCAACCTGCGGTTTTGGAGACCGCCGCTCTGCCAATTGAGCTACTGGCCTACGCCCTCTTTAAACACCACGCGCACCTGCTTTCAGGTGCGCTTCAAAATACTGCCGACGACACAACAAAGTCAGGCAACAAACCGAGCTTTGTCACCTCCTCAGTTGCCACGCTACTCAATAATCTTCGCCACGACGCCGGCGCCGACGGTACGGCCACCTTCGCGGATCGCAAAGCGCAAGCCTTCTTCCATCGCAATCGGCGAGATCAGCTTCACGGTGATCGAGACGTTCTCACCCGGCATCACCATTTCGGTGCCTTCCGGAAGGTCAACGCTACCCGTCACGTCGGTCGTCCGGAAGTAGAACTGCGGACGGTAGTTGCTGAAGAACGG
>JAITMR010000062.1 GCA_031277215.1 Burkholderiales bacterium
CAGCGATTTACCCCCCCCCCCCCATTCGTTTAGCATAACTCAGCGCCCCGCCCTTTCTTCCCTCTGGCGCTTTCTTCTTGAATCCTGTCTCGGCAAAAACAGGAAAACCGCTGAAAGCGGAAAAACCGCCGGTTCACTCAAACAAACAACGCGCGTGCCCCGGCAAGTCGCCCGTTTCTTCCTTGCGCTCATGGGTGCGGCCATCCTCTCAGTGTTCGCCGCAGGTGCACAGGCGGCAAACAGCACCGTGACTCTGGGCGTCCCGGGCGTGACGGATACCGTCGCAGGGATTCAAGCCGCTCTTGACGCAGCCATCACCGCCGCAAGCAGCGGTGAGACTGTAACCGTGACAGGCGTCTTTAGCGGGGCGGCATCCCAGATTTCTTTGAAAGCCCCCTCCGGCGTAACCATCCTATGGCAGGCGGATTACTCCGGGAGCATGGACGGAAACACTATCCTGGTTAGCATCAGTGAGCTTGCCGGCACACTGGAAATCACGGGGTCCATCACAAATACCGGCGGAGGTATAGCGATACAAGGGGGTTCTGCCAGTGCTAGCAATGTTGTGGTAAGCGGCGGAACGGTTACGTCGCAGGGTCATGCTTTAAACGCCGGTAGCATCACGATGAACGGCGGCACTGTGAGTTCTTCGGCTGGCTCCGCCCTCTCCGGTGGCACTATCACGGTAAACGGCGGCAATGTGACCTCCTCCTCAACGTATGAAGTTATCCATACTCTAAACGGCAGCGTCACGGTGAGTGACGGCGCTGTGAGCGCCTTGGGCGGCGGCGATGCAATCAAGATCGATAGTGGAGGCAGTGTTACTGTGGACGGCGGCACGGTAAGCTCCACATCGGGTTCCGCCATCGAATGCAACGGCACTGTCATTGTAAGCGGCGGCACGGTAAGCACGACAACAGGAGACCCTGCCATCTTTATCCAGTCATCTACTTCGAGCCTTACGGTGAGCGGCGGTGTGGTGGAATCTACGGGCGGCAAGGCTATACAAACTTTCGGCGGCAGTATCACGGTGAGCGGCGGCGCGGTGAGTTCCACAACCAATACCGCTATCCTTACCAGCGCTGGAAACGTCCTGGTAAGCGGCGGCACTGTGTCTTCGTCAACCGGCGACGCAATCAACACCGGCAGCGGTAACGTCACGTTAAATGGCGGCGTTGTTTCTTCCTTTTCCTCATCCGGTTACGCCATCAATACCAGCGGCGGCGCCGTCTCGGTGACTGATGGCTTTGTGTTCGCGTACGGCACAAGCGTCAGCGACGTGGTCAGTGCTCCTGGAAGCGTTAGCGTTTCCAGCCCCGGCGCGGTCGTCGCGTGGGATCAGGGAGCGGGGACAACAGCGTATACCGAAGGCGACGCCAGTGACTTAACCGTCGAACCTTCCGGAGCGGCCACATGGCATTACGACGGCACGGACAGCGGTATTCTGTCCGCGTCAGGCGAGTTCCTCACGGTACCGGGCGTGACGGTGACATCCCCGCTCACCTACACCATCAGCGCAACGGCGCTAACTTCTTTCGGCTTCCTGCCAATCTCCTACATCCAGCCAGCGGCACAGACGGTGACCGTCACCAACACGGGCTCGGGCTCCGTCACGTTGACCCAGCCAACCGCCACGAACTACGACATCGGCGCTCTCTCGACCAACACTTTGGCTGCGAACGGAGGCACGGCTACCTTCACGGTTCGCCCGAAAGGGGGCTTGGCAGTCGGCAACCACGACGAGACCATTACCGTCAGCGGCAGTAACGGAGCCAGCGCGACGGTCAGCGCCAGCTTTACGGTGAACAAAACCACTCCGACCCTGTCGCTTTCCGCCAGTCCGACAGGCTCGCAGACTTATCCGGGCAACGTTACGCTCACGGCAACCCTTTCGGGCGCGGCTTCGCTCGATGGACACGCCATTACGTTTACAGGCACAAACGGCATTTCTGAAACTGCTCAGACAGACGCCTCCGGCGTGGCAACCACTACCCTTACCTCGCCTGCGGCAGGGGCATATACTTTCAACGCTTCATTCGTCGGCGACGGCAATAACGACTCGGCAACGGCAGCGTCAATAAGCGGATATACGATAAACGCGCTTTCGCTTTCGTCTTCCGCGTCGATTCCGACAACCGGCAACGGCGCTCTCGCTGCACTCGGTTTGCTACTGGCGGGATTGGCAGCGGTCGGGTTGCGGCGGCGACGTTGTTAAGAGCAGGCGCGGCTTTCGTGGCCGCCCAAGATTAGGGATTCAGAAACAAACGACACTGGATTCCCGCCAGAAGCACGCGGGAATGACGGAGTACCTTCTCCCCAGTTCTCTCACACACCAATCGCAGAGGCACGGCATGCCGTGCCTCTACTTTACGCGAAGACACGGTGTGCGAATTCACGACTCCGTTGGAAAAGGTACGATGCGCCGTCATTCCCGCGTGCTGCTGGCGGGAATCCCGTGTCTGTTTTCCGCCCAATCACACAGCGATTTTGGGCGGAGGTTCGCCCTCTCTCCCGACCTCTCTCCCAAAGGGAGAGAGGAGAGAAATGCCACCCCACGGAATTCCGGGGAGTTTCGGAAAAGAGAGCTTCGGGGTCATCGCAGCTTCTTGTGAAAAATTTTTATGGAAGCGCTGAATAAACCATTCCGTCATTCTGCGCGTAGCGCAGCGAAGTCGCAGAATCCAGAGATCGCTTGGATACTGCGTTCTGCGACTGCGCGCAGGATGACGGTGCATCGTGCCATTTTCCACGGTAGTCGTGAATTCACACACCGCACTTTCGTGTGAAAAACAAACGACACTGGATTCCCGCCAGGCTTGTCCCCGCAACGATTTTGGGCGGGGAAACACGCGGGAATGACGACACATTCGTGCCTTTCTCCGCGCCTCCGCGTCTCCGCGTGAAAATGATTTTTCTCCGCGCCTTCGCGTGAATCCACCGCCCTCTCCCCCTCCTCTCAGCGAGAAGCAAAGCCATGCTGGCATTGTTGATGAAATTTTCCATGCGGCGTTCCAAAGTAGTGCGGGAATTTAAAACGGCCCCAGTGCAGCGGCCTTTTGAACCCAGGCATTTTTTTCTTCTTCCGACAAAGGTTTTAACCAGACGGCCATCAAATAAGGAACGCTGGTATGGACGAAGCCGACGCGCAGATCGACTTGTTCGGCCAGTTTGTCGCCGACAAATCCCCAAATCACCAAGGCATTTTCACCGACCGCAGCAAAACTTTCGCGCTGCAAGTATTCGGCAACGCCGCCTGCTTCGCGGATGATCCGGCGGTGCGCGGCAGGAATGCGTCGATAACGACGGTCGTCAATCACCAGTCCGCCGCACAGGTAGCAATTTTCCCACGGGGTTTGGTGGACGTAGCCGACCGGCATCACGGTGTTTTCGTCTATTTTGTAAAACGCGACGAAGTGTCGGGGCATGTCGGGAAACGACGGGGTGTTGAAGCGTCGGCGGAAAAGATCGCCGATAAAGAATTCGGCATTCGCTATTTCTGTGACACAAAGAATGTCCGAGATGCAGGAGGCAGGATAAGAGGATGCTTCAGGCGCTTCTTCCCGTTTTGTTTTTACAGAGGCGACAGGAGCGATTTCAGCGGACGGTCGATTTTTCAGCAGACGTTTCAGAAAATTCATGAGTGGCCTCCAATATCAGAAAGAACCCAGGTCGGTAAAGATCTTTCCGAATTCTTCGGGAGTGCGCCAGTGCTGGCCGCACACATAACGCGGCAACGCCCAAAGGTTGCTGCTTCGCGTTATCGGCTTACCGCCGGTGCCGAAGGCCGCCAGTTGTCTATGCTCTTTTTCGTGGTTCGGGAAGTATTCGTTGGCGAGGTAATCCGATGCGTGGCCGTATGGATAAGCAAACAGCGGCGTGGCGCAGCCGCCCGTGGCTGTATCGAGATAATCCTGCGCGGCGCGTATTTGCTGATCGGCGTCAGCGTAGGTGTTGATGGAGTGAAAAGAATCTTTGATGTTGTCGGCTTGGCATACGGTATCAAGCGCTTCGTGCGTATGATCCCAACTGTGGTTGCCGATGCCGATGATGCCTTGCTGTGCGCACTCGCGCCACCAGCTATCGCAAAACTGGTTTCTGCCAAGGCAAGTTTGATCAATGGCTTGACGTGCGGCTGCGGAAGCGACGACAAATCCCACGCTCGATGCAGCCTTCGAAGCGTTTTTTCCGACAACGGTTTTTTGTAAAGAGCTTTGGTTCAAAATGGTGTGAAAACTTTTGACGAACCCCGCGTCTTTATGTTCCTGATCGAAGTAGTCGAAATCCATTCCATCGTCGAAAGTAATACAAACCAGCTTCTCTTCCAAAAGCGCATCGTTTTCCTGCCGAAGCGCCAGCGCCAACGCGAGTGGCGAGAGCAGCCGGTATTGCGCGCTTAAAAGATAACGCAAATCCTCTTCTAACGCAGTATGGTTGTTTTGGGAATAAGTGGTGCCCCAGATGTGGGAGCTGTGATAACACAGCACCGGGACGGCAATCTGCCGATGGATGTTCAGGCTTTTCTTCTTGAAAAGGTTTTTCAGGAACAGCATGGCGGGTAAAGAGCTTCGTTTTAGAGGTGCCAAAAGGGACACCATACCAGAATAACGGCCTCAAAAATAACGGCGCAGAAGAATCTTCTCTGCGCCGCATGTTGTCCTCCGATCGAAAGCGCTTCAAGGCGCCCTCTCCCGCGAGAGGAGAGGGCGAGAAGGATATGCGCTTGAAGCAAAAGCGCTTTAGCGTAATACGTCCCGATACGTTTCGGCATCATCGCCGGAGCTTTGGATCAAGACCGGGTTTTGCAAATCAACACGTCTTGATGCGTCGCTTTCGGTAGCAGCGGCGACGGCGACAATCGGCGCGACCATGATCGCGTCGGTCATCGGCTCAGGCGCGTTCCATTTTGCCATCACCGGCACAATCATCAGCGCAACGATGTTGATGATTTTGATCAGCGGGTTGATCGCCGGACCGGCGGTGTCCTTGTACGGATCACCTACGGTGTCGCCGGTCACCGCCGCTTTGTGCGCGTCGGAGCCTTTGCCGCCGAAGTTGCCGTCTTCGATGTATTTCTTGGCGTTGTCCCAGGCGCCACCACCGGCGGTCATCGAGATCGCCACGAAAATACCGGTGATGATGGTTCCCATCAGCAGGCCGCCAAGCGCCTTCGGGCCGAGAAGCAGGCCAACCGCGACCGGAACCAGCACGGGCAGCAGCGACGGAACGATCATTTCTTTGATCGCAGCTTTTGTTAGCATATCGACCGCTTTGCCGTATTCGGGCTTGGCCTTGCCTTCCATGATGCCGACGATCTCACGGAACTGGCGACGCACTTCAAGCACGACCGAACCAGCAGCGCGACCGACCGCTTCCATCGCCATGGACGCGAAAAGATACGGAATCAAACCACCGATAAAGAGGCCGACAATCACCATCGGCTCAGAGAGATCGAAGCTGATGTTAATGCCGTAATTTTCGAGCGCGTGCGTGTAATCGGCAAACAGCACCAACGCCGCGAGTCCGGCAGAACCGATCGCATAGCCCTTGGTCACCGCCTTTGTTGTGTTGCCGACGGCGTCGAGCGGATCGGTCACGGCGCGTACCGAATCCGGCAATTCGCTCATTTCAGCGATACCGCCCGCGTTGTCGGTGATCGGGCCATAGGCGTCGAGCGCAACGATGATGCCGGTCATCGACAGCATCGAGGTCGCTGCGATGGCGATGCCATACAGACCCGCCAGCCAGTAAGCGCCGAGAATTGATGCGCACACGGCCAACACCGGCCAGGCGGTTGCCTTCATCGAGACACCAAGACCGGCAATGATATTGGTGGCGTGACCGGTGGTGGAGGCTTGCGCAACATGCTTGACCGGCTTGAAGTCGGTGCCGGTGTAGTACTCGGTAATCCAGACGAGTGCGCCGGTCAGCACCAAGCCGATGACGGCAGTACCGAAAATCGCATTGGAAGTGATGAGGCGCCCGTCAACCGTAAAGCCATCGCCGAACATGAAGAGCGTGACCGGATAGAACGCGATCAACGCCAGCACACCGGCAACCGCAAGGCCGCGGTAGAGCGCGGGCATGATCTTGCCGCCCTCGGACGTTTTGACGAAGAAGGTGCCGATAATCGAAGCGATGATCGAAATCGCGCCCAGCACCAACGGATAGATGACGAGACTGTCGGTAGCGCCGACAGCGCCCTTCAACATCAGTGCGCCGAGCACCATCGTTGCGATAACCGTCACCGCATACGTCTCGAACAAGTCGGCAGCCATACCGGCGCAGTCGCCCACATTGTCGCCGACGTTATCGGCGATCACTGCCGGATTGCGCGGATCGTCTTCGGGAATACCGGCTTCGACCTTGCCGACCAGATCGGCGCCGACGTCAGCGCCCTTGGTGAAAATGCCGCCGCCCAAACGCGCGAAGATCGAAATCAGAGAGCCGCCGAAAGCCAGCCCGACCAAAGGATGCACGATATCGTACAACGTATCGCCACCGCCCCCGATGAGCTTCAGCACAATATAGTAACCGGCAACGCCGAGCAGTCCCAAGCCGACCACCAGCATGCCGGTGATTGCGCCGCCCTTGAAGGCGATATCGAGCGCCGGGCCGATGCCGTTACGCGCTGCTTCGGCAGTACGCACATTGGCACGCACCGACACGTTCATCCCGACGTAACCCGCAACACCCGACAGCACGGCGCCCAGTACGAAGCCGAAGGCCGTTTTCCAGTCGAGGAAAGCGAAGATAACGACAGACAGCACAATTCCGACAGTGCCTATCGTCATGTATTGGCGGTTGAGATACGCCTTGGCGCCGGCCTGAATGGCAGCGGCGATTTCCTGCATCCGCTCGTTACCGGCGGGTTTGGAGAGAATAGACCTGGTGGTCAAGACGCCATAAACAATGGCGGCGAGAGCGCATAGCAATGAAAGTACGAGTGGTAGCATAATAATTTCCCTAAAAAGCCATTTCAGGCGCCAGAAGCATGCGTTGACTCTTTTTCGCGGCGAAACTCCACGAATGCCTAAGATTGCGTGCGCCCCCTCATCATACGAATCTCGCCAGTCGGACTCACAGGCTTCCGACTGAGGAAACGGCGCTATTTTCCGGTGCTTTGGCGCAAAAGTCGAGCTTTTTCAGGGTTTTTGGGCGCCAGATTTTGCGGCTTCGCGTGAGATAATTTTTTGGGCGGGTTTTAAACCCGCTCCTACGCTACTATTGCCACGCCCCTGTCAGATATAAAAAACCAGCGCGGCAACCGCGGTCGGCCCTGCCGCCGCCAAAAACAGACCGAGCGGACTGACGGAACTGTCTTCGAAGCAGCCTTTCAGGATGGTAATTCCGGCAGGATTGGGCGAGTTAGCGATCACGGTCAAGCCGCCGCCGACAATGGCTCCTGACACCACGGAATATCTGAACGCGGCATCGGTGCCTTGCACCAGCGAAACCAGATAGGTTATCGCCGCGTTGTCAACAAACGGGGTCAGCACCATCGTTCCCCAGTACACGAGTTCTGGCGACATACCGCTCAATGCCGGTTGCAGCCACCATACTTGCACGCCGCCCAGCACGACCAACCCTCCAAGGAAGAAGGCCACCATCATGCTTTCGCGCAGCATCATTGTTTTGTTTTGAAACTGCGGATAGGCCGCAGCCAGCCCCAGGAAAATCAGCAGCATCGGAATGAAGATTTCCGGGTAGTGCGCAAAATAAACGACGCCTGCCAGAAAAAGAAAATGGATGCCGCGCACAAACAAAGGGATCGGCTCTTCTCCGGTATCCGGTTCACGCGCTTCTTTGACAATGATCTCCCGGAAAAGATAGCTGACAACAAGCGCATTGATGGCGACGACCAGAAGGACGCGCCAACCGAACGTTGTCAGCATGAAAGGCAGATCCCAGTTCCAGGCTTCCGCGACCATCAATACCGCTGGCGCCGCATACGGCGTCAGAACGCCGCCAATGGATATGTTGACGAACAACGCGCCCAGAGTCGCGTACTTGACCTTTTGCGGCATCGTGGGCGAAAGAAAGGTGTCTCGCAACATCAGCGCCGCCAGCGTCATGGCCGCCGGTTCGGTGATCAGCGAACCGAATAACGGGATCACTGCCAACGTCAAAAAATACAGCAACAGCGGTTCCCTTACCGGAAACGGTTTGGCGATCCACCGCGCCAAAAAGCGTACAGCATCGCGCACCGACGAAGTGATCGGGCGGCTTGCCGCGATCACCATCACAACAAAAATGAACATCGGCTCGGTGAAGCGCACCTGGCCAATATGCTGCAACGTGTCTGCGCGTCCCATGTAAGCAAACATGAACGAGATCAACACCCCTGCCCAGAGACCGAAAACCACTTCGACTTCGCCCAGCAAATGGCAAAGGCCCGCATGCGCCGGAAAGCGATGACTCAGATGCGCGAAATAACTGGAAGCGAAGGTGTGCGCGACCGCCAGCGCAAAAAGCACCGTGCCGATGATCTCAATCACAGAAACAGAAGCCATAGAAAATCTTGAATGTGTCTAACCTACCAAGGGGTAACGCAACCCTGCCGATGACCCCTTGTGCCAACATAAGAATATAACAGGACTTTGGTTTCCGGTTCAGGGCTTCTGTTAACTTTTCCTGGGCGGCAATTCGGGCGCTCAATGAAAAAACCCATGAAAAACGGCGAGCCGCGCTCGCCGTTCTGTCCAAGCCTGGTCGGGGTGAGAGGATTTGAACCTCCGGCCTCTACGTCCCGAACGTAGCGCTCTACCAGGCTAAGCTACACCCCGAAAATTCATTTGTGTTAACCGCCGCTTAAAACGACCGCCCAACGGCAAAGGCTGATAATTGTATCAGGGTTTCCCTGTCCGGCGAAGCGGGTTCCGCCTCCAGACAAGCCGCCGCTCTGGCAGCCTCGTCGCAGGCGCGTGCCTGCGTGTAGGCCAGCGCGTCGGTTCGCTTCAAAGCTTCGATCAGCGGCGCAAAATCGGTCAGCCCACCGTTTTCAACGGCATGGCGGACGACCGCCACATCGTCCGCCGACCCGACGGCCATCGCCCGGATCAACGGCAGCGTCATCTTGCCCTCCGCCAGATCGTCGCCCAAGTTCTTGCCTATGGCGTCGGCATCGCCGGTGTAATCGAGCAAGTCGTCCATAATTTGAAACGCCGTTCCCAGATACATGCCGTAGTGGGCAAACGCCGTTTCGCGCACTTCATCGACCCCTGCCAGTAACGCCCCCAAGCGGCTCGCTGCCTCGAACAATTTTGCCGTCTTGCGCTGGATCACCTTGATGTAAGCCTGCTCGTCGAGGTTCACATTGCCAGTGTTTACCAACTGCTGCACTTCACCGGCGGCGATCACGTTGGTAGCATCGGCAAGAATTTGCAGCACGCGCATCGAATCGACCGACACCATCATCTGAAACGACCGCGAATACAGAAAATCGCCGACCAGAACCGACGCGGCGTTACCGAATTCGTTATTGGCGGTAGGCTTGCCGCGACGCTGTGAAGATTCATCGACCACATCATCATGCAGCAAGGTTGACGTATGAATCATCTCGACCACCGCCGCCAAAATGTGATGATGAACGCCGCGATAGCCGCAGGCGCGGGCGACGAGCAGCAACAACGCCGGACGCAAGCGCTTGCCGCCGCTGCCGATGATGTAATCGGCCACACTGCGCACCAGCAACACATCCGAGTCAAGGCCGGTGCGCAAAACGCGATCCACCGCCGCCATGTCGTCGGCCACTGCCTGTTTGAGAAAATCAATTTGCACGTTTATTGAATCAGATATCGAATGACGATATTGTAAATCAGGAGCAGAAAAATTAACCGCATGGAACGCAGAGAGCACAAAGAAAAATCGGCGTCATTGTGGTAGGGGCGAATCATCATTTTCACGCGGAGACGCGGAGAAAAATTATTTTCACGCGGAAACGCGAAGGCGCGGAGAAAGGCACGAATGCGCCGTCATTCCCGCGTGCTTTTGGCGGGAATCCAGCGTCTTTTGTTTTTCACGCGAAAGCGTGGTGTGCGAATTCACGACTACCGTAGAAAATGGCACGGTGCACCGTCATCCTGCGCGAAGTCGCAGGATCCAAGCTGTCTCTGGATTCTGCGACTTCGCTGCGCTACGCGCAGAATGACGGAATGGTTCAGAGACTCCATAAGAACATTTCACGCGAAGCTGCGATGAGCTCGAAGCCCCCTTTTCAAAGAGCCTGTCCCCGAAACGATTTTGATCGGGGAGGGTGGACGCTGAAGGCGGACGGGGGTTTGTCTCTCCTGCCCAAAATCGCTGTGTGCTAAAGCGGAAAAAAGACACTGGATTCCCGCCAAAAACATGCGGGAATGACGGAGTATGTATCAGGCTCCCCTCGCCCGCTTGCGGGAGAGGGGTTGGGGGAGAGGGTGGTGGATTCACGCGAAGACGCGGAGAAAAATTATTTTCACGCGGAAACGCGAAGGCGCGGAGAAAGGCACGGTGCACCG
>JAITMR010000013.1 GCA_031277215.1 Burkholderiales bacterium
GCCGAGCGGCTCTACCGCGATCAGGGTGTCGACACCCGTAAACTGCTCGGCCACCGGCGGCAGTCAATGACCGATGTCTACAACAGCACTCGGCGGCTCAGGGAGTGGGTTACAATTCCGCTTGAGCCAAAAAAAGAGGCATAACAGTGGTTGGTAAACATTATCAATGGCACAAAAAATGGCGGGTTGATCTGGCGGGCCGGTCATGCGCCCACGAGACAGGCGCAGTTGTTGATTTTTCCTGCGTTGCTGGCGAGTGGGTTGGTGCTTTTCGCGGCGGCAACGCCGCCGTAGAAGCGTGGCTGGTGTCTCATAAATTTAACCCGCATGACGCTAATGGCCGCGCTCGGTTGTCTCGCATCATGAAAGAGGCAAGCAATGCGTGGGCATGGCAAAAAAACAAAAACCAAAGTGAAAAAGCCAAAACCTGAACAGATCATCGCCGCGCGACATTCCGTTGGCCACACACAAACCGAGGCAGCGCACACCATCTTTTCTGCGCTGCGAACATGGCAGAATTGGGAGGCTGGATCGCGCGAAATGCCGCGATCTGCGTTTGTGCTATACCTCATACTCACCGAGCAGATCACGGTCGATGAGGCGCGGCAGTTAAAGGTGCGTGACTAAACGTGAACCGATAAAATATGAGAGCACGTATTTAAGCCATTTTTTTCCAACGATATACAACGCGCAATAGCTGTAAGTTGTTGATATTAAAAGAAAAACTACGCTGCCTTGTTGTTTTGTAAACCGTTGGTCGGGAGTTCGAATCTCTCTGTCGGCACCACGTTTTAAAACGTGGTTCAAATCCTCCCCAAAGCCTGATGGCACAAAGGCGACAAACAAACGGCAAACAAACGGCAAACGTATCTCGTCATTGATACCGAGCGGAAGCAAGCCGTGAGTGCGCAGTGTAGCGTTGCGCGATGAGCCAGACGTCGCGCATTGCAGCGCAGGGGATATAAATTGCTGCCGTGTTTGTGTTGCCGATGAAACCCGCGTCGCCGCAGAAGACCGCTTGTACTTGGGCTGTAAACGGGCTGTAAACCCGGACAAAAATCAAGGTAAAATCTATCTTTTTCGCACACAGCACCATGGAATATGGAACAGTGTGTGTTTGGGCGGCGTTGCCGCAGTCACGAAAGAATTTCCGTTTATGCTGAATCTTGCTTACGACCTGGCGTTTGCCGACCTCTATACCCGAGACGGATTGCTTCGAATTGACCAACGTTTTCTTGAGCACCTTGCTGCTGCCGAGCCGTCGCTGGCCGAGCGCTTGCAAGAGGCGCGGCGGGCGCCGGAGGCGCTGGCGCACAAGGAGGAAGCCGAGCTGCTGATTGCGGTAGGCGTTTACCTCGAAACCTTTCTTGCCGAATTGTTTGGTATTACCCGGGAAGTGCAGGCGTTGCAGGAGCAGCCTCATGAGTTTGCGCCGATTTATGTGGTGAAACGGCAGTTTGTCCAGCGCAAGGCGGTCAAAACGTACAAAGCGGAGGACGCGGCGGCGTTTGACGGCGCGGCGTTGCGACAAGAGTTGGAAGCGCAAATGGGTGCGCCGCTGTCGCAACTGGCGTTTGCGCAGGCGGTGATGCGCTGGCAGTCTGACGCCAGCGCCAATGTCGAGGCGCTGGACACGGCGATGCGTTATGCGGCATGGGCGGCGCATACGCCGGAAGGGAAGGCGCTTCATAAAAGCGATACGCTGTTCAAGGTTCCCCACAAGATCGATTTCATGAAGCTGGTGCCGACTTCGGAGCATGAACGCTGCGGTGTGTCGATGTGGAAGCTCGATGAAACGCATGCGTTGCGTCAGCGCCAGGGTTTTGCGCTAACCGATCATGGAATGGATGTTGTCAGCGGACTTGCGGAGTCGCATTACTGTATTTGGTGCCACGAGCAGGGGCGCGGCGGTTGCAGGATTGGGATCGCTGAAAAAGAAACCGCTGACGAAGCGTCGATTCGGTTGTTCAAGAAATCATCGCTTGGCGTTCTGCTTACCGGCTGCCCGATTGATGTGCGTGTTTCGGAGTTTCATAAACTGCACGCCGAAGGGGCGGCGCTGGCGGCGTTGGCGATGATTTGTATCGAGAATCCGATGGTGGCGGCAACGGGACACCGGATTTGCAATGATTGCATGAAGGCCTGCATTTATCAAAAGCAAGACCCGGTCGATATTCCGCAATCGGAAACGCGCTTGCTCAAAGATGTGCTGGCGTTGCCTTGGGGTTTTGAAATCTATTCGTTGTTGACGCGCTGGAATCCGCTCAACCTACGTCGGCCATTGCCGTTGCCACCATCGGGCAAGCGGGTGCTGGTGGTAGGGATGGGGCCTGCTGGATACACGCTGGCGCATCATTTGTTGAACGACGGGCATACGGTGGTCGGCATCGACGGGTTGAAAATCGAGCCGCTCATGGAGGTGTTGTCGGGCGTTGCTGCGGATGGCTCGCGGGAGCCGTTCCTTCCGGTGCGCGATTACGCGGATCTGGTCGAGCCGCTTGAGGATCGCGTTCTCGCCGGTTTCGGTGGTGTGGCCGAATACGGAATTACGGTTCGTTGGGATAAGAATTTCTTGAAGGTTGTTCGCTTGCTGTTGGAGCGTCGTGCCGAGTTCGGGCTTTACGGCGGTGTGCGTTTCGGCAGCACGGTCACGTTGGCGGACGCCTGGGCGCTTGGTTTCGATCATGTGGCGCTTGCGCTTGGCGCGGGCAAGCCGACGGTGCTCGACATTCCGAACGGACTGGCGCCCGGCGTGCGCACGGCGTCGGATTTTCTGATGGCGTTGCAACTGACCGGCGCGGCCAAACGCGATTCGCTGGCCAACATGCAGATGCGCTTGCCGGTGGTGGTGATCGGCGGAGGGTTAACAGCTATCGATGCGGCAACCGAGGCGCTGGCGTACTACCCCGTGCAAGTCGAAAAATTCCTGAGCCGCTATGAAGTCTTGGTGGCGGCGCAGGGGCGCGACAAGGTGGAAGAGCGCTGGACGCCGGAAGAGCGCGTTCTTGCGGATGAATTCATCATGCATGCGAAAGCCTTGCGTGACGAACGCAGCGCCGCCCAGCGCGAAGGCCGCCCGGTCAATACGGTGGGCTTGTTGCAAAGCTGGGGCGGCTCGACGGTGGCGTACCGCAAACGGATGATCGACAGCCCGTCTTACACACTGAATCATGAGGAAATCGAAAAGGCGTTGGAAGAAGGCATCTGGTTCGCCGAAGGATTGACGCCGGTGGCGGTTGAGGTTGACGCCTACGGTTTCGCCTCCGGGTTGAAGGTAACCGCAAAGCAAACCGGCACCGACATTGTGCTGCCCGCGCATACGATCCTGATCGCGGCGGGCACATCACCGAATACCGTGCTGGCGCGTGAAGACTCCGAAAATTTTGTGCTTCACGGCAAGTATTTCCGCTTGCTCGACGAAGAAGGCAAACCGGCAGAAGTGGAGCACGGTTTGGCGAAGCCGGAAAAACCCGCAGTCCTCACCGCGATTGAGGATGACGGACGGGCAGTCAGTTTTCTGGGGGATTTGCATCCTTCGTACTTCGGCAACGTGGTTAAGGCGATGGCGAGCGCCCTGCAAGGTTATCCGGTCATTTCGCGGATGCTGGCGCGTTTGCCGGACACCACATTCAGGAAAGAGGAGGCGGCGTTCCTGGCCGGACTCGACAACGATTGGCGGGCGCGGATTGAGCGGATTGAGCGTTTGACGCCGACCATCATCGAGGTCGTTGTGCACGCGCCAGCGGCGGCGCGGCGTTTCACGCCGGGACAGTTTTACCGCTTACAAAATTTTGAAGCGCGGTCGCCGTATGTTAACGGGACACGAATGGCGATGGAGGGTCTTGCGCTGACCGGCGCCGAAGTGGATCGTGAACGCGGGCTGGTATCGCTGATCGTGCTTGAGATGGGCGGATCGTCGAATCTGTGCGCGACCTTGAAGCCTGGTGAGCCGGTGATTCTGATGGGGCCGACTGGCGCATCCACCGAAATCGAACCTGGCGAAACCGTCACGCTGATCGGTGGCGGACTGGGCAACGCGGTGCTGTTTTCCATCGGGCTGGCGTTCCGGCAAGCGGGTTCAAAAGTGCTGTACTTCGCCGCTTACCGCAAAGTCGAAGACCGCTACAAGGTGGAAGACATTGAAGCCGCGGCGGACACCATCATCTGGTGTTGCGAAGAAGCGCCCGGGTTTGAGCCATCGCGTCCACAGGACAGAACCTTCGTCGGCAACGTCGTCGAAGCCATGCGTGCTTATGCCGAAGGAAAACTCGGCGAACAAGCGATTCCATACAAAGATACAGATCGGATGATTGTTATCGGCTCGGATCGCATGATGGCAGCGGTGGCGGCGGCACGGCACGGCGTTCTCGCCGCGCATCTGAAGCCGACGCATCAGGCTATCGGGTCGATCAATTCGCCGATGCAGTGCATGATGAAAGAAATTTGCGCACAGTGTTTGCAGGTACACCGTGATCCACAATCAGGCGAAGTGAGCTACGTCTTCACCTGCTCCAATCAGGATCAACCACTGGATCGCATTGATTTTGGCAGTTTGGCACAGCGTTTGCGGCAGAATACCTTGCAGGAAAAACTGACGGCACACTGGATCGCGCATGTGCGCAACAGTTCCGGTTGAGAAGAAAAACAAACTCTCTCCCCTTGTGGGAGAGAGCGCCCCGAGAGACGGGAGAGAGGTGAAATAGAGGGCAACTGGATTGCTTCGCTTCGCTCGCAATAACGACATAGAAACTGCATTCTTTGCGGTTAATCTTTTGTGGGCGAGACGCCCGCGCTTCAGGATTCAAGCGTCCGAAGAAAGCGAATGCAAGGCACTCCAGAAGTGTTCGGCGGCAGAACTCAGACGGGCTTCCATCCGGTAAGCGTAAGCCTCGATCGGAATGGCGGGCAGATCGAGGCGCGTGAACCGGTTCTGAGCTTCTTGTACCAGATACGTTGGTAGCCAGGCGACGCCGTATCCGTTGAGCGCCATTCGTTTCAGCAGTTCAGCCATTGATGAAACGAATACGGTGTGAAAAATGTTTTCGTCCATTGTGAACAGATGCCGGTTAACCAAACGCCCCAGATAAGAAGTCGGTGTGTAGTTCAGCAGCGGAATCCCGGTTTGTTCAGGGGAAAATCGCGGAGCCTGTTTGTTGCCGACGTAAACGGGAATTAGTTCGGCGTCGAGCAGTTTGAGGCAGCGAAACGGTGTTTGCAGCAGGTCTTCATCGTGAAACGACAGGATGAAATCGCTTTTGCCTTCGCGAAGGGTCTGGACGGCTTGATGGGCGTCGATGGCTTCGACGTGGCAAACAAACGAATCGTCGCGTTGTGCGATGGATTCGATGACCGTCGGCAGGACGGCCAGCGACAGCGAATGGGCGGCGGCAATCGTGAGCTTGGTTTTTCCGGTCAAGTTAGCGCCCGACAATTCGCTGAGATTGCTTTGTAACTGTTCCAGAAGGCGGCGGGTCTGTGAATGAAACAGGCGACCATGATCGGTCAGTTGCAGCGGCGTGCTGGTGCGGTCGAAAAGTTCGACCCCGACGGCGTGTTCCAGCGCACGAATACGGCGGCTGAAGGCGGGCTGTGACAGGTTGCGCTGCTCGGCGGCATGCGAAAAGTTACGTAATTCTTCCAGAGCCAGGAAATCTTCCAGCCATTTTGTCTCGATGTTTTGCATTTTGCATAGCCTTTTGCTTGTGTATGCATATTTTGCATCGCTTTTTTGTTTTTCGCATTCCTTTTTTTCGTGTTACACTGCATAAAACCATATTGGCTTCACGGGAATGAATTATCTGGTAGGCGTTCTTGGTGGCATGGGGCCGGCAGCGACAGCCGATTTCATGAGTAAAATCATCGAGTTAACTGAGGTTGGGGGGGATCAGCAGCATATTCCACTGCTGATCTCGTCTATGCCTGATATTCCCGACCGCAGTGCGCATCTGTTGAACGGCGGTTCTTCACCGCAGTCGGCGCTGGTGCACCGCTTGCAGATGTTGGAAAAGGCTGGGGCGGCATGCATCGCCATGCCTTGCAATACGGCGCATTACTGGTTTTCGCAGTTAAAAGCAGCGGCTTCTGTTGATATGTTGAGTATCATTGATGTTACGGTCGAAGCAGCCCACGAAGCCGGTTTTTCCAGGGTCGGGTTGCTGGCAACCGATGCGACGCTTCAGGCGGGCTTGTACCAGACGGTGCTGGCGAAAGTCGGGATCGAATGCGTTGCACCGGAAGGTGCGGCGCAAAAAGCGGCAATGGCCGGAACTTACGCGCTGAAAGCCGGCGATCCGGTGAAAGCGCGGGACTGTCTCGAAGTGCCGTACCAGTATCTGCAACTGCATAAGGTGGAGGCGGTGATCCTCGGTTGCACTGAAATCCCGCTCATCCTGGCGAAGGAGATTCGGAAAAGCCCGACTTATTTTCTCGATTCAACCAAAATCCTGGCGCAAGCGGTCATACGCTGGTACGAGAGCAAAACAGGAAGCAGGTTGCTCAGGGAAACGTTCGCCGAAAACGGGAAACCCTGTTTTGATAAGGGGAACGCCTTGTCTTAATGCGGATTGCAGAACGAAAAGGTTGACGAGAATCAAAAGGTATAAATGGTTGAGGCGCGTTATACTATTAAAGTTTTTTCGTAGAGTCATCTGACTTGAATTTTTATTTTTGAATGCAAGGTTCCTATGTTAAACGAAACTCTTATCATCCAGACGGGATTGTCGGAACGGCCTCGAAAGAGCCGCTTGCCCGCTCGTCTCGATCTCCTGCAAAGTTTGAGCGGCCTGTTTCTGGCGCTGTTCATGTGGGGGCATATGTTCTTCGTTGCATCAATTCTGGGTGGCCCGGATACGATGTGGAAGATTACCAAATTTTTTGAAGGTTACTTTTTCTTCGGCAAGGCCTATCCATGGATTGTTTCGGTCGTGGTGGCCGTCGTCGCGTCAATTTTCGTTTTGCATGCGATGCTGGCAGTACGAAAGTTTCCGATCAATTACCAGCAGTTCAAGACATATCGTGCGCACGCAAAGTCGATGAAGCATGGCGATACGACGATGTGGATGTGGCAGGTCTATACCGGCTTCGCGATGTTCTTCCTGGCTTCGGCGCACCTTTATCAGATGATGGTGTGGCCGCAAGACATCGGCCCCTTTGGTTCGGGTGGCCGGATGTGGGTTGACGGGTTGTGGCCGTTTTATCTGGTGCTGTTGCTTCTGGTTGAGTTTCACGGCGGCATAGGCTTGTATCGACTGGCGGTGAAATGGTGTTGGCCAAACTGTAGCCGCGAATTCCTGAAGAAACTCAAATGGGGAATAACGGCGTTCTTCCTCATCCTTGGGCTTGCTACGCTTGGCGCGTACATGAAGGTCGGCTACGAGTATCAGGCCAATTACAAAAACGGAGAGCATTACACCCCGACATGGGTGCAACCGCCTGAGGAGACCGCGAAATGAAGGTTATTTTTACCGATGTACTGGTGATCGGCGGCGGACTGGCCGGCCTGCGGATGGGAATCGGCGCCAAACGCCGTGGCCACGAAGTGATTGTGTTGTCGCTGGTTCCGCCCAAGCGTTCACACTCGGCGGCGGCGCAGGGCGGAATGCAGGCTTCGTTGGCGAACGTGAT
>JAITMR010000048.1 GCA_031277215.1 Burkholderiales bacterium
GCCGCACCGTGAATTTCCGGTGACACGCGCAACATCATTTTTCCGCTGGCTGGTTTGTCGGGTTTTTGTCCGAGTTTTTCGCAGGCAGCCAGATAATCATCGACCGATTCATGAAAAGCGGCTTCCAGTTCATCCACGCTGGAACCGTGGAATCCCACAATGTCACGAATACCGGCCAGATGCCCAACGAAAATCCGGTCTTCGGCATCGTACTCAACACGCGCCGCATAACCTTTGTAAGTCATGGCATTCATGGGGTAACTCCTATGTTCTTCAAAAAATCACGAGCATCCGCAACGCGATAGCGCAAGGCACCGTTGCCAGGATGAGGACGGTGAAAGTATGCCTTGATACCATTCATCTCGAAAGTAACGGAGGAACCTTTGCCCTCGATCACGGTACAACCGACAGCAACAAACAAGGCTTCAATCAACGACCGGTCAATGCCGCCATTGACCGGGTCGGCAAAAATGGCTTGCAGGATTTTTCGATGCTTGTTGTTCATGCGCGGATGATAGCGTTTTATGCTATCTATAGCAAGCGGTTTTTGCTATCACTGTCCCCTTGGAATTCGGCAAAGTACCTCGATAGCCCAGAGGCGGTTGAGCTTTACCTGCAAACCTGCTTTGAGGAAGCAGGCGATGATCCTGCTTTCATCGCCAAAGCACTTGGCGTGGTCGCCCGCGCCCGTGGCATGACCGAGCTGGCGAAGGAAGCCGGTTTGGGTCGGGAGCGTCTGTACAAGACACTATCCGGTGAAAACAATCCAAGTTTTGGGATGATTGCCAAGGTTTGTGCGGCACTGGGGGTGAGGTTGACGGTAAGGGCGGCGCATTGATTTGATGCCACAGTTAAACCGTGATGCTGACCCCAATTAGCCACGACTGCCGCGCCCTGCCAACCTACGCCACGCTGTCGGTTCGAGCTGAAATGCTCTGACGCCAAACGCGGCGCTGAAAGGCGCGGGATGGGCGGTCAAAACTGAAGCTGACCCTCGCAACATTGGGGTAAACTTGGCGTTTGGACTCCTGGCTTTTCGGAACGCCTCATGAAGAACCCATTCTCTGCCGTTTGCGTCGCCGCGCTGACCATGATGGTCTTGATCGGCTGCGCCTCTAACCCGACCGAGCCGGAAGCGCCGTCCTTGATTTACGGCACCACCGCCACCGAAGCGCTTAACGGTGCCGACCTCCCGCTTGAAGTCGGCCAGCAACTGGAAGTGCGCTTGCAGAGCAACCGCTCGACCGGCCACCAATGGATGCAAACCGAGCCGATGCGCGGCATGTTGCGCGACGCCAGTCCGCGCTATGAAATTCCGCCGTCGCCGGAAGGCTCGGAGCCGCGCACCGGCGTCGGCGGTACGGAAATCTTCTCATTCGTTGCCGCCCGACCTGGTGTGCAGGTATTGATATTTGAATATCGGCGTTCCTGGGAAACCAGCCAGGAAGCTACGAAAAGAATCTACTATCGCGTCGTTATTCATTAAGAATTCGTCTTGAAGCGGGTGGCGCGAATTATCTTGAAACCTTAACCGAAGTCCTCCGCGGCGCGTATGGAATCCCGGATCGAAAGCGATAGTCTGTCGCGCACTGTCGTCAAATCGTTTTTATTTCCCATCGGCGCTTTGCTTCTCTCTCCCCTTGTGGAGAGGGTGAAAAGTGTATGCGCTTGAAACGAAACCACTCTAGCGATTACGCCTCACTGTTATTCTACGCAAAGCGAAGCAATCTAGCGGAGGGGTTTTGCATGGCGCTGGATTCTGCGCTTTCGCGCAGAATGACGACGCGCCCACTTAAAACAAAAACGCGCTAACCACAAGCCCAAGGCTCGTCGAGCGCCCGTATTAAAGCACCATGCTCACCATCGGGTGCGCTGTCAGTGCCCGGTACAGCGCGTCGAGTTGTGCTTTGCTCGTTGCGTGCACCGTCACGGTCAGCGACAGGTAGCGGTTTTCTTTGGAGGTGCGCATTTCCACGGTTGCCGAATCGAAGTCCGGCGCATGCGCGACGACAATATCAGCGATGGTTTGCGCGAATCCTTCCACATTTTTTCCCATCACTTTGACCGGAAAATCGCAAGGAAATTGCAGCAGCGTTTCTTCAGAAGCCGTGTCCAACATTTTTTAACTCTTATCGGACTTTGCTACATTGGTATCGCTGCCCCCGGAAACCCGGATCGTTTGTCCTGCACGCAACGCGGTAGCTTTCTTCAAATCGTTCCAACGCATCAAGTTGTCAACGCTGACGTTGTAGCGTGGCGCAATGCTATACAACGTATCGCCTTTTTGAACTTTGTAATAAGCGGCTTTAGATTGCGCGACGTTGCTCGCTTTTGCTTGTGTCGCCGTTTGTTTTTCTGCCGATCGTTTTGCCGCGACTTGAGCCAACGTATCATTTGACACCCCGCTTGACGCCCCACCAGACACCCGCAAATTCTGTCCCGCCCGCAATGCCTTGGCGTTTGTCAAACCGTTCCAGCGCATCAGATCCTGAACGCTAACCCGATGGCGTGAAGCAATCTGTCCCAACGTATCGCCCTTCTGCACTTTATAATGCGCCCCTTGCGCCGCTCGTGATGTTGCTGCGGTGCGCGTGCCGGTGCTCCCCGCTTTTTTCGACGACGCTATGCGCACAGTATCGCTATACACACGGATATTTTTTCCGGCACGCAAACTTCGAGCGCTCTTCAACCCGTTGAGCCGCATCAACTCTTCCACGGTCGTGCCATAACGGCGGGCGATCTGCGTCAACGTATCGCCGCGCTTGACTTTGTAATTCGACATGCGACCGGACGGCACGGTGGTGAATACCGCTTTGGCAAGCGACGCTTCGGCTGTCCACGACGGTTGTTCTGCCGGCACCAACAACGTCAAACCTTCACGCGCTTGGGCGCGACTACCCAATCCATTGACCGCCAGCAAGGCTTCGAGCGACATGCCGAATTTGTTCGCTACTTGCGCGAGCGTCTCGCCCTTGTGCAACCGATAAGCCTGCCATGTCACCATCGGCTGATCTTCCAATTCCAGCTTCGACGCGAACAGCTCGGCTTTGTCGATCGGCAACAACAATGTGAATTCGTCAGCACCGGCGATCACTGGCCGGTTATGATGCGGATTCAACGCCAAAAATTCTTCTTTCGACATTTCGGCAAGCGACGCCGCCTTATCGACATCCATCCGCTTCATCGTCTTTACTACGGTAAAGTACGGCGCATCGGGGATGTCGGCCAGTTCGATGTTGTATTTTTCCGGATCGCGGATGATGTTTTTGACCGCCTGTAATTTCGGCACGTAATTGGCCGTTTCTTTCGGCATCGTCAACGCTTCATACGTTCCCGGCAAACCTCGCGCACGATTCTTCAGCAGCGCACGTGAGACGCTGCCCTCGCCCCAGTTGTAAGCGGCCAGCGCCAGATGCCAATCGTTGAAATCGCCGTACAGCTTTTGCAGATAATTGAGCGCCGAATCGGTTGCCGACAATACGTCGCGGCGCTCATCAACCCACCAGTTTTGTTTTAGTCCGTAATGCTTTCCGGTAGACGGAATGAATTGCCAGATACCGGAGGCGTGGGCAGTCGATAGCGCGTTCGGGTTGAAGGCGCTCTCAATCATCGGCAAAAGCGCAATCTCCATCGGCATGTCGCGCATCTGAACTTCGTGAACGATGTGGTACAGATACAGCCGGCTGCGATCAATCATTCGCGCAATGTAATCGGGACGGCTGCTATACCACTGCTCCCATTTTTCAACCAGTGGCCCGTGCAAATCAGGAATGCCGTATCCGCTGACAATCACTTCCCACAGATCGGTTTCCGGCGGCGGCAATTCCTCCAACTCGGCCTGTTGCTCCGGTGTAAACACCGGCGGCCCTATGGGTTCGCCGGACAACACCGGCAAGAAAGGCGGCGCAGCTTCACTGGCTGACGTCTCTGTCGAAACGTCGCCGGACGACGCCCCGACTCGTTCCGCGCCTTTAATGATTTTTGCGGGTTCGGCGGATTCTCTGTCTTGAAAAGAAGCGCATGAAGAAAGCGTGACAGCGATCAGCGCGGTAAAAAAACAATGGCAACTAATAGACAAATAACGCAAAACGACCCCCGAAGACAACGACCACCCTTTTGGGAAAAACAACCGGCTCTTATCGCCAACTTAATGATTGGATAGTAGGCGCACTATCGCCATGCGTCAATACTTGCAATACATTTATGCGACCCACTGTATCAACGAAAACCATCCTTCCATGTCCGCAAAGCTGCGAATGTTTCCACTGCTGTCACGCGCAGTAACCCGCTATGAGCGCGTGCCGCTGCTTGCACCGTCGGAACATCAACACGCAAGAACGGATTGGTCGCCTGCTCTTCTGCCAGCGTCGATGGCACGCTCGGCTTTCCGGCATCGCGCAACGCCCGCACTGCTGCTTCACGCGCTACCAACGCCGCGTTGTCCGGCTCGACCGCGCACGCAAACCGCAGGTTCGACAACGTGTACTCGTGTCCGCAATAAATGCGCGTCGTCTCCGGCAACGCTGACAGCGCCGACAGCGATTGCCACATCATCGCCGCCGTCCCCTCGAAAATGCGTCCGCAACCGGCGGCAAGAAGCGTATCGCCGCAAAAAAGCGCGGTTTCATCCGGCGTTTCTATCGCATACGCCAGATGCCCCAGCGTATGCCCCGGCACCGCCAACACACGGCACGGTATCTCAAGACCGGGCAATGTCAGCACTTCGCCGCCATGCAATGGCACTGTTCGCGCCGGAATCCGCTCGCTCTCCGGGCCATAAACCGGCACCGGACAACGCGCCACCAACGCCGCATTGCCGCCAACATGATCGGCATGGTGATGCGTACACAACACCGCAGACAGCGTCAGATTCAGCGCATCAAGCCGCTCCAGAAGCGGCGGCGCATCGCCAACATCCACCGCCACAGCATGACGACCATCATGAATCAACCAAATAAAGTTGTCGGCAAAAGCGCAGACAGGGATAATCTCTACCATGAGCGCATCATCAGACTAACCGCCAGACATGTCAACCACGCCACCAACCGCAACGTCGCCACCGCCGGGAGAACCACGCGGCTGGCAGACACCGCTTGGGCAATACCTGTTGACCCGTGAACAAACCTGGTTTGATCGCACCGTCCCCGACCTCTTCGGCTTTTACGCGCTGCAAATCGGATTGCCGCAACAAGCCATGCTGACGCAATCGCGCATTCCGCACCGCTGGACGCTCGACTTCGATCCGCCCGCCAACGTCCGCGCCGATCCGCACGCATTGCCGCTGCCCGATGACGTGATTGATCTGGTCGCCATGCCGCACGCGCTTGAATTTACCGATGATCCACATCAATTACTGCGCGAAGCGCACCGAGTGCTGCGACCGGAAGGCCGCCTGCTGGTCGTCGGCATCAATCCTTATTCGCTGTTCGGCATGCGCCAACGCTTCAACAAAGACCGACAGCCGCCGTGGAATGGCCGCTTCCTGAGCGCCTACCGCATCAAAGACTGGCTAACGCTGCTCGGATTCGACATCATCGGCGGCGGCTTCGATGTTTACGCGCCGCCATTCACACGCGCCCACTGGCTCGCCCGCTGCAACCGCATCGAAAAAGCAGGCGACCGCTGGTGGCCGATCGCGGGCGGCATCTATTTTCTGCATGCCGTCAAAAAAGTAGCCGGCATGCGCGTGATTACTCCAGTGTGGCAACGCCACGCCCGCCGTAAAAACTGGGCGGCAGCGCACAAGACACCGCAAGGGCAAGAAAAACGATCATGACCCGAATCGTTGAAATTTATACCGATGGCGCCTGCAAAGGCAATCCTGGTCTCGGCGGTTGGGGCGCGTTGCTCATCTTCGGCGACGCCCGCCGCGAACTTTTCGGCGGCGAAGCGCACACCACCAACAACCGCATGGAACTGATCGCCGTGATTCAGGCACTCGCTGCGCTGACGCGACCCTGCACAGTGCGGCTTTATACCGATTCTTCCTACGTCAAAGACGGTATCGAACAATGGATTCACAACTGGAAGAAAAACAACTGGAAAACCGCCCGAAAAAACCCTGTCAAAAATATTGACCTCTGGCAAG
>JAITMR010000051.1 GCA_031277215.1 Burkholderiales bacterium
CTGTTCAGACCGGTCACGGTCCAGGTTTGCGCGTGACTCGAAGCAGCGGCACAGAATGCCACGACCATCAGGGCAAGAGAAAACAAACGTTTCATTGAAAAACTCCTTTCAGGAATTGACTTGCGAAAAAAAAGCGAGGGAAAGCGGAAGCGGGAACGAAAGCGAAAGCCCCTGCTTTCCGATGGGAAACAGGGGCTTGAAGTGAAGAGCAACGCGCCTTCCTATCGGAAGGCGCGTTAGCGTCTAGCGTTAGTTGAGTGAGTGAGTGAGTGAGTGAGTGAGTGAGTGAGTGAGCAAGAAGCGTGCCAAAATCGCTGCGGATTTCAGCTATCGCACACGTCGGAAAAACAAACTCACTTTGCGTCATGATTGGAGAATGAACACCGCATCCCTAGTTGAATGTTTCATAGCGAAGCAATCTAACATTAACCCCATGTAAAAAGCAAGAGAAAACGCGGCAAACGGGACGGGAATCGGGCATCTGTGCCATTTTGTTTTGTAGGGGCAGGCCTCTGTGCCTGCCCTTGGGCGGCCACGGGGGGCAGCCCCTACGGCCTTCTCCGCAGCTTCGCGTGCAACGGTTGTGGTGATATATACATACTCCGTCATTCCCGCGTGCCTCTGGCGGGAATCCAGTGTCTTTTTGTTTTTCACGCGGAGGCGCGAAGCCACGGCGCATCCGAGGCCCCTTTTCAAAAGGCAGTGTCAATATTTTATTGCAATTTTCGAGTTTTATGGTAGCCTATAAAAAAGCCTCACAAAGGAGTTGAAAGCAATGAATTGCAGACACTGTGGCAGCGAAAAAACGCGGAAAAACGGCAGCAATCTTGGGATTCAACGATACAAATGCAAAGTTTGCGGGAAAACCTTCTCAGAAAAGCCGCCGAAATTTGACGAAAAAACCAGACACCAAGCACTGCTCATGTATCTGAACAATGTGGGCATCCGCAAAACGGCTCTGTTTTTGGGCGCCAGTCGAACCACTATTTTGAACTGGATCAAACAAAAACACGCAATGCTGCAGAGCTTAGCTGAAGATTTTCAGCCCGACGTCTCGGAAAGTGCCGACATCATTGAACTAGATGAGATTTATACGTTCGTTAAAAAAAACAGTTGCGGACAGTTGTTTGGACTGCTTTCTCTCGGCGGGAAAACCGTGTTATTGCGTTTGAAATAGGGGTTGGGATCAAGGCAGCAATGGCGGTTTACAACAAAGTTAAACGCCTGCGTTCTAATATTTTGCATATTTATAGCGATGCGAACAGCTGCTACGACGTGGCTTTTTTCATGTTAAAAATCCCGGAGCCACACACCATGACAAAAGCCGAAACACACTTGATTGAAAGCTCAAACAGCAGCATACGCGACAATTTGGCGCGATTTAACAGGAAGAGCAAGCGGTTTTCAAAGACGCTTGAAATGCTCTCCATCACGCTGGATTTGTTCGTAAACAAAAAGGCCCTGCTTGTGCAATAAAATATTGACACTCCCTTTGAAAAGGGGGTGGACGCCGAAGGCGGACGGGGGTTTGTCTCTCCTGCCCAAAATCGCTGTGTGATTGGACGAAAAAAAGACACTGGATTCCCGCCAAAAACACGCGGGAATGACGGTGCTTCGTGCCTTTCTCCGCGCCTTCGCGTGAATTCACCATCCTCTCCCCCACCCCTCTCCCGCAAGCGGGCGAGGGGAAGCAAGTGTAGGGGCGAATAATCATTCGCCCTCCGCCACTGATCCCTGACCCCTGATCCTGACGATCAAAGCAACGCGATCAACGCAGGAACGATTTCATGCGCATCGCCAACAATCCCGTAATCAGCGATTTGAAAGATGGGCGCTTGGGGGTCTTTGTTGATGGCTACGATGATTTTGCTGTCCTTGACTCCGGCCAGATGTTGAACCGCGCCGGAAATACCGATAGCGATATAAAGCTCTGGCGCGATGATTTTTCCGGTTTGCCCGAGCAGGTAGTCGCCTGACACGATGCCTTCTTCAACGACAGCGCGTGTCACACCAATCGCCGCATTGAGTTTGTCCGCCAGTTTTTCGATGTCGGGCATATCATTTTTTTCGATGCCAAGTCCGCAGCCGATCACGATTCGCGCCCGCGACAGTTTCGGGCGCGATGTGCTTTTGCCGCGACGTTCCAGACGGCGAGCAGTGAGCGATGGCGATAGCGGCGGCAATGTTTCAATCGACACCGCTTGCGTTTGCGCACCGGCAGGAGGAAAGGCGCTGGCGCGAATGCTCAGCAGTTTGACCGCGCTTTTCAGTCGCTCCACGACCAGCAAACCTCCGGCATAGATCGGACGCACGAAGGTATCTTCGCCTTCGATCTTCGTCAGGTCAGTCACCAGATCGGTGTTGCGCAATCCCGCCAAGTAAGGCATCACCCGTTTTCCCTTGTAGCTGCTCGACATCAAGGCGTAGCGGTACCCGCCGCGTTCCAGCAGGGCTTGCGCTTGCGCCGCGATATCTTCGGTCAACTGTGCTTCAAAATGGGGGGCAGCAATACACCACACACGGGTAACACCGTCGATAGAACCGGCTTGCTGTGATAAGGCGTCGGCGTGTGTTTCGCATGCCATCACCAAAACATGAACATCGCTTCCGAGCAAGTGTGCTGCCGTGATCGCTCTGTGCGTCACCTCGTCCAGTCGCCCGTCCATGTGTTCGGCCAGTACTAAAATCGCCATCGTGCTTTCTCTCCTGCTTGTGCGCTTATCTGTTTTCAAATAGCCCATGTCCGGCACGTAGCCGTTCGACGAGCGCTGCCGAATCGGGCAGCATCACGCCACGGCTACGCTCCGGCGAACTGCGCAACTGAGCGACGGCCACGTTCATTTCCATATCGACACCAAGCGTTTCCGCCGCAACAGCGGGAATCTTCCTTTTCTTGGCTTTCATCAGGTTAGGCATGGAGACGTAACGCGGCGCGGCGAGTCCGATTTCGACGACGACCAGCGTCGGTAACGCCGCCTCGAGCACTTCGGAACCATGATCCGTTTTGCAACGGGTGCGCACGTTCGCCCCTTCGATGGTCAACGCTTCGGCAAACGGCAGGCAAGGCCAGCCCAATAACGCCGCAAGCATCGGCCCCACTTGGTTGCCGTCGTTGCCCATTCCCTGACGGCCAATCAATACCAGCTCGCAGTCTTCGCGCACGGCCACCGCTTTTAACAACCGCGCCACTACCAGCGGCGACATCGCATAACGCGCCTCGATAAACAGCGCTTCATCCGCGCCCATCGCCAGCGTTGTGCGTAGCGTTTCCACACAATCATCCGTCCCGCACGATACCGTCAGCACTTGTGTCGCCACACCCTGTTCTTTGAGCTGCAACGCCGCTTCCAGCGCTGCTTCGTCGTAGGGATTCATCACCATTTTCATGTACGCCATGTCAAGCCCCGAATGGTCGGGCTTCAAACGCACTTTGAACGAAGGGTCAATCACCCTTTTTATCGGTACCAGAATTTTCATAGCCTCAATCACGTTTTCCCAGGGCGATCGCGCAACAGCCGTTGCTTCTCGCGGTTCCACTCGCGTTCTTTCTCCGTCTGCCGCTTGTCGTGTTGCTTTTTCCCTTTGGCCAGACCGATTTCCAGTTTGATCCGGCCATTTTTGAAATGCAGATTGATCGGAATCAATGTGTATCCGGCACGCTCCACCTGCCCGATCAAGCGCCGGATTTCTCCCGCGTGCATCAGCAGCTTGCGGGTGCGCGTCGGATCGGCGCGAACATGCGTCGAGGTCGATGTCAACGGCGTAATGTGTGCGCCCAACAGCCACAGTTCAGCGTTGCGGATCACCACATAGGCTTCCTTGAGTTGCGCCCGACCACCGCGCACCGCCTTCACTTCCCAACCATCAAGCACCAAGCCCGCCTCGAAGCGTTCTTCGATAAAATAGTCGTGAAAGGCTTTACGGTTATCAACAATGGACATGATGGCAAAAATCAGGAAATCTTTTTATTGTAACCGCAACTTCACGCTGTTGTGGCATTTCTTCGCCGACAGTAAATCTCATTTTGTTTGCTTCTTACAAAAAGACGGCATCGCATGGCACAAAACACAAATGAATTGATCACTGTCTCTGTCGCTTGCCTCGCTCAACGCCAGTCCATAGTGCGCGAGTTCCGGTTGCCCACTCATAGCACGGTAGCCGATGCCCTCACGGTGGCTCGCACTTCAGGCGCTTTCCCGTCAAATGAAGAAACTTCTCTCGGTTACGCCATTTTCGGACAACCCGCCGAACCCGAAACGCCGCTCCACGACGGCGACCGCGTTGAATTATTGCAGCCTTTGCGTTGCGATCCCAAAGAAAGCCGCCGACGCCGCGCCCGGCTCAGGCATCAGGAATCAGAGGCCAAAAATCAGAGTAAATAACCTTGCGGGACGCACTGATAACAGAGCGGGTTTCAATCCCGCTCTTTTTGAGTTCGCACGAAGTCGGCGGGAGCTTTTCTCCTTCGCGCCTTCGCGTGATATGCTTTTTCGATTCCTGACGGCTGAAATGCCGTGTTATTATTTATTTTTGAATCGGATTAATCCGCATTATCTTCTGGATCATGAACGCCAAAGTTGCCCGCCGCCGTTTGCACGCCCCTAAAGCCACCCGTCTCTTCGTACTTGACACCAACGTATTGCTGCACGATCCGACCTCGTTGTTCCGCTTTCAGGAACACGATATTTACCTGCCGATTCTGGTGCTCGAAGAACTCGACGCCCATAAGAAAGGAAATTCGGAAACGGCGCGTAATGCCCGTCAGGCCTCCCGTTTTCTCGACGAATTGATCAGTCGGCACATCGCGCAGAAAAACAACGGTATCGCATCCGGCATCGCGCTCATGCCCCAGAATGGCGCGTTTCAGGCGACCGGTTCGCTTTTTCTGCAAACCGACGTAATTCCACCATCGGCGCTTCCCTTCCTGTCGGCGCGTGCCGATAACCAAATTCTCGCCATCGTCAAACATCTCTGTACCCAGCATCCTGAGCGCGATGTCTTTTTGGTAACCAAAGACATTAATATGCGCATCAAGGCGCAAGCCTTGAATCTGAATGCCGAAGATTATTTCAACGACAAAGTCCTCGAAGATTCCGATCTGCTCTATACCGGCGCGGTCGAGCTGCCGCAGAATTTCTGGGACACGCACGGTAAAGGTATGGAATCCTGGCAATTGGGCGGCCACACCATGTACCGCGTCTCCGGCCCGCTGACTGCGACACTGCATCTCAACGAAATGGTGTATCTCGAACGCGCCGGTGAAGCGCCGTTCTACGCCACAGTCAAAGAGACGAACGCAGAAGGCGTTGTTCTGCAAACCATCAAGGATTACACCCACACCAAAAGCGCTGTATGGGGTATTACCGCCCGCAACCGCGAACAGAACTTCGCGCTGAATTTGCTGATGAATCCGGAAATCGACCTCGTTACCATGGTGGGTCAGGCCGGAACCGGCAAAACCCTGCTAACGCTGGCAGCCGCTCTGATGCTGGCACTCGAATTCAAGCAATACCATGAAATCATCATCACTCGCGTCACCATTCCAGTGGGTGAAGATATCGGCTTCCTGCCCGGCACCGAAGAAGAAAAGATGACGCCGTGGATGGGCGCACTTGAGGACAACTTGGAAGTTCTGCATCAAACCGAAGAGGACGCCGGCGCCTGGGGACGCGCTGCCACTCGCGATTTGCTACGCGCCCATATCAAAATCAAAAGCCTCAACTTCATGCGCGGGCGCACCTTCGTCAAAAAATTCCTGATTATCGACGAAGCGCAGAATCTGACTTCCAAGCAAATGAAAACGTTGATTACCCGCGCCGGGCCCGGCACCAAAGTCGTCTGCCTCGGCAACCTCGCTCAAATTGATACGCCCTACCTCACCGAAGGCAACTCAGGGTTGACCTACGTGGTTGACCGAATGAAAGACTGGAAACACGCCGGTCACATCACACTGGCACGCGGCGAACGTTCGAGACTGGCTGATTACGCATCGGAAGTGCTGTAAGCTCAAAAATCCGCCTTCGCCGTTATTCCCGCGAAGGCGGAAACCCAAAAAAGCCAGACTAAAATGAAGCGATATATTCATTCACACATGCTCGCAAAAAAGGGCTTGAGATGAAACGGGACAAAAGTCTGACATGGACGCCACCGGCCACCATTGATTTCAATGGAAAGAAGATCGCTATCGTCGGGGGAACAGGCGGCATTGGGCGTGCCTTCGCGCATGAATTTGCTGCAAGAGGCGCACAAGTCATCGTTGTCGGGCGAAAATTCCGTGATGAAGGCACCACAGGAATCCGTGCACTGTTGGCAGACCTGAGCAAAATGAAAGAAGCCGAACGTGTAGGGCAAATGCTGCCTACGGAAGAGCTGGACATTCTCATCTTCACTGTCGGTATCTTTGCGGATCATGCTCGCCAAGAGACTTCCGAAGGCCTGGAACAAGACGTCACCATCGGCTACCTCAGCCGGTTGGTTATCTTGCGCAACATGGCTTCTCGTCTCAACCAATCGCGGCCGGATGGCAGCAGGCCTCGCGTATTCGTCATGGGCTATCCCGGTACGGAACAACAAGCCGCCATCAACGACCTGAACAGCGAAAAGAGCTACGCCCGCTGGAAAGCGCATTCAAATTCCGTAGCAGGAAACGAAGCCCTGGTTTACGACGCCTCAAAACGCTATCTGAACCTCGACGTGTTTGGGCTTAATCCAGGGTTCGTGCAAACAGACATTCGCGATGAAATTTTCAAACGTGGCGGACTTCTGAATCGCCTGGGGTTCTGGATCACATCTTTTGTGACGAGCACGCCGGAGGACTACGCTCATCGCGTCTTGCCTCTCTTCATCGCGCCGGAGCTTACGGGGCAAAGTGGCAAGCACTTCGATAAAAATGGAAAGGCCATTCTCCCGTCGGGCTGGGTGAACGACGCCAACTGCAAAGAAGTGATTCGAGCCTCCGAAAAATTGCTTTCTCGTGTCGGCGTAACGGTTTAATTTTTAACCTTGAAACGTTGACATGAAAAAAGTAATCCTCGGGCTGTTGGTTGGCGTGGGCGCCGTTGCCGCAGGTCTGGCTTCGATGTTGAGCGGAAAACTTGAATCCGATCAACAGGTGATGTTTTTACCAAGACTCGCCACAGAACAACCAGATGGTTTCTTCAGTGTCAACGTCGATGCCTGGGTGTTCGAGAGAGAGAAAAGCCGACTTGCTGTTTTCGGATTGCTTTCCTGGATGGAAGTTGATCAGGATGATTTCCCCCCCCGAACAAAAAGCTCTGTTTGACGAAAGAACATGGTATTTCCGCACCGATCCCGAACGCGCCAAACGGCTTCGCGTGCGCATGGCCGATCAGATTTTCAACCTGCCACGCACCAATGCTCCCGGCCGCACACACGGTGCTTTTCGCGTTGAACGCAAATGGATTCAATGGCAAAACGGCGCTGACGGCTCTGGTTGGATTGAGTGGACGCTCGAAGCCCCAAACCATCAACTGCACGGACAAAAAGGTCGTGCCTGGGTTATTCCCGCCAAAGGCGTTTCTGTCGTCAGCGATATCGACGACACCATCAAAATTTCAAACGTCCTCGACAAAAAGAACTTGGTGCGCAATACCTTTCTGGAACCTTTCAAGGCAGTGCCCGGTATGGCCGAGTGGTATCAGCACATTGCGCAAACCGAAGAAAACGTGTTCTTTCATTACCTGAGCGCATCACCCGTTCAACTCCACCCTGCATTGTCGGGGTTTATTGAGGAAGCGCAGTTTCCGTCAGGCATGCTCCATCTGCGTGAATCCACTTCCTGGCGCACTCTGATCGGCGGCAAGAACGACACCGTCAAACACAAAAAAGACGTTCTGACCCATTTGCTGACAACCTACCCACACCGCCAATTCGTTCTTGTCGGCGATTCCGGCGAACACGACCCTGAAATCTACGCAGAAATTGCCCGAAGCCATCCGGAGCAAATCATCGCCATCCACATCCGCGATGTCACCAACGAAGATCGAACTGCGCCACGTTACCAACAAACCTTTTCCGGAATCGACCCGAAAATCTGGTATATCCGGGAGTGATTGAAACGTGCTCACACGGAGGTTTTTTATTTCCACGCGAAGACGCGAAGGAAAAACTTTTTCACGCGGAGACGCGAAAGCTCCCTCCCCCAGCGGGGGAGGATTGGGGAGGGGGGGTTGCGTTCTGCACGATGTGTGTATCTTCGCTTCTCGAAGTCAGCAAACCGCCTTGATCTTTCGTTTGACTCGCTCCAAATCGTTGTCGTTCAGCAACGGGATTAATTTTTGTATTTCCTCAATGGGCTTGTCCCACCACTTGAATTGTTGCAAGAGTGCAATCAACTCGTCGTCAAAACGTTTGCGAACAGGTTTCGCCGGATTGCCCACTGCGATGGTGTAAGGCGCCACGTTACTTCCCACAACGCTGTTTAAACCGATGATCGCGCCGTCGCCAATTTGGACGCCAGGCAGTATCACCGCATTTTGCCCTATCCACACGTCGTTGCCGATGATTGTGTCGCCTTTGTGCGGCAGTTCTGCAAGCGGCAAAGTCTCCTGCTGCCAGCCTTCAAAAATATAAAACGGAAACGTACTCGCGGCATTCATTTTATGGTTTGCGCCGTTCATGATGAACGTCACATTTTCCGCTATTTGGCAAAACTTGCCGATAATCAATGTGTCGCCGTAAAACTCATAGTGATGTGTGACGCAACTCTCAAAATTTTCGCCGCTGTAATAGCTGAAGTCACCCACGACGATGTTCGGCCGCGTGATTGTCGGCTTGATATACGTTACAGGAAAACCCGGCACGGGATGTGTTGTGTTTGGGTCGGGCGCAATTTTTTTAATCATGTCGTCAGCGAACAATCATCAACAAAAACAATTCACGATAGCATCCAGCCCACAGTGGTCGATGGCGTGCGTTGCCGCGCTGCGTACTTTCGGTTTAGCGCGGTAAGCGAACGATACCTCTGCGGCCTGAAACATCATCAAATCATTGGCGCCGTCGCCGATGGCAACGGTCAATGACTTATGCGGTGTCGCATATTTTTCCTTGAGTTCGCTCAACTGTGCCGCTTTTTCGGCAGCCCCGACAATTCCTCCAATGACCCGCCCCGTCAATTTTCCATCGACGATTTCCAGCGTATTGGCCGCAGCATGGGCAAACCCCAAACGCGCTTTCAACTTCTCGGTGAAAAATGTAAAACCGCCGGATACCAGAACGCTCTTTGCGCCCGCCGCATGAAACGCTTTTAACATCGCCTCCGCCCCTGGCGACAGGATGAGACGGGTGTCGTAAATCGCTGCCAACGCCGTCTCAGGAACACCTTTTAATAAGGCCACTCGTGCGATCAGGCTTTCCCTGAAATCGAGTTCACCACGCATTGCCCGTTCGGTAATTTCAGCCACTTGCGGCTTGATGCCGATCATGTCGGCAATCTCATCAATGCACTCGATGGTGATGAGCGTTGAGTCCATGTCCATCGCTACCAGACATACGTCTTGCAGACGACGCGCATGCGGCACCAGCGCCACATCGAATTCTTTCTGAGACAAATCTGCCGCCACGTGTGAAGGCGTTCTGACATGGCGCAACCGGTAGACCGGCGGCAGTGACCGGATTTCCACCCAACCATCGGCCTCGGCATCTTTCGCCCAGTTATCCAGATCGAGCGGCAATGCCATCGGCGCTTGCAATACCAAATCGAAACCTGCTTCGTTTTCTTTATTCATTTTCTTTTATTCCTGTTTTAACCGAAAAGAACACATAGGGAAAGCCTTGAGACACCGTGATTGCTTCTTGGCAGGATCCACGCGGCCTCTGGATTCTGCGACTTCGCTACGCCACGCGCAGAATGACGGAATAGTTTATTCAGCGCTTCTCTAACAGACCCTAACGTGATTTTACGGATTTCAAATCTTCTGGACATCTTCCAGCATACCCCTCACTTGACTTTTTTTGCTCTCTTTACGGTTGATTTATCTTTCCCGCCTTGGGAAATCCCCGCATCAGGAAGCTCCCCTTCCCATAAGGAAAAATCAATTTTCCCTGCGTCGGAATCGACGCGAATCACCCGTACCGCCACCCGTTGCGCCAAAGTATATACAACGCCACCGTGTTGTCCGGTCAGCGTATGGCGAACAGCGTCGAAACGGAAATAATCGCGTCCCAACTCGGTCACATGCACCAGCCCATCAATCGACAGACCATCCAGAGTGACAAACAAGCCAAAGTTCGTCACGCCGGAAACCGTGCCCATCATCACTTCGTTCAAGTGCCGTTGCATGTACAAGCATTTCAGCCATGTTTCAACATCGCGCGTTGCTTCGTCAGCGCGACGTTCGGTCATTGAGCAATGTTCTCCCAACGCATCCCACGAATCGCCTTTCGGCTGATATGTTTTTCCAGCGAGAATGGCTTTCAGCGTCCGGTGCACCAAAAGATCGGGATAACGCCGAATCGGTGACGTGAAATGCGTGTAGGCGGGATAGGCCAATCCGAAATGCCCTTTCTCATCGGGACTGTATTCAGCACGCTGCAATGAACGCAGCAATAACGTTTGCAACAAATCCTTATCGTCGCGTTCCCGTATCTGTTCGAGCAACTTGGCGTAATCTTTTGTCGTCGGTTTTTCACCTCCGCCCAAACGTAACGCGCACAACGCCAGAAATGTTCTCAGCGCAGCCAATTTTTCAGGCGTCGGCCCTTCGTGAACGCGAAACAATGACTGAACATGATGCGCCCGGATCATTTCCGCAGCGCACACATTGGCTGCCAGCATACATTCTTCAATCAGCCGGTGCGCATCGTTGCGTACCAGAGGCGTTATTTTTTCGATTTTGCCGCGTGCATCGAAATGCATCTCCATTTCCGTTGTTTCAAAGTCGATCGCGCCGCGTTTTTGCCGTTGCTCGAAGAAGCGTTTGAACAAGATGTACAACGTATCAAGCGATTCCCGCACCTCTTCCGATTTCATCGCCGGATGCGTCGCGCCGTGCGACAAATAATTCCATACCTCGGTGTAAGTCAAACGTGCTTGAGAATGAATCACCGCCGGGTAGAATTCATAATGCTGCACAATACCCTTGGCGGAAACCAGCATGTCACACGCCATCACCAGTCGATCCGCCGCAGGATTCAGCGAACACAAACCGTTCGATAGCGTTTCCGGCAACATCGGAATCACCCGACGAGGAAAATACACCGAATTGCCACGCTCTCTAGCCGCCCTGTCCAGTGCACCACCATCCTTCACATAGTGCGACACATCGGCAATCGCCACAATCAGCCTGAAATTTTTCCCGGCTCGGGTTGCGTACACCGCATCGTCAAAATCACGCGCTGTTTCGCCATCAATCGTCACCAGCGGCAAATCGCGCAAATCACGCCGCCCTTTGATATCGGAAGGCTTGACGCAATCTCCCAATTTTTCGGCGCTGCGCTCGGCTGCTTCAGAGAACACAAACGGCAAAGCGTGCTTGCGCAACGCGATCTCGATTTCGATGCCGTCATTGTTCGCCGCTCCCAAAACTTCCTTAATCCGAACAATCGCCTCGTGCGACGCCGACGGCGGTTCGACAACCTCCACCACCACAATATCGTCAACTTTGGCCGTTCCGCGACCTTCTGGCGTCAGCAAAAAATCCTGATTGACCCGACGATCCTCGGCCACCACAAACCAGACACCATGCCTTTGGTGCAAACGACCCACGATGTCGCGTTGCCCGCGCTCAAGCACATCGAGAATCTCCGCCTCGGCACGACCGCGTTCACTTCGAACCAATCGCCTGGCAGCCACCTTGTCGCCATGCAACGCTTTGAACATCTCCTGTGGCGACAAATACAAATCGTCTCCGCCTTCGTCCAGCTCCAAAAAACCATAACCGTCGGGATGCCCAAGCACCGTTCCAACCACCACATCGAGCGCCGCTGGCAAGCACAATGCGCCCTTGCGGTTGGCAAATAACACGCCCCGTTTTACCAACTGTTCCAACTGCGCCTTGAAAACCGCCCGATCAATCGCATTGACTTGCAGCCGTTTCATCAGCTCCAACGGTAACAACGGTATTCCCGCTTCACGAACCGCATTCAAAACCCGGCCATCGTCGGGCAAATGAGCACGCGAGCGACAAGAAAATGACGAACGAGAAGCCATGAAATTTATTTATTGAAGAAAAGGTGACCGATAGAATGTGCTGTGCTTCAGATTATAGCGGCAGGAAACCTTACCAACCGCACCCGCGTTGCCTTTGACAAGCGACAGAACGTCTCGTAAAATGCCGATCCTGTTGCCCAGATGGCGAAATTGGTAGACGCGCTAGTTTCAGGTACTAGTGGGGAGACCCTTGGAGGTTCGAGTCCTCTTCTGGGCACCATCAGACAGTTTAGCAACATCCCAGAAAGTCCAGAGAGGCCAGCAAACTCAACAAGTTAGCTGGCTTTTTTGTTTTACGGCGTCCGACAAAACTGCGCCCAAACAAGTTGAGAGCAATCGGGCTGGTTCCTGTATAATCGCAGGCGGTGGTTACGAAGAGCAAAATCGCTCTAAGGGGTGGTCACGGATTCGCAAAAATGTATACGATCATGTATGCCATGATAATCCGTAGCCTTAAAAGCCTCTACAGAAGCCGATTGTAAAATCCTCTTCTGCCATCATTGCACGATATTAACGTGCCCTCGGTCGGGGCGTAGCGCAGCCTGGTAGCGCACCTGCATGGGGTGCAGGGGGTCGGAAGTTCGAATCTTCTCGCCCCGACCACTCCAAGACATCCAAGCAATCAAGACTTCAAACCGTAAAACGGTCGCTGCGCTCCCGTCATTCCCGCGTGTTTCCCCGCCCAAAATCGCTGCGGGGACAAGCCTGGCGGGAATCCAGTGTCTTTTTGTTTTTCACGCGAAGGTACGGTGTATGACTTTCCCTCTGCGTGAATTCACGACTCCGTTGGAAAGGGCACGGACAATTCCTGACCTTCCCTCGGTTTTTCGTTTCCCGTGCCCGTTTGAATCATGCAGCCTTCTCCTGCGCGAGTTGCTTGTTGATCCAATCTTCCATGAATTTCATAG
>JAITMR010000012.1 GCA_031277215.1 Burkholderiales bacterium
GCTCGAATCGCTCTGGAACTACACAGGGGACTTGCTCTACGAGTGCACGCCTACTGAGTGTAACAATTACTTCGTATCATGCGGATACTTAAACACTCAAATCTAAAACGCTCTAGGCAACTGGGTGTGGGCGGCCAAGGCGGGCAAGCTCAAAAGTGCAGGCAACAAAGAGGTTACTCCGGAGCAAATGGAGATGTCACGCTTGCGTGCGGAGAATGCCCGCTTGAAAATGCATGTAGACATCCTAAAAAAAGCAACGGCGTACTTCGCGAAAGATGTGACGTGAAGTACGCCTGGATTGATTCACATCGTAACGAGTGGCCGCTGGCAGAGGTGAGCGAAGCTCTGTGAATTCGCACATCGTACCTTCGTGTGAAAAACAAAAGACTCTGGATTCCCGCCAGAAGCACGCGGGAATGACGGAGCATGAATCAGGAAGCCCGATTTCCGTTATCTACCCCCCGGAAGTTTGTCGCGTTCGCGCAGTTCTGCTTGCATTGCCTGTCTTCGACTTTCGAGCGCTGACTTCTCTTGAAAGGAGGCGTCGCGGTCGTTTTTGAGCGCTAGGTCGAATTGTTCGATGGCGGCTTGGGGGCTGCCCAGCCAAGCGTAGTATTCGCCTTGGTGGGCGTGTTCTTTGAAGGAGCGTTTCAGTTTTGCGTAGGCGCTTGCTGTTTTTTGATGCAGCGGCCCGTCGCCGGGGAAGCGGATGATTTGTCTTTCGAGAAAGTCGATGGCTTTCTGGAATTGTCCCGCGCGGATCAGTGCTTCGGGGTAATCGTAAACCAACTGTTTTTTGTTGGGGTAGCGTTCGACGGCTTTGCCGAAACGAGCGATAGCGCTGTCGAGGTCGCCCGATTCCATCATGATGTGCCCGGCCATTGCCTCTATCATCGGATGTTGTAATTCTTTGTCGAGTCCGGCGATTTCTTTTTTGGCGCGGTCGTAATCTTTGGTGCGCAGCAGGGCGGCAGCAAGGCCGTAGTGCGCGGCGTTTTTGTCGTTGAATTTGCGTTCGCGAAGCGCGTCTTCAAAAAAGGCAACGGCTTCTCTCGGGGTGCCGACGTAGCTTTGTAGCAAGGCGCGAACCAGATGGAAGTCGATGCTGTCAACGACTTGTCGGTACGGGGCGTTTTCGGCGCGCGATTGCGCTTCGGCAATCCGTTCGGTGGTGATCGGATGGGTGCGCAGGTAAGAGGGCATGTTGCCGTCGGCGAAGCGGCTGGAGCGTTGCAGCCGCGTCATGAAAACGGCAGCGGCGGTGACGTCGAAACCGGCAGTGCGCAACCGCTGAAAGCCGATGCGGTCGGCTTCGTATTCGTGCTCGCGGATGTAGTTGATTTGCGATTGCATCGCCAACGCTTGCGCTGAAGTGACGGCGGCGCCGATGATTTGCCCGCTTGATGATGAGCCTGATTGAGAGGCCGCTATCGCAACGGCGAGCGCCGCCAACGACAGCAGCAGTGCGTCTTTTTGACTGCTGGCCATTCGCGTCAGATGGCGTTGGGTGACGTGGGTGATTTCGTGCGCCAGCACACTCGCCAGCTCCGATTCACTCTGCGTCAGCAGGATTAGTCCGGTGTTGACGCCGATGTAGCCGCCGGGCAGCGCAAAGGCGTTTATGGACGGGTCGGGAACGGCGAAGAATTCAAAATCCTGCCGTGTGTCGTTGCCAGCAGCGACCAGTTTGTGCCCGAGCGTGTCCAAGTAATCGTTGACTTCGGGGTCGTCCATGTAAGCGCCGGAAGCGCGTAGCTCACGAATGATCGATTCGCCGATCCTGCGTTCCTGAAACGGCGACAGGATTTCTTGCGAAGCGTCGCCGAGTTCCGGCAGGCGGTAAATGTTCTGCGCCGTTGCCGTCAGCGGGAGAAGCGGAGCGAACGTCAGCGCCACGCACAGGCAGGCGCACATCCCTATGCGCTGTTTCCGTTGCTGGCTGCACGGCTGCGGGTGGCTACGAACAATAGTGGTAAGATGCACAGCGCGTTGTTCTATTTACGGTGATAATGTATTGTCCCGTGCTTTTCATGTCGATGCAATCGTAACGGTTTCCGATTTTACGATCTTTGACGCTTTGATTTCTTCGCCAGGGAAACCCATGATTTCTTCGACAACCAAATCGCCATTGACTCACTTTGATGCAGGGGGGCAAGCGCATATGGTCGATGTGGCGGCCAAGGAGGTGACGTTGCGCGTCGCACGAGCCGCTGGCCGAATCACGATGATGCCGACGACGCTGGCGCTGGTGCGCGACGGTAGCGCCAAAAAAGGTGACGTGCTTGGAATCGCACGAATTGCGGCGATTCAGGCATCAAAGCAAACCGCACATTTGATTCCGTTGTGTCATCCGTTGCCGTTGACGCGAGTGGCGGTGGCGTTCGAGATCGACGAGGCGGCAAGCGCGGTGGAGATCGAGGTCACCGCCGAAACGCTGGCGCGTACCGGCGTCGAAATGGAAGCGTTGACGGCGACGACGGTGGGGCTGCTGACCATTTACGATATGTGCAAAGCGGCGGATCGCAGCATGTGCATCGGCGAGGTTCGGCTGCTGGAGAAAAAGGGCGGCAAATCCGGTCATTTCAAAGCCGAGGGAGTGGCGTAACGTGTTCAAATATCTGCGAGAAGACATCAACGCAATTTTCGAACGCGACCCGGCAGCTCGCAGCAGTTGGGAAATTCTGACCTGCTATCCGGGCGTCCATGCGTTGATTTTTCACCGGCTGTTGGCGGGGCCGTGCTGGCGGCTGGGGCTGCGCTGGCTGGCGCGCTGGTTTTCAACCATTGCGCGCTGGATGACCGGCATTGAAATTCATCCGGGGGCGACCATTGGCCGTCGCGTGTTCATTGATCACGGCATGGGGGTCGTGATTGGCGAAACCGCTGAAATCGGCGACGATTGCACGCTGTACCACGGCGTGACGTTGGGCGGGACATCATGGAACAAAGGCAAACGGCATCCGACGCTGGGAAAGGGCGTAGTGGTCGGAGCAGGCGCCAAAATCCTCGGGCCGATTCTGGTCGGAGAGGGCGCCAGAATCGGCTCCAATGCCGTAGTTGTGCGCGAAGTGCCACCAGGCACGACAGCGGTCGGTATTCCCGCCCGCATTTTGACCAAGGACGGCGACGAGAAGAAGAAAGCAGAACAAGAAGCGCCGACCGAAAAGAAAGATTTTTCCGCTTATGCCGTATCGCGCGACATGGACGACCCCATTGTTCTGGCGCTGCACCAGTTGTTTGACCATGTCGCCAAGACCGAGGAACGTCTGGCGGCGGTTACCGGGCGTTTGCGCTGCCAGGGGATCGACTGCGGGGCGGCTGACAAGGAGGAGGAACCGCTTGATGCCGAATCGCTGGATAAAATGCTGAAGTGAATCGGATTGATATTTGTCATTCTGCGCGAAGCAAAGCGGAGTCGCAGAATCTACAAAATTTTGACCGCAAAGAGCGCAAATGAAAAATCAACGTCATTGCGAGGAGCGCGAAGCGACCTTCCTTCGGTTTTTTGCCTTCCATCCCGTTTGAATCATGTGGTCGTCTCCCGCCCCTTCGGCCACCCTCTCGCAAGCTGGAGAATAAACATTTGCACTGCCGCCGATAACTGATTTTGATACAGGTTCTACTTGACTTCCGCCAATTAGTTGACTAAAGCCGTCGGTTATATTACTGTGCGGGCTTACGGCTATTATTTGATTTGAGCGGAGCGGCCATGATGCAGCGGCCAATTCTGCGGTGTGGCCGGCTTTCATCCTGGAAGTTTTCAATACTGACTCGGAGAAAATAAGATGCGTCTAACGACAAAGGGCCGCTTTGCGGTGACAGCAGTTCTGGACGTTGCTCTTCATGGTGCCCAAGGCCCGGTAACTTTAGCGGCCATCTCGGAACGGCAGGACATATCGTTATCGTACCTCGAACAGTTGTTCGGCAAATTGCGCCGTTGCGGCCTGGTCGAAAGCGTGCGCGGCCCGGGCGGTGGCTACAATCTGACCAAGCCGCCGTCACAAGTCTCAGTGGCCGACATTATTTTTGCGGTTGACGAACCAATTGACGCAACACGTTGCGGCGGTCGCGGCAACTGCCGGCACGAGCAGGAACATTGCATGACGCATGATCTGTGGTCGGGGCTGACCACGCACATTTTCAATTTCATGCACTCGGTCACGCTGGAGCAGTTGGTGGCGCAACATCGGAACAAAGGCAAATGCACGCCGCCGCCTGAAAAGACCGTGATCATTCAGGATTTGAGCAGCGTACGCGAACCGACATTGATTTAAGGCAGCGTTCGATTGACTCCACGCGCCTCTTGCCGTACAAACAAAAACGGCATCGACGCGCAGTTTTCAACAGCGAAATAAAACATGAATCTTCCTATTTATCTTGACTATGCGGCGACGACGCCCGTTGATCCCCGCGTCGCCGAGAAAATGATTCCTTATCTGACAGAGCATTTCGGCAATCCGGCGTCGCGTTCGCACGCGTTCGGCTGGGCAGCCGAGGAAGCTGTCGAAAATGCCCGGCGCGAAGTCGCCGCGTTGTTCAACTGCGACGCCAAGGAAATCGTTTGGACTTCGGGAGCAACCGAATCGATCAATTTGGCACTCAAGGGCGTGGCGCATTTTTATCAAGGCAAAGGCAAACACTTGATTACGGTGCGCACCGAACACAAGGCGACGCTCGACACCATGCGCGAGTTGGAGCGGCAGGGCTTCGAGGTGACGTATCTTGATGTTGACGGCGAAGGGATGATCGATCTCGAAGCGCTCAAAGCGGCGCTGCGACCCGACACCATTCTGGTTTCAATAATGTACGTGAACAATGAAATCGGCGTCATTCAGGATATCCCGACGATCGGCGAATGGTGTCGTGAACGCGGCATTGTTTTTCACGTCGATGGTGTGCAGGCGGTCGGCAAGTTGCCGATTGATTTGGCGGAGTTGAAGATTGATTTGATGTCGATATCGTCGCACAAAATATATGGCCCGAAAGGAATCGGTGCGCTGTTCGTGCGGCGCAAACCGCGCATTCGGCTGGAAGCGCAAATGCACGGTGGCGGTCACGAGCGCGGCATGCGTTCGGGAACGTTGCCAACGCATCAGATTGTCGGCATCGGTGAAGCGTTCCGGCTGGCGCGTCTGGAAATGGCCACTGAAGTTCCGCGTCTGACGCGGTTGCGCGACCGATTGTTGAAAGGCTTGCGGGAAATCGAGGAAGTTTATATCAACGGAACGCTTGAGCGTCGGGTGTGCAATAGTCTCAACATGAGCTTCAATTTCGTCGAAGGCGAAAGTCTGATGATGGCAGTTCGCGACATTGCCGTCTCGTCGGGTTCGGCATGTACCTCGGCGTCGCTGGAGCCATCGTATGTGTTGCGAGCGTTGGGGCGCAGCGATGAGTTGGCACACAGTTCGATCCGTTTTTCGGTAGGCCGTTTTACGACCGAGGAAGAAATTGACTATACGGTGACGCTGGTTAAACAGAAGGTGCATAAACTGCGCGAACTGTCGCCGTTATGGGAAATGTATTGCGATAAAGTGGATTTCAATCAAGTGCGGTGGGCAGCGCATTAAGCGTATTTGGCACGAAAGCAGGAGGCCGCAATGGCTTACAGTGAAAAAGTATTGGAACATTACGAAAACCCGCGCAACGTCGGTTCGTTCGATAAAGAGGAACACGGCGTGGGTACCGGCATGGTCGGAGCGCCAGCGTGCGGCGACGTGATGAAATTGCAGATCAAAGTCGGCAAAGACGGCGTGATCGAAGACGCACGTTTCAAAACCTACGGTTGCGGTTCGGCGATTGCTTCATCGTCACTGGTTACCGAGTGGGTCAAAGGCAAAACGCTCGACGAAGCAATGGCCATCAAGAACACCCAGATCGCCGAAGAACTGGCGCTGCCGCCGGTGAAAATCCATTGTTCGATTCTGGCCGAAGACGCGATCAAGGCGGCGATTGCGGATTACAAATCCAAGAGCGGCGTTAAAGGCCAAGAAGAAGAAACGGCAGAAGCAACCGTGTGTGCGCCGCGTCCGACAACGGCGTAAAGAAGGGAAATTGATATGACTATTGAACTGACTCCGAGCGCCGTTAAACATATTCAGACAAGTCTGACCAAACGCGGCAAAGGCATCGGCTTGCGCTTGGGCGTCCGCACTTCCGGCTGCTCCGGTTTGGCGTACAAGATCGAATACGCCGATGAAATACAACCGGAAGATGTCAGCTTTGAAAGCAGCGGCGTGATGATCGTCGTGGACAAGAAAAGTCTGCCGTATCTTGACGGCACCCAACTCGATTACCGACGCGAAGGATTGAGCGAGGGATTCAAGTTCGAGAACCCGAACGTCAAAGCGCAATGCGGTTGCGGCGAATCGTTTGGTGTGTAAATGAGTATCTCAACGCTTATCCCTCCCCCCCTCGTTCAAGGGGAGAGGTTGATGAACGCCGATGGATCGTAAAACCGATTATTTCGCTTTGTTCGGCCTGCCGCGGCGGTACGCGCTGGATGAGACGGCCTTGAACGAATCGTATCGCACGTTGCTGGCGCGAGTCCATCCCGATACCGCCGTGCTTGCCGACGCAAGCGCAAAACGGAAAGCGATTGAAGACGCCGCTTACGCTAACGAAGCGTATCGTATTCTCAAAGACCCGGTGCGGCGCGGCGATTATCTGCTGCAATGCTTCGACGAAGCGCCACTCGGTGCCAGCGACGTGTTGTCGGTTGAATTTCTGAGAGAACAACTGGAAGCGCGCGAAGCCGCCGATGAAGCATGGCGGGCGGGTGACCGTGACCGTCTAGAATCGTTGCAAGCTTCGTTGACGGCAGCGCAACAACAGCAGCAAAAGGTATTGGCGGCGTTGTTTGTCGATGACACAATGCCATCGCCGGAGACACTGGCAAAAGCCCGGCAACATATATTATCATTGCAATTTCTAGGTCGCTTTGCCGACGACCTCGACGAAAAAATAGACGCTTGAAACTAGAAATGCTTCTCGAACCCCGCCCTCCCTTCCCCAACTCACCCCCGCAAGCGGGGGTGAGGGTTCTTCGGCAACCTCTTGAAGAAGGGGCTTAAAAAATGTTGCTGCAAATTTCTGAACCGGACAGCCCCGCGCCGCCGCGCGAACGCAAACGCGCCGCAGGTATCGATCTGGGGACGACGCACTCGCTGGTGGCGAGTGCGCCGCAAGGCGTGGCGACGGTATTGCCTGACGAGAAGGGGCGGGTGTTGTTGCCGTCGGTGGTTCGGTATGGCGAACATGGAGAGGTGACAGTTGGCAACGGCGCGTTGCCCTGGCTGGCACGCGATACCGCCAACACGATTGCGTCGGTGAAACGGTTGATGGGGCGCGGCTTGGCCGATCTCGGTGACACGCGCCAGCTTCCGTATCAGTGGGCGGAAACTTTCGGAATGGTACGTCTGAAAACGCGCGCCGGAGAAAAAAATCCGGTCGAAATTTCCGCCGAAATTTTGAAAGCGCTGCGTTTGCGTGCCGAAACGCAACTGGGCGGAACGCTTGAGGGCGTCGTCGTGACAGTACCGGCGTATTTCGACGACGCGCAGCGGCAAGCGACAAAAGAAGCGGCGCGTCTGGCAGGGTTGAACGTTTTGCGTTTGTTAAACGAGCCAACGGCAGCAGCGATTGCCTACGGACTCGACCACGGTGCCGAAGGCGTTTACGTTGTTTACGACCTGGGCGGCGGCACTTTCGATGTTTCCATTTTGCGTTTGTCGCGTGGCGTGTTCGAGGTGTTGGCAACGCATGGCGATTCGGCACTAGGCGGCGACGATTTCGATCATCGCGTTTTTTGCTGGATTCTCGAGGCCGCCAATCTGCCGCCGCTGGCAGCGGAAGACGTTCGTTTGCTGTTGACGATTGCGCGAAACGCCAAGGAAACCTTGACGCAACATGAAACAGCAACGGTGGCAGCCACTTTATCGACAGGCCTTAGAGTCGAATTGGTATTGACCGCCGAAGTGTTCGCCGAGATCAGCGAACATCTGGTGCAAAAAACGCTGACGCCGCTCAAACGTGCGCTGCGCGACGCCAAGTTATCAATAGAAGATATCAATGGCGTTGTGTTGGTTGGCGGCGCGACGCGGATGCCGCAAATTCGCCACGCGGTCGCGGGATTTTTCAAACAGCCGCCGCTGGTCAACCTGAATCCCGACGAAGTGGTGGCGCTCGGAGCGGCGATACAAGCCAACGCGCTGGTCGGTAACCGCAGTCTCGACAGCGGGGAGGATTGGTTGCTTCTCGACGTAACGCCGCTATCGCTCGGTCTGGAAACGATGGGCGGACTGGTCGAAAAAATCGTGCCGCGCAACGCTGGCATTCCGCTGACGCGGGCGCAGGATTTCACGACGTTCAAGGATGGACAAACCGCGCTGGCGATTCATGTGGTACAGGGCGAGCGAGAGAAAGTGGCCGATTGCCGCTCACTGGCGCGTTTCGAATTGCGCGGAATTCCGCCGATGGTGGCGGGCGCAGCGCGAATCCGCATTACGTTTCAAATTGACGCTGACGGTTTGCTGTCGGTATCGGCACGCGAACAAGTGACGGGAATTGAATCCTCGGTCGTCGTCAAACCGTCGTATGGATTGGATGAAAACGAAATCACGCGGATGCTCGAAGATTCGATGACGCATGCCCGCGACGACATGCAGGCGCGGGCGCTGGTGGAAACCCAGGTCGAGGCAGACCAACTGATAGAACTGACGCAACATGCGTTGGCGGAAGATAGCGATTTGCTGAACGACGCCGAACGCGCCGCCATCGACGCGGCGTTGGAAGAACTGGCGCAACGCCAACAGGGGCAAGACCTCAATGCGTTACGTCTGACGCTGGCGAAAGCGAACAAAGCGACAGCGGAATTTGCGAGTCGGCGGATGGATCGCAGCGTCCAGAAAGCGCTGACCGGAAAGCGTGTTGACAGCGTGGTTCGGGACTGAGATAGTATAAATAGAGAATCAGTCCCCTCTGTCATTCTGCGACTCGCTTGGCTTCGCGCAGAATGGCATGTTTGCGCGGAATCAGGAATCAAATGACAGGCAACGGAGACACACCATGCCAAAGATAACCATATTGCCGCACCTGGAGTTGTGCAAGGAGGGCGCATCGTTTGAAGCGTCGCCGGGCGAAAGTTTGCTGAACGCGTTGCTGGCGCATGGCGTCAATGTCGAACACGCCTGCGAAAAATCCTGCGCGTGTACAACCTGTCATGTCGTTATTCGGAAAGGCTTTGATTCACTCAACGAGGCCAGCGAAAAAGAAGAAGACATGCTCGACCGCGCTTGGGGACTAACTGCAACATCACGACTTTCTTGTCGGGCGCGGGTTGGCACCGAACCGCTGGAAATCGAATTGCCGCGCTATACTATTAATCATGCGAAAGAGCGATGAGGTGCGACGATGGCGACGAAACTGACTTGGCAGGACACATACGACATCGCTGAAGCGCTGGCCGACGCGCATGAAGAAATTGACCCGCACTCCATCCGCTATACCGATTTGCATCGGTGGGTCTGCGAGTTGCCGGATTTCGCCGACGATTCCAACGCAAGCAACGAACGGATTCTTGAAGCGATCCAACTGGCGTGGATCGACGAGGTGGGTTGATCAGAGGCTAGATATCAAAGAGGAGCGCGGGCGTCTCGCCCGCAGATTTCACGCGGAGGCGCCCTACTCTTTCGCAAACACCCTCTCCCACAGCCCCTTGCATGATTTTTTATTTGTCGCAAAATGCACAGGATGCCCCATCCCCTCCCTCTAACCCTCCCCCCCGACCAAAATCTCTTCGGGGGCAGGCTCTTGAAGGGGAGGGAGCTTCCACAATGGCGTTGGTTGATCCCCGACCTCTGCCCCCTGCCACTCACATCCACACCCGCGCATTGCGGAACATCCGCAACCACGGCGACGCGCCGTCGCCCTCATACGCCCATGCACGAGGCCGCCAGGACATCTGCACGGCACGGAAAGCGCGTTCCGGGTGCGGCATCATGATGGTGAAGCGGCCATCTTCCGATGTGAAGGCGGTCGCGCCTCCCGGCGAACCGTTTGGATTGAAGGGATATTGTTCGGTGGTTTGTCCCCGGTGGTCGATGTAGCGCATCGCCACGAATGCTTGCGCACGCGCCTGCTGCGTCGCGTCGGTGTATTCGGTGTAACCCTCGCCGTGCGACACCACAACCGGCAGACGGCTTCCGACCATTCCACGGAACAGCACTGAGGGCGTTTCATGGATTTCGACCAGCGACAGCCGTCCCTCGAATTGTTCGCCCCGGTTGCGCACAAAAGACGGCCAATGCGCCGCGCCCGGGATGATTCCGCGCAATTGGCTCATCATCTGGCAACCGTTGCACACACCGAGCGCCAGCACGTCGTCCCGCGCAAAGAACGCCGAGAATTCGTCGAAGCTGCGTGTGTTGAACAGTATCGGCTTGGCCCATCCGCCGCCGCCGCCCAGCACGTCACCGAACGAAAAGCCGCCGCACGCCGCAATCATTTTGAAATCGCGCAACGTCATCCGCCCTTCAAGAAGGTCGCTCATGTGAACGTCGAACGCATTAAATCCCGCCGCGTCGAACGCTGCCGCCATTTCCACTTGCCCGTTGACGCCTTGTTCGCGCAGAATCGCAACTCTCGGACGCACGCCACGCGCAATGAACGGCGCAGCAACATCTTCGTTCTTGTCGAATGTCACCCGCACTTGCAGTCCCGGATCACCCGCATCGAGCAGTGCCTTGCGCATATCGTCTGCGTTTTCCTGGCGGTCGCGCAACGCCTGTATCGCCAGCGATGTCGATGACCACAATGCCTGTAACGCTGCACGCGGTTCATCGAGCACCCGCGTTTTCCCGTGATACACAACGATATTCGCGTCACCACCAATTCTCGGCGTCCCGACGACGGTCACTGCGATTCCGGCTTTTTCCGCTGCTTGAGTGACTGCGGCCACTTCTTCTGCTTTTACCTGCACCACCGCGCCCAGTTCCTCGGCAAAACAGGTGTCGAGCAATGGCGCATGGTCGGGAAAATGCAACTCCAACCCGGCGTGCGCCGCGAACGCCATTTCCAGCAGCGTGACCAACACGCCGCCATCGCTGATGTCGTGGTAAGCAAGCAGTTTGCCCTGCCGGTTCAGTGTACGAATGAGTTGCAGGAATGCCGACAAGGTTTTCGCGTTGTCAACATCAGGCGTTTCATGACCTATTTTTCCGACCACCTGCGCCAGCACCGAACCGCCAAGCCGCCGCCGACCGTGCGCGAGATCGAGCCACAGCAATTGTGTCTCGCCATCGTCCCGTTGCAGTTGTGGTGTCAGCGTCCGGCGCACATCGCCGACTTGCGCAAAAGCGGTGACGATCAGCGACACTGGCGCGATGATGTTGCGTGCCGTGCCATCGTTCGCCGTCCAGGCGGTGCGCATCGACATTGAATCCTTGCCGACCGGAATGGATAGATCGAGTTTCATGCACAGATCAGAAACCGTTTGCACGGTGTCGTAGAGCGCTGCGTCTTCGCCCGGTTGCCCGGCCGCCGCCATCCAGTTGGCCGACAATTTGACGCGCTGCCAGTCGGCAACATCCGCCGCCGCCAGATTGGTCAACGCTTCCGCCACCGCCATCCGCCCCGATGCGGGCGCGTTGATGACTGCCAACGGTGTTTTTTCACCCATCGCAATCGCTTCACCATGTGTGTGACGAAAATCGGCAAGGGTCACGCCGCAATCGGCCACCGGCACTTGCCACGGCCCGACCAGCGGATCGCGTGCGATCAGCCCGCCGACGGTTCGGTCACCGATGGTGATCAGAAACGATTTGTCGGCAACTGCCGGAAATTGCAGCACCCGTGTCAGCGCCTCTTTTAATGCGCTTTCCAAATCGGCGGTTTCCGGCGCAAACGTTTCGTGTTTTCGATTTTCCCGCGTCACGTCGCGGTGCATCCGTGGCGGCTTGCCGAGTATCAGATCGAGCGGCACATCCACCGGCGTATTGCCGAAATGCGCGTCAGTCACTTTCAGATGCTTGTCGTCGGTCGTCGCGCCAACCACCGCGAACGGACAGCGTTCGCGTTTGCACAACGCCTCGAACCTTGGCAAATCTTCCGGCGCAATCGCCATCACGTAGCGTTCCTGCGCTTCGTTACTCCACAATTCGCGTGGACTCATTCCAGGCTCTTCGTTCGGCAACGCCCGCAATTCAATCACACCACCAGCACCGGCATCGTGAATCAGTTCGGGAAACGCGTTCGACACGCCACCGGCACCAACATCGTGAATCGACAAAATCGGATTGGCATCACCCAGTTGCCAACAACGGTCGATCACTTCTTGCGCACGACGCTGAATCTCGGCGTTGTCGCGCTGCACCGAATCAAAATCAAGTTCAGAACTGTTTTCACCGCTCGCCATCGACGACGCCGCGCCGCCGCCCAACCCGATCAAAAACGCCGGGCCACCCAGTTGAATCAGCAACGTTCCGGGCGGTAACGGTTTCTTTTTCGTATGCGTCGCATCAATCGTACCCATGCCTCCGCCGATCATGATCGGCTTGTGGTATCCGTAATGCTTGCCACCCCAACAGCCTTCAAAGGTTCTGAAATAACCGACGATGCTGGGGCGACCAAATTCATTGTTAAACGCGGCGGCACCAAGAGGCCCGTCGATCATGATGGTCAGCGGCGAAACAATGCGCTCCGGTTTTTCGAGCGGCGTTTCCCAGGGTTGCGGCAACCCCGGAATACGAAGGTGCGACACACTGAAACCTGCAAGTCCCGCTTTTGGTTTACCGCCGATCCCCGTGGCGCTCTCATCGCGGATCTCGCCGCCGGAACCCGTCGCCGAACCCGGGTAAGGCGCAATGGCCGTTGGGTGGTTGTGCGTTTCCGCTTTCATCAACGTGTGCGCCAGCGTCTCGTGTGCCCGATAACGTTGCGTCGGATCGGGGTAGAAACGCGCCGCCAGCGCACCTTCCATGATTGCAGCGTTGTCCAAATACGCCACGACAGTTCCCTGCGGATTTGCCTTGTGTGTTTCACGAATCATCGCAAACAACGATTGCGATTGCGGCACGCCTTCGATAGTCCATTGCGCGTTGAAAATTTTGTGCCGACAATGCTCAGAATTCGCCTGCGCGAACATCGTCAGTTCAACATCGGTCGGGTTGCGACCCAACGCCTGAAAACGCTCTGCCAGATAATCCATTTCGTCATCCGCCAATGCCAGCCCCAGCGCCGTATTGGCTTCTTCCAGCGCCGAGCGCCCGCGCTCCAGCAAAAGAACCGATGCCAGCGGTTTCGGCGTGTGATGCTCAAACAACCGCGCCGCTTCGTCGAGCGTATCGAGCACCGCCTCCACCATCCGGTCGTGCAACACCCCATACAGCGCAGCGCGTTGTGCGTCGTTGAGCGAAGCGCCGTTTTCTACCGTGTAGTGATAAACAATCCCGCGCTCCAGACGCGCTATTTTTGTCAGCCCGCAGCGATGCACAATGTCCGTCGCCTTCGACGACCAGGGCGACACCGTCCCCGGACGCGGAACCACCAGACATTGAAAAGCCCCGCCCTCCCCTTCGATACCGCCGGTTTCTTCCGTAGCGACTGGCCCATATTCCAGAAGTTGCCGCAACCGCGCCACTTCTTCGTCATCCAGCGCCGTTTTCAATTCGGCAAAATGCCAGAAACGAGCCGACAACCGCGCCACCGGCACGCCCAGCGCCTGCGCCTTTGCCAACATGCGGCGCAACCGGAACGTAGAAAAGGCACAACGGCCAGGGACTTGCAGGATTTTACTCATCAGACATTCTCCGAAACAGTCACGGCAACGCCGCAAAAGTGAAATTATCCCAAAAACCGCAGTTGGACGTACTCGCCAGTGCTGCGCACGGCGTGCCAGGCAAGGCGCGACGACGCAGCGGGCTCATATCCCGCAAGGAGGAGCAACGCAGCATGGTGCGCCATGCGTTGTGCTGGCGGGTGCGTAGCGCTCTCACCCAATGGGTGAGCGTTAAAAAGACGTCAAAGCAAGCTGCCATGTGATTTTCCATAGTTTACGAGCGGTCAACTGCGGTTTTTAGGATTATATTCTTCCTCCGGGGATCAGGGTGGCAGGAATCAAGAATCAGGAATCAGGCGAGGGGCGTTCTTTGCGGCCAGCTTTTTTCTGATTCCTGATGCCCGATCCCTGCCTCCGCACAATCTCAACCCCGATTTCCCTGACCCCCGGCAATAGCGCCGGTTTCCGCGTCCGCACCCGCACCCACGGCGCTTGAAACTCTTTCAAAACAATCTGCGCCACCGCCTCGGCAAAACGCTCCAGTAACGGATAATCGTGCTTCTCCGCCAGCGTCCGTAAACGCTTCACCACCTGCGAATAATCGAGCGCATCCTTCAACAAGCCGCTTTCAAATGCTTTCTCCGAAACCATGCCGATATCGAGATCAAGTAGCACCGTTTGCGGCAGTTTCTTCTCCCAGGCATGAACGCCAATCAAGGTTTCGAGCTTGAGATCGCGAATCAGAATATGGTCGCTTTCCATGATAGATTCCAGATAGACTACAATTCCGAACATTCTAATAGAAACCACCCACTCCCGTGCTCATCGACCTCGCTTTTATCGCCGCCGCCTACCTCGTCGGCTCTGTCTCGTTTGCCGTCGTTGTCAGCCGCGCCATGCGCCTGCCCGACCCTCACAATTACGGTTCCGGCAATCCCGGCTCCACCAACGTCCTGCGCACCGGCAACAAAACCGCCGCCGCCCTCACGCTGCTCGGCGATGCGCTTAAAGGCTTCGTCGCCGTCTGGGTTGCGTTGTATTTTCAAGCATCGCTGGAGCTGGCCGTCTGGGTTGCTCCAGCAGTCGCTTTCGCCGTCTTCTTCGGTCACATTTTTCCGATATTCCACCGCTTCAAAGGCGGTAAAGGCGTTGCCACAGTTGCCGGTATCTTATTCGCGCTGCACTGGCCGCTGGCACTGGGGCTGGTCGCCGTCTGGCTGATTTTCGCCGTCGGTTTCAAAATCAGCTCGCTCGCCGCGCTCATCGCCGCGCTGTGCCTGCTCATCGGCATGTTTTATTTCTTCGGAAATACACTTATCAGTTGGACGATGGCCGCCATCGCCCTGTTGCTGATCTGGCGACACAAAGGCAATATCGAACGGCTGCTAAAAGGCGAAGAAGGCAAAATTCGTTCATAAAGACGTAGGTTGGACAAACCGCGAAGCGGTGCCGTCCAACAACCCAACATTCAAATCAGCAACGCCTCGTTCCGGAAAGATGCCCCCCGGACGGCGCTTCGCTCGTCCAGACGACACAATCTAAAACTTGTCGCCCGCAAACCGCTTGAGCGCCTCTTCTATCGACAAAGCGTGCCCATCGCCAACATAAAACGGCGCCTTCAAGAAACCGATCGGTAAAACATGTCGCTTCTTGGAATGGCGCATAAAAACGAGTCGACGCTGCCAATATTCTATTCCCGAAACAGTTACCTTCGAAATTTCGCTCCACGCACAATAACGCGGCATTTGGTTGAGCCAGAACCCTTTGCAAACCATTCCCTCTTTGTCGAAGGTTACGGAAAGCCGTTGAAAATAAAGCAGAAAGGGAACTGGCATCAAACAAATCAAGAGGAAAATGAGTAGAAGTAAGCGTAGCGCCTCAGTGTCGTGAAAAAGAAGAAAAAAAGCGCCAAAGTGTTCAGAATAAACAGAAAGAGCAGCACCTTATAGAAAAGGATTGCTTTTCTGAATCTCTTTCTGAATCCGGAAAGGTCAAAAACGAAGCGATACTCAGAAGGTGCGTTCTGGCCGCTATCGGCAAATGTCGGCCATGCTTCCTTTAAATTTTCCACGGCTGTCCCTCGCCTGCGTCCCAAAAGAATTCACTGCTTGATTCGTTTAAAGCCCAACCTCGACGCCAACTGACATCATAAAGGAGCTTTACGCCGAGAAAAAGGCTTTCATCTTTTCCATCCGGCTTTTAGTGCGCAGGCTGTGTCTGCCGGTATCTTCCTGAGAGATGATTTCAAATTCGCGCAACAGTTCTTTTTGTCCGACACCTGTGCTCCAGGCTATGCTTGCTACGCTTGCTGCTTGCCCCAGGTGGGTTGCCATTCGACGTTGTTGCTTCGTTGTCGGTTTTCGTTTTCATCATTACATCGCGCAAAATTGGTTTAGATTAGCGGCGCTTCGCGCCGAAATGTATTTCCTGGATTGCGCTTCGCTTATCCAAGCTACGCTTGCTGGGTAATCGGTTGCATCCCTCTTGCCACATGGTGAATTGAACTTTGCAAGGCCGTAAGGCCATGTCGACCGGCTCCCTGGAGTGACTGGATAATCCTCGGTCCCTGGGAAGCAATAA
>JAITMR010000035.1 GCA_031277215.1 Burkholderiales bacterium
AAGCTCGCTGTGTTTGTGGTTCTTGCTTTTATCGCTGTGCAGGTATTGTTCCTGGCTTTGCTGTTTCTCGTGTTTGCGCTGCTGAGCCGCCAAAGAGTCGAAGTGACGAATTGGGATGATCTTATGAGCGAAGCGAATAACCCGAATAACCCGGTTTATCAAATCTACCCAGATTACGATCATCCAGTCTATCCGAACAATTTTTACACTGAAGATTAACAAGGGCTGATTTCACAGCCCTTGCTGTTTATCTTCTGCCCGCCATACTTATTAGTTTGTTTTGCCCCGCATCAACCGCCTTGCCTGCTGCGCTTCCTCCAGCGTCAGCTGAACTCTTTGTTGAGTTTGTCATCATCTGGCCAATGCTGCTTCCAACCTGCACTCCTGCCCAGCCCATCACCGCAAAGAAGATCATCGGCAGCAACAAAAACAACGCCCCAATCACAAACTTCATCACCATATCGGTCACAGAGGCGTCATTACCAAACGCTGTTGGCAGGGACAATGCAAATTTATAACCTATCCCAACATCTCCATACAAAGCGTTCAGCATCGAGCTGTCCATCCATCTGGCCAGCTCCCACCAAAAGGTACAAAAGAATGTGCCTGCCATCAACACTGGAGTCGTAAATTCAATTGTCCGTGCCTTTTCCAACGGAGTCGTGAATTTATACATCATGCCTTCGTGTGAAAAACAAAAAGACGCTGGATTCCCGCCAGAAGCACGCGGGAATGACGGTGCATCGTGACCTTTTTCAACGGAGTCGTGAATTCATACACCGCGCCAATTTAAACCGCCCTCTCTCCCGCCTCGCTCCCGCAAGCGAGCGTGTGTGGCGCCTGATGCATACTCCGTCATTCCCGCGTGCTTCTGGCGGGAATCCAGTGTCTTTTTTCCGTCCAACCACACAGCGATTTGGGGCAGGAGAGACAAACCCCCGTCTTCTGCGCGAAGCGCAGAATGACAGAATGGTTTATTCGGGGTTTCCTTAAGAAATCCGGCGTTTTGTGTTAGAATCCGCCGCGAACAACTATTAGAAATGGGCTGTCCACAGCCCATTTTTTTTTACGGTAAATTTAAATTGAATATCGGCGAACTTTTGGAAATGACGCTGCCCGGGTTGGGCTTTGATCTGGTGGATTGGGAAATGTCTCCCAAGGGCCGGATGGTTCGCGTCTTCATCGACACGCCAGAGAACGCGACGGCAGGCGTGACGGTGGACGATTGCGCCACGGTCAGCCATCACTTGACGCGCCTTTTCACCGTTGAAAATATTGATTATGACCGCTTGGAGGTCTCGTCGCCCGGCCTTGATCGGCCTCTCAAGAAGTTGACGGACTTCGCCCGTTTTGTCGGCGATGAGGCGCAACTGACGCTACGCGAACCCATTGCAGGCAGTCGCAAAATGAAGGTTATGTTGTGCGGCGTCGAAGATAACCGTGTGCTGGCCGAGCATGACGGCGTCCCATTGACGATTGAACATCATCACATCGAACGGGCTCGGCTCGTTCCCAAGTTAGAGTGGAGAAAAGCAAAATGAACCGTGATTTGCTGCTTCTGGTGGACGCGCTGGCGCGTGAGAAAAATGTGCCGCGTGAAATCGTTTTTGCGGCGTTGGAATTTGCGCTGGCTTCGGCGACCAAAAAACGTTTCAAGGAAGAGGTCGATGTGCATGTCGTCATCGACCGCGAAACCGGCGATTATGAAGCATTCCGGCGCTGGACGGTCGTCCCCGATGAAGAGCATGAAGAGCCGTCGCGGCAAATCGCCATGACCGACGCCATCGAACAAGAGATGGATCTCAGTATCGGTGACATCGTTGAGGAGCCGCTTGAAGCCGCTGAATTCGGTCGCATCGGCGCACAGGCGGCAAAGCAGGTCATCCTCCAGCGCATCCGCGATGCCGAGCGCGAGCAAATCATCAACGATTTTCTTGAGCGCCAGGACAATTTGCTCAACGGTACGGTCAAGCGCATCGAGCGCGGCAACGTCATTATTGAATCCGGCAAAGTTGAAGGCGTTATTCTGCGCGATCAACTCATTTCGAAGGAAAATTTGCGGGTCGGCGATCGCGTCCGCGCTTATGTGATGAAGGTTGACCGTCAAGCCAAGGGGCCGCAACTGATTCTGTCGCGCACTGTGCCGGAATTTTTGGTTCGCCTGTTTGAATTGGAGGTGCCGGAGATTGAAGAGGGATTGATCGAAATTATGGGCGCCGCCCGCGATCCCGGTCTACGCGCCAAGATTGCCGTCAAGTCGAATGATCCGCGCCTCGATCCGCAAGGAACTTGCATCGGCATGCGTGGTTCGCGCGTAACCGCCGTCACCAACGAGCTGGCCGGAGAACGCGTCGATATTGTGCTGTGGTCGGAAGACCCGGCGAAATATGTGATCAACGCTCTCGCTCCGGCTGAAGTGCAAAGTATTGTCGTCGATGAAGACAAGCATGCAATGGATGTCGCCGTTAATGAAGAAAATCTGGCGGTCGCTATTGGCCGTGGCGGACAAAACGTGCGCTTGGCTTCCGAGATGACCGGCTGGCAAATCAATTTGATGAACGTCGAAGATTCGCAAAAGAAGGCGGAAGAAGAAAGCGATAAGCTGCGCCAACTTTTCACTGTGCGGCTCGACGTTGATGATGAGGTTGCCGACATTCTGATTTCTGAAGGTTTCTCCTCGCTTGAGGAAGTTGCTTATGTACCAATCCACGAGATGCTGGAGATTGATGCGTTTGATGAAGAAACCGTCGAGGAGTTGCGTAAACGCGCCCGTAATGCCTTGCTGACTGACGCCATCGCGCTTGAGGAAAGCCTCAAGGGTGTCGAAGAGGCGCTGTTGCAACTTCCGGGAATGTCGCCGCAATTAGCGGCAGAACTTGCCAAGCACGATATCAAGATGCGCGACGATCTTGCCGACCTCGCCGTCGATGAGTTGATCGAAATAACAGAGTTGTCCCAAGAGACCGCTCAAGATTTGATTATGAAAGCCCGCGCCCATTGGTTTGAAGATGAGGGCGGTAATGAATCACCCGCCGTTACGCCCTAATGTATCGCGCAGGAGACTTACGGGATGCTGCACACCACCATAGAAACTTTCGCCGAAGAACTCAAAGTGCCAACAGCCACGCTGCTTGAGCAGTTGGCCGCTGCCGGTGTCGAAGGCAAGAATGTCGGCGACAAACTTAGCGCCGAAGACAAAGCGGCGCTTCTTGACTATTTGCGTCAACAACACGGCGCTACTTCTGAACCGAAAAAACGGATTACGTTGACGCGCAAGGAAACTTCGGAGATACGCACGCCGGATGCCTCTGGTAAAGCGCGTACCATCCAAGTCGAAGTTCGCAAGAAGCGGGTACTGGTGCGCCGCGAAGAAAGCGAGGCCATTCCGGCTGCGTTGACAGAGGAGTTGCCGGAGTCTGTCGAGCCGCTGTTGCCCGACGGCGCGCCCGTCGAATCAGTCGAGTCCTTTGATGAGTCCCTCGACTCGACGCCGGAAGTTTCCGAAGTCGCCAACGTTCAGAACGAGTTGGTTCCCAGAGTCGGCGCTCGCGTGGTTTCGCCGTCAACACCGGAGAAAGCCGCGCTGGCGGCAGCAGCCGCCACCAAAGCGGCCGCCCGCAAAGCGGCTGCCGGTGAAAAGAAAGCATCGAAAAAGAAAACGCCGCTCGACGAAAAAGTGCCTGCTGCAATTACAACGGCAGCCTCTCGAACGCGCGTACCGGTGCCGGTATTGACGCCGGAAGAACTGGCTTCCCGAAAGGCCGAAGAACAACGCGCACAAGAATTGATTGCGCGTCAGCAGGAAGATTTGCGCCGCAAACAGGATTTGGAAGCGGCAAAACGCAACAAGAAAGAACGCGACGAAGCGGAAAAAGCAGCGCGCGCCTCGGCAAAAGCCGCAGCAGAAAAAGCCCCTCATGCAGAGGCAGCAAAACCACCTTCCGAGTTGAAAGGAACCTTGCACCGCCCAGCGCACAAGAAAGAAGTCAAAAAAGAAAAAACAAAAACCGTTTTGCGCGAAGCGGCCGATCGCAACGAAGAAATTCGGCGCGGGTTGAAACCGCGCGGCGGCAGCGCGGCGGCCGGTTGGCGTTCGCCCAAAGGAAGCAAAGGTCGGCGCGAAGAAAAAGCCGAAATGCCTCCGATCCCGATGGCGCCGATCGTCCGTGAAGTGGTGGTGCCGGAGACGATTACCGTCGCCGATTTATCGCACAAGATGTCGGTGAAAGCAGCGGAAGTTATCAAAACACTGATGAAAATGGGCATGATGGTCACCATCAATCAGATGCTCGATCAGGAGACTGCCATTATCATTGTCGAAGAAATGGGGCACACTGCCATCGCCGCCAAGCCGGACGATCCCGATGCGTTGCTGGTTGCCGATGAAGCGACAAGCCACGGCGACGCCGAGCTGCTGCCACGCGCCCCGGTCGTCACCGTGATGGGACACGTCGATCACGGTAAGACTTCGTTACTCGACTATATCCGTCGTACCAAAGTCGCCATCGGCGAAGCCGGCGGTATTACCCAGCACATCGGCGCTTACCATGTCGAAACGCCAAAGGGCATGATCACCTTCCTTGATACGCCCGGCCACGAAGCCTTCACCGCGATGCGAGCGCGCGGCGCCAGAGTCACCGATATTGTGATTCTGGTCGTTGCTGCCGACGATGGCGTGATGCCGCAAACCAAAGAAGCGATTGCCCACGCCAAGGCAGGCGGCGTGCCCATCGTTGTGGCCGTCAATAAAATCGACAAACCGGAAGCCAATTTGGATCGGGTTCGCCAAGAGCTGGTGGCCGAAAATGTTATTCCCGAAGCGTACGGCGGCGATGTGCAATTCGTCGAAGTCTCGGCAAAAACCGGAAGCGGCATTGATGCGTTGCTCGATGCCGTGCTCCTGCAAGCCGAAGTGCTGGAACTGAAAGCGCCAAGAGACGCCCCCGCCAAAGGCATCGTGATCGAATCGCGCCTTGACAAGGGTCGCGGCGCTGTCGCCACCATTCTCGTACAGTCGGGCATGCTAAAGCGCGGCGACATCGTGCTGGCTGGCGCCGTCTATGGCCGCGTACGAGCCATGCTCGACGAAAACGGTCAAAGCATCCACGAGGCCGGCCCTTCGATTCCGGTCGAAATTCAAGGGCTGTCGGACGTTCCGATGGCTGGTGAAGATGTGCTGGCGTTGAACGACGAGCGCCGCGCTCGCGAAGTTGCCCTTTTCCGTCAAGGAAAATTTCGTGACGTGCGCTTGGCAAGACAGCAAGCCGCCAAACTCGAAAACATGTTCGAGCAAATGGGCGGCAACGACGTTAAAACGTTGCCGCTCATCATCAAGGCCGACGCCCAGGGCAGCTACGAAGCGTTGCAACAAACGCTCACCAAACTGTCCACCAGCGAAGTCAAGATCGACGTTGTTCACGCTGCCGTCGGCGGCATTACCGAATCCGACGTCAATCTGGCGATTGCGTCCAAAGCCGTCGTTATCGGTTTCAACACCCGTGCCGACGCGCAAGCGCGCAAACTTGCCGAACACAACGATATCGAGATTCGTTACTACAACATTATTTATGAAGCTGCCGACGATGTGAAAGCGGCGCTCTCCGGCCTGCTATCGCCCGAAAAACGCGAACAGCAACTGGGGCTTGTCGATATCCGCGAAGTCTATCGGATTCCGAAGGTCGGCGCCGTGGCCGGTTGCTACGTACTCGAAGGCATGGTTCAGCGCGGTGCGCGTGTGCGTTTGCTACGCAGCAATGTGGTGCTCCACGACGGCGAACTCGATTCGCTGAAACGCTACAAGGATGACGTCAAGGAAGTCAAGTCCGGCTTCGAGTGCGGCTTGTCGATTAAAAACTTTAACGACATTCAACAAGGCGACCAGCTTGAAGTTTATCAAGTCGTCGAAATCGCAAGAACGCTTTGACGATGAAAAAACACTCCAACCGTCACCACCGCATCGGCGATCAAATCCAGCGTGAACTGGCCGAGTTGTTGCGCGAACAAATCAAGGACCCGCGCATCGGTCTGGTAACCATTACCGCCGTTGACGTTTCCAACGATTTGTCGCACGCCAAAGTGCATTTCACCAATATGGGCAACGCCGAAAACGCCGAAGACGCCGAACAGGCACTGGGGCGGACGGCAGGTTTTTTGCGTTCCGAAATCGCTCATCGCCTTTCCAGCTTCACCGTGCCGCAACTGCATTTTGTCTACGACCGTTCGACCGAGCACGGCATGGAAATGTCGCGGTTGATCGACGAAGCTATCAGCAGAGACAAAAAGTCTGATTCCTGATCCCCGATGAACTGGCGTCGTGTCGATGGTGTTCTGCTGTTCGACAAACCTGTCGGGATGTCATCGAATGCTGCGCTGCAAAAAGTCCGCCGATTGTTTCAAGCCGAAAAAGGCGGGCACATGGGAACGCTTGATCCGTTCGCGTCCGGCTTGCTGCCGCTGTGCTTCGGGGAAGCGACCAAATTCTCGCGTTTCGTTCTCGACGCCGACAAAACCTACCGTGCCACCTTGCGCTTGGGCGTAACCACCACCACCAGCGATCCCGAAGGCGATGTGGTCGAAACGTGCGAATTTGCGCACGTTGATCTTTCCGCCGTGGAAAATGCCCTCGCCCATTTTCACGGCGATCAGCAACAAATCCCGCCACGTCATGCCGCGCTCAAATACCAGGGACGCGCTTACTACGAATACGCTCGCGCCGGAATTGAAATTCCACGCGAAGCGCGCACGATTAAAATTCACTCGCTACGTTTGCTCGATTTTGTGCCGCCGATTCTCGTAATCGACGCGCATGTCAGCAAAGGCACCTACATTCGCACGCTGGCCGAAGACCTAGGCGCAACACTGGGCTGCGGTGCGCATTTGACGGCGTTGCGCCGTTTGCACAGCGGGCCGTTTTCCATCACGTCGGCGTATACCTTGGAGAGCTTGGAAGCCATGTCCGGCACCGAACGGATGACTTGCTTGCTGCCGACGGAAACGCTGGTTCACTCCTTGCCCCGCGCCGACCTCACCCCGACGGCGGCAAACCGTTTCAGTCAGGGGCAACGGCTGGCATTACGCGATGTCGAAGCGCTTTCCATCCCGGATCAGGTGGTTTATGCCGTTTATACAGCCCCCTTTCCAAAGGGGGCGTCGGCGAAGCCAGCGGAGACTTGTAGCCCACAAGGGGAGAAGGGAGCCGTTTTCCTCGGCGTCGCCGAAGTCCGCGAAGGTGCGCTGCGCCCGTTGCGGCTGCTGACTTGACGGCGTCGTCGGCGTTCGCTGCGCCCACCCCACCTATAACCTAGCGTCATTGTGAGCAAAGCGAAGCAATCCAAAAATCTGGTGGATTCTGCAACTACGCTTCATTCCGCGCAGAATGACAGCAGCTTTTCTACGCGCCTCCGCGTGAAATATTTTCTGGATTACCGCTTTCGCGGGAATGACAGAGTTCTGATCCCTGACGCCCTCCCCCTCCACCTTCCCGTTAAAGCAAAAAGTCGATGAAAACAAAAGGTTTTCTCCGGCTTTCTAGGCTATAATGATGGCCTTTTTTAGAGACCACATGACACGCTTCAAGTAAGCGAAAGGATAAAAGCTATGACCGCTTCGGTTCAGGAAAAAGCAAAAATTATTACGGATTTTCAACGCGCTTCAGGAGACACGGGTTCTCCGGAAGTTCAGGTGGCGCTGCTCACCGCACGCATCAACGGTTTGAACGGACACTTCAAGGATCACGTCAAGGATCATCATTCCCGCCGCGGCCTGCTTCGCATGGTGTCGCGCCGTCGCAAATTGCTCGATTATCTGAAATCGCGCAATGCCGATAGCTACAGGGCTTTGATCGAAAAACTCGGGTTGCGCAAGTGAATCTTCGTCGGACGGTTCCGACGTACCCTCCGTGTCTCATGCTTGGCATGGATCGCGCCGCCCATTTTATTTCAACGCTTTTTGCTGTTGATTATTTTGCTTAACCGAATGACCGTTCACCTTCGTGTACGGTCATTTTTTATTTCAAGGGTTATCACATGAACACTCCCATCAAGAAATCCATCGCCTACGGCAGTCATACGCTGACGCTGGAAACCGGCGAAATCGCCCGTCAGGCCACCGGCGCTGTTCTAGCCAGCCTTGGCGAAACCTCCGTTCTGGTCGCCATCGTTGCCGCCAAGTCGGCCAAACCAGGTCAGGATTTTTTCCCGCTAACAGTTGATTATCAAGAAAAAACTTACGCTGCGGGCAAAATCCCCGGCGGTTTTTTCAAACGCGAAGGCCGCCCGTCCGAAAAAGAAATTCTTACCTGCCGCTTGATCGACCGCCCGATTCGTCCGCTTTTCCCGGACGGTTTCTACAACGAAGTGCAAATCGTTGCCACCGTGATGTCGGTCGATCCGGAAATTGATCCCGACATTCCGGCGATGATCGGCGCTTCGGCGGCGCTGGCGATTGCTGGCATCCCGTTCAACGGCCCGATCGGCGCTGCCCGCGTCGGCTATATCGACGGGCAATATGTGCTCAATCCCGGCAAGAGCGATTTGCCGCAATCGGCGCTCGATCTCGTCGTCGCTGGTACCGAAGCTGCCGTGTTGATGGTCGAATCGGAAGCAAAAGAACTCTCTGAAGAAGTGATGCTGGGCGCTGTGGTGTTCGGGCATCAGCAACAACAAGCCGCTATCGATCTGATTCACAGTCTCGTTGAAGAAGCCGGAAAACCGCTGTGGGACTGGCAGCCGCCGGAGAAAGACAAGCCGCTGATCGACAAAGTGACCGCGATTGCCGAAGCCGAATTGCGCGAGGCGTATGGGATTCGCTCGAAATCGCAACGCTCGCAACGGCTCTCCGAAATCGCCGCCAAAACTGAAACCGAATGCGACGCCAACAACGATCCCGCGCTGGCCGCGCACGTTGCGCAAATCCTGTTCGATCTGGAATCCAAAATCGTCCGCAGCCAGATTCTTTCCGGCGAACCCCGTATCGACGGGCGCGACACCCGCACCGTGCGCCCCGTCACCATTCGCACCGGCGTACTGCCGCGCACCCACGGTTCAGCTCTCTTCACGCGCGGCGAAACGCAGGCGCTGGTCGTCGCCACGCTTGGCACCGCCCGCGATGAGCAAATCATCGACGCGCTGCAAGGCGAATACCGCGACCGCTTCATGCTCCATTACAACATGCCCCCCTACGCTACCGGCGAAACCGGTCGCGTCGGTTCGCCGAAGCGCCGCGAAATCGGTCATGGCCGCCTTGCCAAGCGTGCGTTGATCAACGTGCTACCGTCGGCGGCTGATTTCTCATACTCGATGCGCGTCGTCTCCGAAATCACCGAGTCGAACGGCTCGTCGTCGATGGCCTCGGTGTGCGGCGGCAGTCTTGCATTGATGGACGCCGGTGTGCCAACCTCGGCGCACGTCGCCGGTATCGCGATGGGACTCAGTAAAGAAGGCAGCCGCTTCGCCGTACTGACCGACATCCTCGGCGACGAAGATCACCTGGGCGATATGGATTTCAAAGTCGCAGGCACAACCAGCGGTATCACCGCACTGCAAATGGACATCAAAATCCAAGGCATCACCAAAGACATCATGGCCGTTGCGCTCTCGCAAGCGCGCGAAGGCCGGATGCACATCCTTGGCCTGATGCAAGAGGCGCTGCCGCATTCGCGCACTGAAATTTCGCAGCACGCGCCGCGTATGATGACCTTCAAGATCAACCCGGAAAAAATCCGCGATGTGATCGGCAAGGGCGGCGCCGTTATTCGTGCGCTGACCGAAGAAACCGGTACTGTCATCGACATCACCGACGACGGCATGATCACCATTTCGTCGGTCAACGCCGAAGCCTGCAACATCGCGCGTAAACGAATCGAAGAAATCACCGCCGAAGTCGAAATCGGAAAGGTTTACGAAGGCACCGTTTTGCGCTTGCTCGATTTCGGCGCCATCGTTCAGGTATTGCCGGGACGCGACGGCCTTTTGCACATTTCACAGATCGCCAAAGAGCGCGTCAATCAGGTTTCCGATTACCTGAAAGAAGGGCAAGCCGTTCGCGTCAAAGTGCTTGAAGCCGACGAAAAAGGCAAAATCCGCTTGTCGATGAGAGCCGCCGCCGAAGAGGAAGCCGCGCCGGAGAGTGCGTCGCAACCCGAAGCAAATTGATGCAGCGATAATTTTGCAACACTAACAGGGGCTTCAGTGTTATGCTGAAGCCCCTTTTTAACAGAAGACGCAGTTTTGGAAATCGGACTCAACGCGGTCTTCATCACCGCCGTTCTGCAAATCATCGCCATCGACATCCTGCTCGGCGGCGACAACGCCATCGTGATCGCGCTGGCGTGCCGCCGTCTTCCGCCCCAACAACGCCGTGCCGGCATCTTCTGGGGGGTATTTGGCGCTGTGGGATTACGCATCGTCCTGATTTTCTTCGCGCTGCAACTGCTGGCAATCCCTTTTCTGAAAATCGTCGGCGGATTACTGCTGTTCTGGATCGGCGTCAAACTGATCCAGCCCGACAACGAACACCATACTGAAGCCACCGTCGCCGGAAGTACGCGCCTCCTCGGCGCCATCAAAACAATCGTCATCGCCGACGCCGTGATGAGCCTCGACAATGTGCTCGCCGTTTCCGCCGCCGCACAAGGCCACTTTGGGCTGGCAGTCTTCGGCGTTCTGATCAGCGTGCCCATCGTCATCTGGGGCAGCCGCTTTGTATTGTGGCTGCTTGACCGTTATCCGGTCGTTATTCTGCTAGGCGGTGGTTTGCTCGGCTGGGTCGGCGGCAAAATGCTGGTGGGCGACATCGCGCTGGAAACCTTCGTCACTGATTGGCCAACATACAGCAAATACATCGCCGCCGCCATCGGTGCGCTTTTCGTGCTGATCGTCGGCAAATGGATCGGCCACCGGAAAACGCCGCCCTCCAAGGCTTCATAAATCTGCCAAGAGCGCATCAGCGGAAAGCAGATGACTTCGCCGCTCCTGAATAATTCAAAATGCAATACGCTTACATTGCTTAAACTTGAGGGTGTCGCATCGCCGCAATCACATTCCATCCTTTTTTCTGGAACAGCTTTGCGCTTGCTTTGCCTATTCCCAAAGAAGCACCTGCAATAAATACTTTTTTCATAATACATCGCTCCTATAAATATTTAATTAAGTCATGATTTGCGCCCAGCCATTCCGAATCAACTATATACGGCTGGCATTTAGTCGTCATCGCCCCTCAACAGGCTCCGCCCGCGTTACCTCTCACGGCATTTTTCTGCCCGCTTTTCTGTCGCCTGACCAGCCCATTGCGCGAGGGTGGTTGCAATTTTGAGGAGGATGGTTTAGCCTTCGTTCTTTACGCCCATGTTTCTGGTCTGCTTAAGGTTAATAAGGTCAATCATGAAAAATACTCTCCCGTTTGTTGTGCACCACCACCATCCTGAGTAGTCTTTCAGGACGGTATGTGCTGGAAGACATTTGGATTCTTCCGGCGGCGACGAAACGGCAACATGATCGAGACCCCTGGAAGAAGTTCCAGGGGTTTTTTGCTTTAAGGAATTTTTTGCTGCTTTACGGATTTTTTGTTTCTAGGAGTTTGTATGTTGGACAAAACACATTTACGGATCGCGATTCAGAAATCGGGGCGCTTGAGCCGCGAATCGCAACAATTGCTTGAGCGTTGCGGCGTCAAAATCAATTTCAGCGAACAACGGCTGATTGCTTACGCTGAAAACATGCCGATGGATCTGTTGCGTGTGCGCGACGACGACATTCCGGGGCTGGTCATGGATGGTGTGGTCGATCTTGGCGTTGTCGGTGAGAACGTGCTTGAAGAAGCGCTGCTGGGGCGTTGCGCCGAAGGTGAGACGCCGTCGTACAAGCTGTTGCGCGGTCTTGATTTCGGCGGTTGCCGGTTGTCGTTGGCGGTTCCAATTGATGCGTGTTACGAGGGGCCGCAGAGTTTGCGCGATTGCCGGATTGCCACGTCGTATCCTCATTTGTTGAAGCATTACTTCGATCAGCGCGGCATCGCTTACAAGCCTTGTCTTTTGACCGGTTCGGTCGAAGTCGCGCCTCGCGCCGGATTGGCGGACGCGATTTGTGATTTGGTCTCGACGGGTGCGACACTGGAAGCGAACGGCTTGCGCGAAGTGGAAGTGATTTATCGCTCGAAGGCGTGCCTGATTCAGCGCGATGGTGTGATGCAGGAGAGCAAACAAACGCTGATTGATACCTTGTTGACGCGCATTCAGGGCGTTATTCAGGCGCGTGAGTCGAAATACATCATGCTGCACGCACCGGCAGACCGGCAAGAGGAGATTATCGCCATTCTTCCGGGCGCGGAGCGACCGACGGTGCTGCCGCTTGCCAATGAAAAAAATCGCGTGGCGATGCACATGGTGAGCAGTGAAACGTTATTCTGGGAAACGATGGAGAAATTGAAAGCGCTCGGCGCGAGTTCAATTCTGGTATTGCCGATTGAAAAAATGATGGAGTGACCGATGGATGCGAAGCAAGGCGCAATACAAATAACGGACTGGTCGCAATGTTCTGATGAAACACGCACGGCGTTGCTGCAACGTCCTGCGATTGGCGCGTCTTCCGCGATTACGGCGGCAGTCAGTGACATTCTCGAAACCGTCAAGCGTGACGGTGACGCGGCGTTGTGTGCGTACACGGCGCGTTTTGATCGTGTCGAACGTGCGGCGATTCGTGTCAGCGCGGATGACATCGAGGCGGCGGGAAAGCGTTTGTCGCAGGAAGTCAAGGCGGCGATGGCTGAAGCGGTTCGCAACATCGAGGCGTTTCATGCGGCGCAAGTGTTCGTTCCGGTCAGCGTTGAGACGCAACCGGGCATTCTCTGCGAGATGTTGACGCGCCCCATCGCGTCGGTCGGTTTGTACATTCCCGGCGGTACTGCGCCGTTGCTGTCGACGGTGTTGATGCTGGCCATACCGGCGCGGCTTGCCGGTTGCCATCGCGTCGTGTTGTGTTCGCCGCCCGGCGGCGAGAACGGAATGATTGCCGACGAGATTTTGTATGCGGCGTCGTTGTGCGGGATTGACGAGGTGTTTGCCGTCGGCGGAGCGCAAGCGATTGCGGCGTTGGCGTTCGGTACGGAAACAGTGCCGCGTGTTGACAAAATTTTCGGGCCGGGCAATGCGTATGTGACGGAGGCGAAACGTCAAGCCAGCGAACGCCACGATGGCGCGTCCATTGACATGCCAGCAGGGCCTTCGGAAGTGTTGGTGATTGCCGACGAACGCGCCAATCCGACTTTTGTGGCGATTGATCTTTTGTCGCAGGCTGAACATGGAACGGATTCGCAGGTGGTGTTGGCGACACCAAGCGCAACGCTGGCGAAAGCGGTTGCCGATGAAGTCGAGCGTTTGCTGGGTGAGTTGCCGCGTGCGTCGATAGCACGTCAGGCATTGGCGTACAGCCGTTTGCTGGTGACCCGTGACCTCGATGAATGCCTGGCGATCAGCAACGCTTATGGTCCGGAACACTTGATTGTGCAAACACGCGAACCACAGGCGCTGGTGGATCGAATCCAGAGCGCAGGGTCGGTGTTTGTGGGTGATTATTCGCCGGAATCGGCAGGTGACTATGCGTCGGGAACCAACCATGTGTTGCCGACGTATGGGTACACGCGCACGTATTCGAGTTTGGGGCTTGCTGATTTTCAAAAGCGGATGACGGTGCAAACGCTTTCGCGGGAAGGTTTGAAATCGTTGGCGACAACGGTGGAAACGCTGGCGGCTGCCGAACGACTTGACGCGCACCGATTGGCCGTGCGGTTGCGGGTGGAGGCGATGGATCAGGGAGAGGACGCATGAACCTTCAGGAACTGGCGCGTGACGAAGTGCGTGCGTTGACGCCTTATCAATCGGCGCGTCGTATCGGAGGTCAAGGCGATGTGTGGTTGAACGCCAACGAGTTTCCATGCGCAACACCGTATCAACTGACGCAGCAGACATTGAACCGCTATCCCGAATGCCAGCCGCCGATGTTGCTGGCGGCTTACGCGGCGTATGCTGGCGTGCGCGCCGGGCAATTGTTGGTAAGTCGCGGCGCGGATGAAAGTATCGAATTGTTGATTCGTGCGTTTTGTGAACCGGGGAAGGATGCGGTGCTTTATTGTCCGCCAACGTATGGGATGTATGGTGTGAGCGCCGAGGCGTTTGGCGTTACTCGCCGAACCGTACTGAGCACCCAAAACTGGCAACTCGATTTACCGGCCATTGAAGCGGCGCTTGCTGAGACAACACCGCACGTCAAAATTGTGTATGTGTGTCATCCGAACAATCCGACCGGCAATCTGCTCGATCACGATGATTTGCGTTGCTTGTTAAAGATGGCAGAAGGCAGAGCGTTGGTGGTGGTCGACGAAGCGTACATTGATTTCCGGTTGGATATGAGTACGGCGTCGTGGTTGGAGGAATGGCCGCATTTGGTTATTTTGCGCACGCTGTCGAAAGCGTTTGCGTTGGCGGGATTGCGCTGCGGTTTTACCCTGGCGCATCCGGAAATCATTCAGTTGTTGCTCAAAGTGATTGCGCCGTATCCCATTCCAGTGCCGGTTGCGGACATTGCTTTGCAGGCGTTGGGAAGTGACGGTTTGCAAAGGGTCAAGCGCAACATTGCCGAGGTGATCGACAACCGTGATTGGCTGCAACAGGCGTTGTCAACGTGTTCGTGCGTTGACCGTATTTTTTCCGGAGAAGGCAATTGGTTGCTGGTACGCTTTCAGAACGCCGAGCGCGTGTTCAAAATGTTGGGTGAGCAAGGCATCGTCGTGCGCGACCAAAGTCGGCAGCCGGGGTTGGAAGGCTGCTTGCGAATCACTATCGGGACACGCGAAGAATGTGAGCGGGTATGGCAGGTGCTTTCCGTTTTGAAGGAAAAACGATGAAAAAAATTCTGTTTATCGACCGCGACGGAACACTCATTCTTGAACCGTCGGAAGACAAGCAAGTGGATCGTCTGGACAAACTCGCGTTTGAAGAGGGCGTCATTCCGGCGCTTCTGACGCTACAGCAAGCCGGTTTTCGTCTGGTCATGGTCAGCAATCAGGACGGCTTGGGGAGTGAGCGTTTTCCGCAAGAAGCGTTCGACGCGCCGCACCGGTTGATGATGCAAATCTTCAATTCGCAAGGCGTGCATTTCGATGAGGTTTTGATTTGTCCGCATTTTCCTGAAGATCATTGCGAATGCCGCAAGCCGAAAACAAAACTGTTGCAGACATATCTCGATGATCCCGAATGGGCGCGGGAGGCGTCTTGTGTGATCGGTGATCGGGAAACCGACATGCGGCTTGCGGAAAATCTCGGTATTCGGGGCTTGCGTTATCAGCCTGGCGTGTTGGGTTGGCCGGAAATCGTGCGTCAATTGACGCAAGGAGATCGTTATGCACAGGTGCGGCGCGTGACGGGTGAAACGGCGATTGATGTTGCCGTATGGCTCGACCGCGAAGGGGAAAGCGAGATTCATACCGGACTGGGTTTTTTCAATCATATGCTCGATCAGATTGCCACGCACGCCGGTTTTCGTCTGCACGTCAAAGCAGAGGGCGATTTGCATGTTGACGATCATCACACGATTGAGGATACGGCGCTGGCGTTGGGACAGGCGTTGCGTGAAGCGCTCGGCGATAAACGCGGGATGGCGCGTTTCGGTTTCATGTTGCCGATGGACGAATGTCTGGCGCGTTGTGCGCTCGATGTGTCGGGGCGGCCTTATCTTGAATTCAAAGCATCATTTGAGCGTGACAAAGTCGGCGATATGAGCACCGATATGGTGGAACATTTTTTCCGCTCGTTATCTCAAACCATGGGCTGCACACTGCACCTGAAAGCGAAAGGCGAAAACACGCATCATCTGGTGGAAAGTCTTTTCAAAGTGTTCGGGCGCACTTTGCGGCAAGCGATTCGGATTGAGGGAACGAAACTGCCAAGCTCAAAAGGGGCGCTGTGATGCGGGCAGTGATTCTCGATACCGGTTGCGCAAATCTGGCGTCGTTGCGTTACGCCATGCAGCGGCTCGGTTACGCGGTCAAGGTCAGCGGCGAGGAGGCAGAGATTCGCGCTGCGGATCGGCTCTTTCTTCCGGGCGTCGGAACGGCGCAAGCCGCGATGCAGGAACTTCGCGCACGCGGTCTGGTGGAATTGATTCGCACATGTACGCAGCCGGTGCTCGGCATTTGCCTGGGCATGCAGTTATTGGGAAGCGAGAGCGAAGAAAGCGCCGAAGAGCAGGTGGCGTTGCTTGGCGTGATCGAAGCGCCGGTGCGGCGGATGAAAGGAGAGCTTTCGCTGCCGCACATGGGATGGAACGTGTGTGTGCCGAAGGAAGGACATCCGCTGTTCAAAGGAATCGCCAGCACCGATTATTTTTATTTTGTTCACGGGTTTGCGATGCCGGTTGGTCATTGGACGATTGCGAGTGGCGCGTATGGCGACGCCTTCAGCGCGGCAGTGCAGCGTGATCATTTTTACGGTGTGCAGTTTCACCCGGAACGTTCCGGTCGTGCCGGAGCGCAGCTTTTGCGTAACTTCATGGAAAACTTTTAATCATGATTCCCGCGATTGATCTTATTGACGGAAAAGTGGTTCGTTTGTCGCAAGGCGACTATGCGCGGCAGACGACGTATGGCGACGACCCATTGCCGCGCTTGCAAGCGTATGAGAAAGACGGAGCGACGTTGTTGCATCTGGTCGATCTTGATGGCGCAAAAGACCCTCGCGCACGGCAGTTGCCGCTGCTGTCGCGGCTTTTGAAAGGCGTTGCCGTTCCGGTGCAGATTGGCGGTGGTATTCGCAGTGCCGACGACGTGGCGGCGCTGCTCGATGCCGGGGCGGCGCGTGTGGTGGTGGGCTCGATGGCGGTCAAACAACCGGAAGAGGTGATGAGATGGTTTGCCCGTTTTGGTTCTGAAAAAATCGTGTTGGCACTGGATGTCCGGGTTGGAGATCATGGTGCGCGGCATGTGGCGGTGGCCGGTTGGCAGGAAGCGTCAGCGGTGACAATAGAAGAAGTGTTGGAGCAATTTGCGTCCTGCAATGTGCGTCATGTGTTGTGTACCGACATTGCCCGCGACGGTATGATGCAGGGCGCTAACGAAGCATTGTACCGTTCGCTGACGCAAGCGTTCCCGGAGGTGGCGTTTCAGGCATCCGGCGGCATTGGGACGCTTGACGATATTGCGGTATTGCGTGATAGCGGTGTGGTGGGCATTATTGTAGGTCGGGCATTGCTCGAAGGAAAATTTACGGTCAAGGAGGCGATAGCATGTTGGAAAAAAACACAGTAACGAATACGCTGACCAAACGGATCATTCCCTGTCTCGATGTGCGGGACGGGCAAGTGATCAAAGGCGTGCAGTTTCGGAATCATGAAATTATCGGCGACATTGTGCCGCTGGCGCAGCGGTATACAACGGAAGGCGCGGACGAATTGGTGTTTTACGACATTACCGCGTCGAGTGATGGCCGGGTTGTCGATAAAAGCTGGGTCGCACGAGTGGCGGAAGTGATTGACATCCCGTTTTGTGTGGCCGGCGGCATCCGAAGCGTCGAAGACGCCGGAGAAATTCTGGCGTATGGGGCGGACAAAGTGTCGATCAATTCTCCGGCGCTTGCCGATCCGTCATTGATCGACAGACTGGCCGAACGTTACGGTGAGCAATGCGTGGTGGTCGGCATCGACACATGGCACGATGAAGCGGATGGCTCGTATCGTGTGTATCAGTTTACCGGCGATGAGGCGCGAACACGGCAAACGGCTTGGCAAACGCTCGATTGGGTACGCGAAGTGCAAAAGCGCGGCGCCGGTGAGATCGTGCTTAACATGATGAACCAGGACGGTGTTCGGCGTGGTTATGATATCGAGCAACTGAAAAAAGTACGGGAAGTGTGCAACGTTCCGTTGATTGCCTCGGGCGGGGCTGGTGAGATGGCGCATTTTCTTGCGGCGTTTGAAGAAGCCAAAGTGGACGGCGCGTTGGCGGCATCGGTGTTTCACAAGCGAATTGTTGACATCGGTGAATTGAAGCGTTACCTCAAGGAAAAAGGAATAGAGGTGCGGCCATGTTAAAGATCAAGCTATATGCGGAGCAACGAGAAAAACTGGACTGGAAAAAAGGCAACGGCCTTCTTCCAGCGATCATTCAACATGCGGTATCCGGCGAAGTGTTGATGCTTGGCTTCATGAATGAAGAAGCGTTGACGGCAACCGAAATGAGCGGACGGGTCACGTTTTATTCGCGCAGCAAAGGACGGCTGTGGACAAAAGGTGAAACGACCAACCATTTTCTTAACGTCGTCGAAATCGCCGTCGATTGCGACCATGATGCGCTGCTCGTTCTGGCGTTACCGGAAGGGCCGACGTGCCATCAAGGCACATCGAGTTGCTTTTCGCCGACGGCCAGCCGGTTGGTATTTTTGCACGAACTCGAACAATTGTTGGCGCAACGCAAACACGCCGATCCCGAAAGCTCTTACACCGCGCGGCTTTACGCCAGCGGCACAAAACGCATTGCGCAGAAAGTCGGTGAAGAAGCTATCGAAATCGCGCTGGCGGCGATGGCGCAGGATCGCGAAGAATTAACCAACGAAGCCGCCGATCTGATGTATCACTTGCTGGTGTTGTTGCAAGATCAGGGGTTGGACATGGACGCGGTAGTGCATTGTTTGAAGCAGCGGCACAAGTAGGAATTAGACACGAAAGACACGAAAAGTAAGAAAGATTTCTGGTCTGCCCCACGCGAAGACGCAACTCCCCTCACCCCGTCTTCGCTTAATGCCTGATGGTGGGCATGCTACGCTTTGCCTACCCTACAGCATAAACCGAAGCAACGTTATTGCTTCGCCGCAGGCGGCAGCCCGCGCACGGACGCGCCTGCTTTAATGCCTTGTTCGTCGAACCAACCTTTGCGCACTTCGAGCGCGTAGAGCGCGTTGCCTTGTGAGCGGTGCAGCGTTTTGTCATCGTTCGGTGTCATGTCGCGGATATTGAGAATGGTGCCGCGTTCGTCGATGAAAGCTATCGACAACGGCGCTGGTGTGTTTTTCATCCAGAAGGAAAGCGGCTGCGGGCGCTCGAACACGAAGAGCATCCCGTGGCCATTGGGTAACGTGAAGCGATGCATCAGGCCGCGCTCGCGTTGTTCGGGCGTTTGCGCGACTTCCGCGATAACGGTGTGGCTACCGACAGTCAGCTTGATCGTCGACAAGAGCGGTTGCGCGGTTGATGTGCCCTGCGCTTGCACAGTGGAGAAAAACAACAGCGGCGAAACGAAAAAAAGAGTAGCGATAAAAAAGCGCATAACAAAAATCAAAAAGTATCGGAATCAAGCGGCGCTCGGGTTTTTCGATAAATCATCCACAACGCACCGCCAGCGACTGCAAATGCCATCATACCAAAAGCCAGCGTGAGTAATGAAGCATCAATCAATGGTACCAAAAACGCGCTGACCAGCGCTGCCAATGAGAATTGCAGAAACCCTTGCAGCGATGACGCCAGACCGCGCAATGTCGGAAAAACCGCCAGCAGAAAGAGAAAAACGTTGGGGGCAATCATGCCGGAACCGACGGTATAAAGCATAACGGGCAACACGTTCCACATTACATTGGCGGGGAAAAAAAGACACAAGCCAAGGTTGAACAGGCTGGCCACGCCCATGCAAAGGTAGCCGAGGGTAATGATTTGTTCGGGTGAAATACGTCCGGCGAGCTTTCCGGCAAGCGTAGCGCCGCAGGCTGTGCCGAAAACCATAGGCACAAAAAGCCAGGCAAAACCCTGCTCGGAAACGCCGAGCAATTTGACGAGAAACGACGGCGCTCCGGCGATGTAAATGAAGAAGCCGGCGAAATTCAGCGCCAGTGTCAACGCCAGCAGGAAAAATTCGGAGCGAAAGATTACGGTTCGATAATTACGGCACAGTGAACCGGGGTGAAGCGATTGCCGCGCTTCCGGCGCTAGTGTTTCCGGCAATGCCCGATAACACCAAGTCAGCAGCAGGACGACAAGAATCAGCAAACCCCAGAATACGGCACGCCAACTGCCGAGACCGACCAATAACCCGCCAGCAATGGGCGCAATAGCGGGCGCTATGGAAAAGAACAGTGTGATTTGCGCCATCACTTTTTGCGCTGCGATGCCGTGAAAGATGTCACGCACAATAGTACGGCCAATCACCAAGCCGACACCGGCGCAAACGCCTTGCATCGCCCGGAACAACCACAACGTTTCAATGTTATTGGCGATAGCGCAACCCAATGTTGCAATAGCATAGATTGCCAGCGACGCCAGAATCACAGGCCGACGCCCCCAAGCATCGGCCAGTGCGCCATGCCAGAGCATCATGACGGCATAGGCCATCAGATAAATCGACAGCGTTTGCTGCAAAGCGGCGGGCGATGCGCCGAAGGAAGCCTCGATGGACGGAAACGCTGGCAGGTACATATCGACCGAAAAAGGGCCGATCATTACCAACGCGGCCAGCAGTAGAATCAACGGACCGGGTCGGTTTTGCAGCGCATCTATCGTAGGCAATTTGTGCGACATGGCAAAAGTAAAAAATAGAGAAACAGCAGAGGAAAACGGGCAGACTACAGAAGTTTGGCGCGTTTGATCCTTTTTGGCAAAAATACGGTATGATTCGAAATTACGGCAGAATACGCAGTCTACGGTAAAATAGCGCGGATGGATTCCATTCTTGTCACTATCATACTGTACGGTGTGCCAGCCATTCTGGCGATCACGTTGCACGAAGCGGCGCATGGTTACACAGCGCGCAGGTTCGGGGATCGCACAGCGGAGATGCTTGGCCGTATTACACTGAACCCCATCAAACACATTGATCCTGTCGGTACGATTCTGGTTCCGCTGGCGTTGTTCTTGATGGCGAAGTTTTCGGGTGGGCCGATGCTGTTGTTCGGATGGGCGAAGCCGGTGCCGGTTCAGCCGCGAAACTTCAAAGACCCGATTCGGAACATGCGTTGGGTTTCGGCGGCGGGGCCGTTGTCGAATCTGGTGATGGCGTTAGGCTGGGCGGTTATCGCAAAACTGGCGATACAGTTTCCCGGGCTTCTGGGCGATAGCCTGATGACCATGGCGCGATTCGGAGTGTGGTTCAATCTGCTTTTGATGGCGCTGAACCTGCTTCCGATTCTACCGCTTGACGGCGGTCGAATCCTGTATTCGTTTTTGCCGTGGAAATGGGCAATGAACTATTCGCGAACCGAGCCTTATGGGCTGATTATTGTGGTCGTGTTGGCAATAAGCGGCGTTTTGTGGTTGTTGATGAAACCGCTGATGGTAGCGGGTGCCTGGTTGATCGGTGTATTTACCGGAATGTAGAAAGACCGAATAAAACAAACGACGGGCAAGCGCCCACACAACGTTTCATGCCCTCGATGGGTTGGCCTCGATTTATTAACTCGTAACAACTAACTCGCAGTAAGAAAAATTCATGTTTGCTGATCGTGTATTGTCAGGAATGCGCCCGACGGGGCGCATGCATCTCGGCCATTATCACGGCGCACTCAAAAATTGGGTGCGCTTGCAAGAACAGTACGAATGTTTTTACTTCGTCGCTGACTGGCATGCGTTGACGACGCATTACGAAACGCCGGAATTAATTGCCGACAGCGCCTTTGAAATGGTTGTCGATTGGCTGGCCGCAGGGATTGATCCGTCGCAGTCAACCGTCTTTGTGCAATCGCAAGTGCTTGAACATGCTGAACTGGCGCTGCTGCTTGGGATGACAACGCCGGTAGGTTGGCTGGAGCGGGTGCCCACCTACAAAGACCAGCAGCAAAAACTCGCCGACCGTGATTTGTCAACCTACGGATTTCTTGGCTATCCGGTGATGATGGGTGCCGACATTCTGATTTATCGCGCCAATATGGTGCCAGTCGGTGAAGATCAGGTATCGCATCTTGAATTGACGCGCGAAATGGCACGGCGCTTCAATCATTTTTACGGGCGCGAACCCGAGTTCGAAGAAAAAGCGCAAGCTGCCATTAAAAAATTGGGAAGCAAAAAAGCACGCCGCTACGAAGAACTGCACAAGGCTTTTCAAGAGCGCGGCGACACCGAAGCGCTGGAAGCGGCGAAAGAATTGCTCGAAGAAACGCAGAATCTACCGCTGGGTGATCGTGAACGGTTATTTGGTTATCTTGAGGGTGCGCGGCGGGTGATTCTGGTCGAGCCGAAGCCGCTGTTGACCGAAACCTCGAAAGTGCCGGGCACCGACGGACAGAAAATGTCGAAATCGTACGGCAACGCTATTCTGATGCGCGAAGAGCCCGCTGAGTTGACGCGCAAGATACGCACGATGCAAACCGATCCGGCGCGGATGCGGCGCACTGATCCGGGCAATCCCGAACGCTGCCCGGTGTGGCCGCTGCACCGAATTTATTCGAGCAAGGATGTATGCGACTGGGTGGTTAAAGGCTGCACAACGGCGGGCATCGGCTGTCTTGAATGCAAACAACCGGTAATCGACGGTATTCTGAGAGAGCAGGAACCGATACGTGAACGGGCGCAGCCGTATCTCGACGATCCGGCGCTGGTGCGCAGTATCCTTGCCGATGGTTGCGCACGGGCGCGCAAGCAAGCGAACGAAACGATGCGCGATGTGCGCGAAGCGATGGGTGTTTCATACGACCGGAGTTTCGGGTGAGCGAAACACAGATAAGCGGAGTAACAGGAGCGCTTCTGACAGAAGCGCCGATAGCGGTTGTCGGCGAGACAAAGCCCATCGCCCGGGTTTACGGCGAGATGATGACGGAGCTGCCGAGCGATCTGTACATCCCGCCCGAGGCGCTGGAAGTTTTTCTCGAAATGTTCGAGGGGCCGCTTGATTTATTGCTGTACCTGATTCGCAAACAAAACATCAACGTGCTCGACATTCCGATGGCGGAATTGACGCGGCAGTATCTGGGTTACGTTGAGATGATGCGGCGCAGTCATTTGGAGTTGGCCGCCGAATATTTATTGATGGCGGCAGTGCTGATCGAAATCAAATCGCGGTTGTTGTTGCCCAAACCGCCGACGATGCCCGGCGAAGAACCGGAAGACCCGCGTGCTGAACTGGTGCGCCGTTTGCTTGAATACGAGCAGATGAAAGCAGCGGCTCAGGCGCTCGACGCAATGCCGCAAGAGGGCCGCGATTTTGCAACGGTGTGTATCTGGTTTGACCGGATGGCGGAGGCACGGTTGCCCGATGTGGCGCCGGAAGATTTGCGGCGAGCCTGGGCTTCGCTGATTGTTCGCGCCAAAACAGCGCGGCGCCATTTGATCTCGCGTGAGCAGTTGTCGGTGCGTGAAGAAATGAGTCGGGTGTTGAAGCTGTTGGAGAATGGCGATTATCGAGAGTTCATCACGCTGTTTCACGAACACTCTGATGTTCCGCATCTGGTCGTGACGTTCCTGGCGTTGCTGGAACTGGCGCGTGAGCAGTTGATCGAAATCGCGCAAGCCGCGCCTTTCGCGCCGATTTATGTGCAAAGCAAACGAGAAGCGCCGTTTGTGTTGAATGACGACGATGAAACTTTGTAGACCGGATATTTTCGGACACGGTTTCAACGTTGAGATGTTTTTCACTGGAAAGAAAAAATGAGCAAGGAACAGGAAACCATGCTTGCCGAGTGCGACGGAACACAGACCTCAAATGACGCAACTGCTGCAATTGACGCTGTTGTCGATGAAGCGGTAACGGGAAGCGAAAAAATCGACGCTGAAACCGAAACGGTTGATGTCGCCGACGTTTCGCACACCGAAGAAGAAATCGCCTATTACACGAAAATGCTGGAAGCCGCGCTTTTGGTGTCGGGCGAAGCAGTACCCGTACCGCAACTGTGCAAGCTGTTCGATCCGCCGCTGACGGCGAACTTTGTCCGTCATTTGTTGACAGCCCTGAAAGAAGCCTGGAAGGGGCGAATGGTTGAACTGGTGGCGGTCGCGGGCGGTTGGCGTTTTCAGGGGAAGTCCGAAGTGCAGCGCAGCCTGGAACGTTTGTCGTCGGAGAAACCGCCGCGTTATTCGCGGGCGGTGATGGAAACGCTGGCGATCATCGCTTATCGGCAACCGGCAACGCGCGGCGACATTGAAGCCATCCGCGGTGTTGCGGTATCATCGGGGATAATCAAAGCGCTCGAAGATCGGCAGTGGGTGGAGGCCGTCGGTCACCGTGAAACGCCGGGGCGCCCTGCCCTTTATGCAACAACTAAAAATTTTTTAAATGATCTCGGTCTGTGTTCACTGGCAGAATTGCCTCCACTGGCCGAACTGGATTCCTCACATTTACTGGAGATGCCTGATGCCCCAGCCAAGGCCGCTGAAGCACCGCTTGCCCTCGCAAGCCCGATTCTCAGCCAACTCGTCGAAAACACACCAGCCGAACTTGGTGATGCACAAGTTTGCGGAAACACTGCCAACCAAGATCAAGAAAACCACTGACGAAGTATTTTCGGAGCCGCAACGCCTGCACAAGGTGTTGGCGTCGTGCGGCTTCGGTTCGCGGCGGGCGATGGAAGAACTGATCCTCGCCGGTCGCATCACGGTCAACCGGATGCCAGCGGAAATCGGCCAGAAAGTCGGGCCGGGCGATGAAGTGCGAATCAACGGCGAGCCGGTGAAAATTCGTTTCACCGAGCCGCAACCGCGCGTTTTGCTGTATCACAAACCGGCTGGAGAAATCGTTTCGCGCGACGATCCGGAAGGACGTGCTTCGGTGTTCGATCGGTTGCCGCCGATTCATGGTGCCAAGTGGATCTCGATCGGTCGCCTCGATTTCAACACCGAAGGCCTTTTGCTTTTCACCAATTCCGGCGAACTCGCCAACCGGCTGATGCACCCGCGCTATGAAGTCGAGCGGGAATACGCAGTGCGGATCATCGGCGAGCTAAACGAAGACCAGATTCAAGAGATGAAAACCGGCGTCGAGCTGGAAGACGGGCCGGTGCGCTGTGAAAAACTGCTCGATGGCGGCGGTGAAGGCGTCAACCACTGGTATCACATCACCATTCAGGAAGGGCGCAACCGCGAAGTGCGGCGGCTGTTTGAAGCGCTGGGGCTGACGGTGAGCCGGTTGATCCGCACCCGCTACGGCGTCGTCAATATGCCGAGCGTCGCCAAACGCGGCGATGTGCTTGAATTGGAACAAACAGAATTAGCGACGTTGATCAAATCCGTCGGGCTGAAAATGTCGGGCGGCGCAACCGAAAAAACACCGGAAAAAACGCTGCGAACCCCGTTCGGCAAGAAAAAAACCAACGGTTCCATGTCGGTCGACACGTCGAAGAAAAAAACAAAAGGCGTGCGCTTCAAAGTAGATCGCAAGCCACATAGCCCGAAAGCGGATACGCTCCCCTCCTTTGAAGCGCCGACAGGCGAAAACAAAGCAGCAGCGCCCGATGGAACGACGCCCCGGCACCGCGTCGGCAGAAGGGGGCTGTATGGACGTAAAAACCAGAAGCAACCGAAGCGGGATCAGGAATCGGGAGGACAAGAATCAGAAGCGTAGGTCACGGTGAGCGCAGCGAACCGCGACGGATCGGCCTCACGCGAAGCCGCGGAGAAGGTGCAAGGAATGAAATGACGAAACAATCCCGCGTTGTTTCGAAGCGCAGATTTTTTGGATTCCTTCACCGCACTCACAATGACGTTGTTGTTCGCCCCCTGATGCCCAATCCCTGATTCCTGCTTTTGACAAAAACCCGGAAAACCCTTTATAATTATATATTTCCCCGCTGTGGGGAAATTTTTTAGTGGAGTTATTCATGTACGCGGTCATAAAAACCGGCGGCAAACAGTATAAAGTTGCGGCTGGCCAAAAATTGAGAGTAGAACAGATACCGGCGGACGTGAACGCAGAAGTGATCCTCGATCAAGTATTGATGGTTGGGGAAGGCGATAGCGTACGTCTGGGACAACCCACGCTGGCAGGCGCAGCGGTCAAAGCGACCGTTCTGGAGCATGCTCGCGGAGCCAAGGTCAAAATTTTTAAAATGCGGCGGCGCAAGCACTATCAGAAGCACCAAGGGCACCGTCAAAACTACACGCTGTTGCGCATCGACAGCATCGTTGCCTGAAAGGAGTTGAGCCATGGCACATAAAAAAGCAGGCGGCAGTTCCCGTAACGGTCGCGATTCGCAGGCCAAGCGTCTGGGCGTCAAGGCTTACGGCGGCGAGCTGATTCGCGCCGGCAGCATCATCGTTCGGCAGCGCGGCACACAAATGCACCCGGGCGTCAACGTCGGTTGCGGCAAGGATTACACGCTGTTTGCAAAAGTTGACGGAACTGTACAGTTTACCGTCAAAGGTCCCAAAGGAAACAAATTCGTCAACGTCGTAGCGGCGGCGTAAGTTTTCTTGCGCTTCGCGTCATGCGGAGATGAAAAAAAGTGGGAAACCCTGTCGGCAGACAGGGTTTTTGCTTTTGAGAACGGTTTTCAAGAAGACGCGGTATCATTTCGGATGTTCGCCAGGAAAAACCCGACATGCCCTCCTCCAAACTGATCGCCCTTGTTCCGGCTGCCGGTGGCGGGCAGCGTTTCGGCGGATTGCGACCGAAACAATACATGCCGCTGTTCGGGCGAACCGTGCTCGAATGCACATTGTGGCGTTTGCAGCAAGGATTGAGCCCTGATCGAATTGTCGTGGTGCTGGCACCGGACGACAAACAATTTTCGACGCTTGCCAACCTGCCTTCCGGTGTGGAAACACTTTACTGCGGAGGTGTTACCCGAGCCGAAAGCGTGCGAAACGGTCTTCTGGTATTGAAAAAGCAATGCAGCGATCAAGACTGGATCGCCGTCCACGACGCAGTCAGACCTTGCGTACCGACAGCGTGCTTGCAATCGCTCACGACGGTTGCGCACGAAGCTCCGGCAAGTGAAAACGGCGCACTTTTGGCGATGCCATTGACCGATACCTTGAAGGAAAGTGCAGCCGACATCCATACGCATCGGGTGTATACGACATTGGATCGGGTGCGTTACTGGTCAGCCCAAACGCCGCAAATGTTTCGCTACGGCGTATTGTGCAAAGCGTTGTCGCAAGAAGATGCCCTGTCGTGCACCGACGAATCGCAGGCTGTCGAGCGCTACTGCAAGCAAACAGGCGGCGCTTTGCCAATGCTGTTACGTGGAAGCTCGCAGAATCTCAAACTGACCTACTCCGAAGACCTGCTGCTCTCCGAAGCGATTCTGGCTTTTCAAAAGGAACAGCGATGATCCGAATCGGTCACGGTTTCGATGCTCACGCGTTTGCCGAAAACCGCCCGCTGCGATTGGGCGGCGTTGACATTCCCTTCGAGCGCGGTCTGGCCGGACATTCCGACGCTGATGTCGTGCTGCATGCGGTGATGGATGCCCTGCTTGGTGCGTTGGCGCTGGGCGACATCGGTCATTTTTTTCCAGATTCGGACGTGCGTTACAAAGACGCAGACAGTCGCGCGTTGTTGCGTCAAGTCGTCAGTGAAATCGAAACACGCGGCTATCAAGTCGGCAACGTTGATGTGACCGTGATGGCCGAACGCCCCAAACTGGCGCCACACCGCGAAAAAATGCGGCAAACCATCGCCGAAGATTTGCATTGCAAGATTGAGCGCGTTTCGGTGAAAGCGACAACGACAGAGAAACTCGGTTTCACAGGACGCGAGGAAGGCATTGCGGCACAAGCAGTCGTGTTGCTGCATCAGGAATAAGAGGTCAGGAATCAGGAATGACGTCTCTCCTGCCCAAAATCGCTATGTGCATCGTGCCTTTCTCCGCGCCTTCGCGTGAATCCACCACCCTCTCCCCCTCCCCTCCCCCGCAAGCGGGCGAGGGGAGCCTGATTGTGCCTTTTTCAATAGAGTCGTGAATTCGCAGCTGCATCATCCACCGTGTGTACACACGCGAAGACACGGACAAAGCTCCCTCCCCTTGAAGGCATAGGTATCTACACATCCATTCATCTCTCATGGGCTCATTCCCTGCGCCTTGCGCACGAACATCGCAATCTCTTCACGCGTGTAGTTTTCCAGGGTTTCATTGATGGCGAACAAAAT
>JAITMR010000046.1 GCA_031277215.1 Burkholderiales bacterium
GCCACCTCCTTGAACTCTGTTGTGTATTCCCGTCTCGGTATCTTCATCTCTTTCTCCTTACATGCCGGTTAGATTATCTCATCCCGGCACGGGAGACGAAATTTCGGGGGAAGCTCAGGTTTCTTCTCCGCGCTTCATAAACCCCCGTCGGCTTCACCGACACCCTCTCCGATCAAAATCGTTTCGGGGACAAGCTCTTTGAAAAAAGGGGGAGGCGAGACAGAGGCTTTTTCTTCGCGTTTTTCGTGCCTCTTTGCGTGAGTTGATTTTTGGATTCTGCGACTTCGCGCAGAATGACGCGCTACGCTTTGCCCACCCTATGGACTACAGACTCAACGACAATGTCGCACGGTATTTTTCGAGGTCGTCAATCGGCCGGGTGGCGACACCGCTTTCCATCGCCGCCTTGGCGACGGCCAATGGCAATTCGGAGCGCAGGCGGGTATCGAACGGCGACGGAATCAGATAATCGGCACTAAACGGTTGGGCCGGGTTATTGTGCGCCAGCGCCGCCAGCGCGAGGGCGCAGGCGGATTTCATCTGTTTGTTGATGGCCGTCGCGCCGACATCAAGCGCCCCACGGAAGATGTATGGGAAGCAAAGCACATTGTTCACCTGGTTCGGGTAATCCGAACGTCCGGTTGCAATGACTGCATCGTCGCGCACCGAGCGTATCAGTTCAGGACGAATTTCCGGCTCGGGATTGGCAAGCGCCAGAATGATCGGCTTGGCGCCCATTTTCTGAACCATCTCGGTGTCCATGGTTTTCGGACCCGAAACGCCGAGGAAGATATCCGCCCCGGAAATAGCTTCCGCCAGTGTCCGGCAGTCTGTTTTTGCGGCATACTTTTGTTTAGTCGGATCGAGGTTCTCTCGCCCGGTATGAATCACGCCTTTGGAATCGCAGACGAGGATGTTTTCTTTTTTGAGCCCCAGATAGACCAGCAAATTCATGCAGGCGATGGCCGCTGCGCCGGCGCCTGAACAGACAAAACGCACTTGGTCGATGCTTTTATCGACTACTTTCAGCGCATTGAGCAAAGCCGCCGCCGCGACGATCGCCGTTCCGTGCTGATCGTCGTGAAACACCGGGATTTTCATCCGCTTCCTCAGTTCGTCTTCAATGAAGAAGCATTCGGGCGCTTTGATGTCCTCAAGGTTGATGCCGCCGAAGGTCGGCTCCAGGCTGGCAATGATGTCAATCAGTTTTTGCGGGTCTTTTTCGTCAATCTCAAGATCAAACACATTGACGCCGCCGAACTTCTTGAACAAAACCCCTTTGCCTTCCATCACCGGCTTGCTCGCCAGCGGCCCAATGGAGCCAAGCCCCAACACGGCGGTGCCGTTCGAAATCACGGCGACCAGATTGCCACGCGACGTATAAAGCATCGCATCGTCCGGCGATTTGGCGATCGCTTCGCAAGCCGACGCAACGCCCGGCGTATAGGCCAACGCCAATTCGCGCTGCGTGGTCAGGGGCTTGCTGGGAATGACCTCGATTTTTCCGGGTTTCGGAAGGCTGTGATATTGAAGCGCCTCTGCTTCCAGGACTCCGTCCAGCGTTTCGGCTTCTTTTTGCGTCTGAATGCCGCTCATCGTGTTTTTTCTCCTTGATGCACAGGTAGGCGCACCACTTCCTCTGGTTAAATTCATCGTTTTCATCGTTTTGGGAACCGTATTCTGTCCAAGGAAAATACGAACAACGTAATCGACACGCCGACCCCCTCTCCTCCCGTTCGATGCGAAAATCGCCGTTTCCGGCGAACCGCATATTTTAGCATTATCGTTCTCCAGTTCAACAAAAAAAGCCGCGCTTTCCCGCACGGCTTTTCTCTCTGTGGCAATTTTGCCGATTACGCGCTTTCCTTTCCGGTCGGAGGTTTGGCCGCAGGATTGACCGTTACCGGCTCACGCACTCCGGCGGCTGCCCGTACTTTGGCCTCGATCTCCTGCGCCACCGCCGGGTTGGCTTTCAGATAATCGCGCACGTTGTCCTTGCCCTGCCCGATCTTGTCGCCGTTGTAGGCGTACCAAGCGCCGGACTTATCGACGATTTTGTGCTGAACGCCCAGCTCGATCAGCTCGCCTTCATGCGAAATACCCTCGCCGTAGAGGATGTCGAACAAGGCTTCTTTGAACGGCGGCGCGATTTTGTTTTTAACGACTTTGACGCGAGTTTCGTTGCCGATCACTTCATCGCCCTTCTTGATCCCACCGATGCGACGAATGTCCAGACGCACCGAAGCGTAGAACTTCAACGCATTGCCGCCGGTGGTCGTCTCCGGATTGCCGAACATCACGCCGATCTTCATCCGAATCTGGTTGATGAAAATCACCAGCACGTTGGCGCGTTTGATGTTACCGGTCAGCTTGCGCAATGCCTGACTCATCAGCCGCGCCTGCAAACCCGGCAACTGGTCGCCCATATCGCCCTCGATTTCGGCCTTCGGCACCAACGCCGCCACTGAGTCGATCACGATGAGATCGACACCGCCCGAACGCACCAGCATATCGGCAATTTCCAGTCCCTGTTCGCCGGTGTCCGGCTGCGAAATCAGCAAGTCGCCGACGTTGACACCGAGCTTACCGGCATAAACCGGGTCGAGCGCGTTTTCCGCGTCAATGTACGCTGCCGTCCCGCCCAGTTTTTGCGCCTGGGCAACCACCTGCAAGCACAAGGTTGTCTTCCCCGACGCTTCCGGCCCATAAACTTCCACCACCCGACCGCGCGGCAAGCCACCGGCGCCAAGCGCGATGTCCAGCCCCAGCGAGCCGGTCGGGATCACCTGCAAATCGGACTGAATCTGCGACTCGCCCATTTTCATGATCGAGCCTTTGCCGAACTGCTTTTCGATCTGCGCCAAAGCCTCTGCCAGAGCTTTGCCCTTCTCGACGCCCTTGCCTTTTTCGTCGCCGCTGCTTTTTTCGTACACCTTGCTTTTTTCGTATCCCTTGCTTTTTTCGTTTGCCATAGTGAAACCTGTCTGTCGATTGAAATTCGTGAAACCTTCGAGGCTGCGATTATCGCATGAAGTACGCTTACTCCACCGCCGCCGCTTCTTCGCCGCGCAACATATCGATTCCCTTGAAAAGCAAACTCATACCGACGCCGATCACCGTCGCCAGCGCCATCCCTTTCAGCTCGACCGCGCCCATGTGCAGCTTGGCGCCGGAAACGCCGACAATCAGAATAACCGAGGTCAGAATCAGATTTTGCGCCTTGCTGTAATCAACCTTGGCATCGACCAGCACCCGAATGCCGGAAGCGCCGATGATGCCGAACAGCAGCAGCGACACACCGCCCATCACCGGCACCGGAATCGCCTGGATCACCGCCGCCAACTTGCCGGCGCACGACAACATAATCGCCAGCACCGCCGCGCCGCCGATCACCCAGGTGCTATAAACCTTTGAAATCGCCAGTACGCCGATGTTTTCGCCGTAGGTCGTATTCGGCGACGACCCGAAAAAACCGGACAACATGGTTGACAGCCCGTTGCCGAGCATCGAGCGGTGCAGCCCCGGCTCACGCATCAAATCCTTGCCGACGATATTGGCGGTCACGATCAAGTGTCCGATGTGTTCGGCAACCACCACCAGCGCCGCTGGCAAAATCGTGATAATCACGATCCATTCAAACTTCGGCGTATAAAACGTCGGCAACGCGAACCAGGATGCATTGGAAACTGCCGTGAAATCAACCTTGCCCATGAAAAACGCCAGCGTATAACCGGCCAGCACGCCGATCAAAACCGGAATGATCGCCAGAAACCCGCGGAACACGACCGACACCAGCACCGTCACCGCCAGCGTAAACAGCGAAATCGTCACCACCGCCGGATCGGCGACCTCGCCTGCTTCCGGCAGCAGTCCCGCCATCTTGGCCGCCACTCCCGCCAATTCAAGCCCGATCACCGCCACAATCGCGCCCATCGCTGCCGGAGGAAACACCACTTTGATCCAGCCGATGCCGACTTTGGCAACAATCAGCGACACCAAACAAAACACCGCGCCCACTACGATAAACCCGCCCAATGCCGCCTCGTAACCGTAAACCGGCAAGATCAACAGCACCGGCGACAGAAACGCGAAACTCGACCCCAAATAAGCCGGAATCCGCCCCTTGCAGATAATCAGGTACAGAATCGTGCCGATACCGTTGAACAACAACACCGTCGCCGGGTTGACCCCGAACAGAATCGGCACCAAAACCGTCGCCCCGAACATCGCGAACAAATGCTGACAACTCAGCGGCAGCATTTCCAACAACGGTGGCCGCTCATCTACCCCTATAATTCGACGTGCCATGATTTTCCCTTTCTCCTTAGTCTGCTACATACTCGGTTGCATCGCATTGTATGCCCCTACCGGGTTTAGGGAAATGGTTTGACCTGGGAGCGCGGGCGTCTCACCCACAGTCTCGCCCACATTTATTCTATATAGATTTTTGTCGCCACTTGTTGCCATTATCCCGCGCTTTTCGCTTCCGAACGAAGCTGCTGCTTTACTCTGCCGCCGTAAAGACGCTATAATTTCATGTTTCTGCCAATTTCGGGCTAAGCCCATTTTTTTACAAAGGATTCTGTTGCATGCCTAACGTCCGCGTCCGCGAAAACGAACCGTTTGAAGCCGCTTTGCGTCGCTTCAAACGCACCATCGAAAAAACCGGCCTGCTCACCGAGCTGCGCGCCCGTGAGTTCTACGAAAAGCCAACCTCCGAACGCAAACGCAAAAAAGCCGCTGCCGCCAAGCGCCACCACAAGCGCCTGCGCAGCCAGCAACTGCCGCCGAAACTTTATTGACTCCGGCACGACAGAATTCAAAAGTTGTCCACACTCATCGTGTGGACAACTTTTGAAGATACCGCTTCAACTTTACGGCGCTGCCTTACGGCTGACGCCGTTTTTTGTTTTTATTAACCATTTTTTCATTGCGGTTTCCTGCTCTTTCTTTGTTGTTCCTATTTTGCCTGATTCTCAGGTATGATCGCCTTGCGCACTCACGCGCTAATATGTTTTTTGCTTTCTTTTTCAAAAGGTGTTGATCATGGACGATGTGCGTTTTGAAGTTCTCGGCAAAAGCAAGCTGGCGACAGAACTCAATCCCGAACAGTGCAAAATATTGGCCTCCCTCATTGAAATGCACGATTATCAGGAAGGAGACATTGTGGTTCGTGAGCGAACGGCTGACGAAAATCTGCAAGTCGTCGTCAAAGGTTCGCTCGGCGTCATCAAAAATGCCGGCACTCCCGATCAGGAGTTGCTTAACACGATAACCGTCGACAACTTCGCTGGCGAGCTGGGCTTCATGGACAATACCCAGCGTTATGCTTCACTGGTCGCGCTGACGCCAACACAAACGTTCACGATAAGCCGCACCAAACTGGAAACGCTGCTGGATAAGGAGCCTCGCATTGTCTATAACGTGATGCGGGCGATCCTGCGCGTTGCCCATCAGGTTCAATATCAGTTGTCCATGCAGCAAGCCGAACTGACCAACTACCTCTACAAACAACAGGGACGATATTGATACGGCGGTTTTTCCTCCTGCTTTTATTTGCCCTTGTCGCCTGGCAGGGGTATAACGCATGGAACAACCGCTCGGTATCTCATGCCTCGGGCGCTCTTGTCGCTGAGGAGCCCGCTCAAGAAGAAACATCTGCTGCCTCTTTCCAGAAGGGCGATGCTGTTATCACCCCGCTGGCAACCTTCAAAATTCGAGCCAGGGTATTAAGCCGTCGAAATTATGATGGCGAAGCAAATGGTGATCTGATGCCCGTCGATCTCGCGCTCGGATGGAAGCAGATGTCGGACAGCGCCATCCTCGACAAAATACGTATTTCGCAAAGAAACCGCTTTTATTTTTGGTCTGTCAGAGAATATCCCATTCCGCATCGAGAGATCGAAAGACACAGCGCCAACATGCATCTGATTCCCGCCAGTGAAACCATCGCCTCGTCCATAAAAGAAGTTCGACCGGGGCACATTATAAATATCGACGGCTATCTGGTCAGGATCGAACGATCCAACGGCTGGAACATTCAAAGCTCGTTGACACGCGACGACACAGGCGAAGGCGCCTGCGAAGTAATATGGGTCAAGAGCTTTTATATTGAGTCTGCTCGATAATCGGTTAATAAAGATGAGCAAAGACTGTCAAACGTTCAAACCACGGTTTTCAGGTTAATTATGTTGCGCTTGAATCTTCGAGACGCTGTGGCGCTGGCGCGTCAAGCTGAAGTCGAGCGTTTGGCTGATTTATAAACTGTTCATCCCCCCCAACGTCACTCTCGGCACACCGGCAAGATCGCAGACCGTTTCGCATTGCGTGAATCCGGCTTCGCGCAACAACGCCTTCACCACATCGCTCTGATCGTAGCCGTGTTCCATCAACAAAACGCCACCCGGCTGTAAATAGGACGGGGCTTGTCGCGCAATGGTTTGCAACGCTTCCCACCCCAAGGCGCCTCCGACGAGTGCGCCACGCGGCTCAAAGCGAACATCGCCTTCATCAAGGTGTGTGTCGGCTTGCGCAATGTACGGCGGGTTGCTGACGATCACGGAAAACTGTTCCGACGCTTGCTGCGGCTCCGGAAACGCCGCAAACCAATCCGATAAACACCAGGCGATTCGGGAAGCGTCTTGCTGCAACAAACGCATGGCGTTTTCTTCGGCCAGACGCAGGGCGGCTGCCGAAACGTCCGTTGCCCAGAACCGTGCGTGCGGTCGTTCACACGCCATGGCGATGGCAACCGCACCCGAACCCGTTCCAAGATCGAGCACACGCGCTTCCCGTTCTGCCGGAAGGTATCGCAGCGCCGTTTCAACCAGTGTTTCTGTATCGGGGCGCGGAATCAAAACATCCGGCGTCACCCTGAACGTCATGCCCCAGAATTCTTTTTCGCCAACAAGATACGCCATCGGCTCGCCTCGCCGCCGCCGCGTTGCCAATGCGTCAAAGCGGTGTTTCAGCATTTCATCGAGCGTGACTTCATCGTGCGCGATAACCCACGCCGGCGTCACCTGCAACACATGCGCCAAAAGCATCCGCGCTTCCAACGCTGGCAATTCCGACGTCTGACTCCATTGCGCCAGTGTCAGCGGCATCTCACTCGCCCAAAGAAGCCAGTTGTTCCGCCTGAAATTCTTGCGTCAGCACATCAATCATCTCGTCAATATCGCCGTCCATGATGGCTTCGATTTTGTACAACGTCAGATTGACCCGATGGTCTGTGACCCGCCCTTGCGGAAAATTGTACGTGCGAATGCGTTCGCTGCGATCCCCCGACCCGATCAAACTTTTTCGCATGCTCGCTTCTTTTTGATTGCGTGCCTGACGCTCACGTTCCAGCAAACGCGACGCCAGCACCGCCATCGCTTGCGCACGATTGCGATGCTGTGACCGGTCGTCCTGACATTCGACAACCAATCCGGTGGGCAAGTGAATCACTCGCACTGCCGAATCGGTCTTGTTGACGTGCTGCCCTCCCGCACCGGAAGCGCGAAAGGTATCAATACGCAAATCCGCCGGATTGATTTCGATATCGGCAATCGGATCGGCTTCCGGCATCACCGCCACCGTACATGCCGACGTATGAATGCGCCCTTGCGCTTCGGTTTCCGGAACACGCTGAACCCGATGTCCGCCGGATTCAAATTTCAGCCGCGCATAAGCGCCATTGCCCTCGATGCGGGCAATCACTTCCTTATAGCCGCCCAGTTCTGATTCCGACACCGACACCAGTTCCACATTCCAGCGCTGCCGCTCCGCGTAGCGTGTGTACATCCTGAAAAGACTGCCCGCGAACAGCGCCGATTCGTCGCCACCCGTGCCTGCACGAATTTCGAGAAAGACATTGCGCTCATCGCTGGCGTCTTTCGGCAACAACGCGACTTGCAAAGCGCTCTCCAACGCCTCCATCCGGCTTTGCGCCTGTTGCGATTCTTCCTCCATGAATTCGCGCATCGCCGGATCGTCCACGGCTCCACGCGCCGTATGCCAGTCATCCTCGGCACGCCGGTAATCACGGAACAATTCGACGACCGGCTCAATATCAGAACGCTCTTTCGATAAATCACGAAAGCGGTTCATGTCATCCACCGCATCAGGTCGCGCCAGCAATGCGTCAATCTCCGTCAAGCGGTTTTCCAGATGCTGCAATTTTTGTTTTAGTGAAGTTTTCATGTCGAATCTTTATACTCTGCCCGGACGAGCGAAAGCAGCACGCCCCCTTGCCCCCTCCCCTTCAAGAGCCTGCCCCCGAAGAGATTTTGGTCGGGGGGGAGGGCTGGGGAGGGGATGGGGTTGAATCGTCGAATCAGAAGTTCCCTAAGAATCCTGTTCGGGAAGCTGATAAATCCGCTGATAGAGCGCCGCCAAATCAGTACGTTCATCATCAGCAGCACGGTTCAACATTTGCAACGGCGCATGCAGGCATTTGTTGACGAGACCACGGGTCAGCGTTTCCATCACGTCTTCCGGCGGCGTGCCGTTGGCCAACAGCCGACGCGCCCGCTCCAACTCTTTTTGGCGCAAGGTTTCATGATAACTTTGCAACGCATTGATGGTCGGCACCACTGAGCGGCTTTCCAGCCAGCGCAAGAATTCCAGCGTCTGCGCCGACACCATCTCTTCAGCCTGGGCAATCGCCTCGCGCCGCACTTGCAAATTGCTTTGGATGATTTCAGACAAATCATCAAGGCTATAAAGAAAAACATCGTCAAGACGGCCAACTTCTTTTTCAATATCACGCGGCACCGCCAAATCGACCATGAAAATCGGCGCATGCCGCCGCGCCTTGATCACCCGCTCAACAAGCCCCTTGCCGAGGATGGGCAACGGCGACGCCGTACACGTCACAATCATGTCGAACTGCGCCAGGCGGTCGGGAATTTCGTTCAAGGTTATCGCGTCAGCGTTGAGCCGCGCCGCCAATTCACGACCGCGCTCGATCGTCCGGTTCGCCACCATGATGGACTTGGGCTTGCGTGCCGCGAAATGCGCTGCGGCCAACTCGATCATCTCTCCGGCACCGATCAACAACAAATTCTGTTCGGAAATCGATGGAAAAATCCGCTCGGCCAGTTTGACCGCCGCTGCCGCCATCGAAATCGAAGCGCTCCCGATATCGGTATGCGTGCGAACATCCTTCGCCACCGCAAAGGTATGCTGAAACAGCCGATTGAGCACCAATCCAAGCGTCCCGGCGGCTTCAGCAGACCGCACAGCCTGCTTCATCTGTCCCAGAATTTGCGGCTCACCCAGCACCATCGAGTCGAGTCCGCAGGCCACCCGGAACGCATGCGACACCGTTTCATCCTTTTTCAGCGTATAAAGATGCGGCTCCAGCATTCGCTGCGGCAACCGGTGAACACCCTCAAGCCAATGCGCCACCTCTTCCGGCGCACCGCCACGACAATAGACTTCCGTGCGATTGCACGTCGACAGAATCGCTGCTTCCTTAACCCGACGCCCCCCCAGCAAATCGCGCAGCGCCGCACTCACCGCGTCTGGCGAAAACGCCACCTTCTCGCGGATTTCCAGCGGCGCTGTCGTGTGGTTCAGACCAAGCGTATAAAGTAAACCCATAACTTAAGAATTATAGCGGGGCAGAGGTGCGCTGGGTGAACTTCATGACGCAGGCGTTGGAATCAGGGGTCATGAGCACACCGGGTTAGCGTGAACACGAGGTGACTCAATTAACTCATTCCGGGAACGGTGTTGCATTTGTCTATACATCCGTGTATATTGGCAGGACGAAAATAACGGGTCTTGATTGGGATGACGGCAACTGGCCAAAGTGTGGAAAGCATGGCGTTTCTCAAGAAGAGCTCAAGCAGGTTGTATTGAATGAGCCGACTGTTATGGCCGACCCGCACCCCGAAGAACCACGAATGCGCGCCATTGGAAGGACGAAAGCCGGACGATCGGAAGGAGGTAGAGCACTATGAAAGTGAAACAAAAAACCAAATCTAAATCCATGCCTTCGCTGCGAAGCGATGCGGCGGCTGAACGTTTCGTCACCTCAGCCGACCTCTCGGAATACGATATGTCCGGCTTCAAACCCATGCGTTTCGAAATCGAGCCGAAGTCTGCCTCGATGAATATGCGCTTGCCTGCTACTTTGCTGAATGCGGTGAAAACCAAAGCCCGTTCCAAAGGCATTCCCTACACCCGCTATGTACGAATGCTGCTGGAGACTGATGTGGCACAACCCCAATGATGCTTGTGTACAGGGTTATACTTCGTGCGACCACAGACCGTCCCCTGGTTGTATGATTGCTTTTTTTCGCGGCTGCCGATTTCATGGCTGTCGTTTTCACACTCTCTAAATGAAAGATTGCCGCAATGATTCTGGTGCTCACGCCCAACACCCCTGCCGACAGTGTCGAATACCTGGCGCTCATCGAACGTTTGAACCAACTCCCCGACATCAAGCATCGGATTCATCGTGAAGTAGGCACTGAGGTCACGCTCACTGAAATCTATCTCATCGGCAACACCCGGATGCTGGTTCAGGAAACCATGGCGCAACTGCCCTGTGTCGAAAAAATTGTCCGCATCTCGGAGCCGTACCGGATTCTTGGCCGCCATCAACAAGGGGATGACCGGGCGACATCGTTTGACTATAACGGCGTTCGCTTCGGCCAGGAAAGCTTTCATGTGTTTGCCGGTTTGTGCGCGGTCGATTCACGCGAATCGGTCGAAGCGATGATGAAGGCGCTACAAGAGCACGGCCAAGTCTGCACACGAATGGGCGCTTACAAACCGCGCACCAGTCCCTATGCGTTCCAGGGACACGGCCAGCAGTGCCTGCCTTACATTTTCGAGCTTGCGGGAAAATACGGCATCAAAGTGATCGCCATGGAAATCACGCACGAATCGCACATCGACGAGATTCGTGCGGCGCTCAAAGAAACCGGCAACGCAACCGGCGTCATGCTGCAAGTCGGTACGCGCAATACGCAAAACTTTGAACTGTTGAAATCCATTGGCCGCCAACAGGAATTCCCGGTGCTGATCAAGCGCGGCTTCGGCATCACGCTCGACGAATCAATCAACGCCGCCGAATACCTCGCCTCGGAAGGCAACCGCAAAGTGGTGTTCTGCCTGCGCGGCATGAAGACCAACATGGGCGACCCGCATCGCAATTTTGTCGATTTCGCGCATGTGCCGGTGTTGAAACGGCTGACCCGGATGCCGGTGTGCATTGATCCGTCGCATTCCGTCGGCACACGCGCCGCCAGCGCTGACGGCATCCTCGACATCTTTCATGTTGTCGCTCAGGGCATCATCGCTGGTGCCAATATGGTGCTGGTCGACTTTCACCCGTTTCCTGAAAGAGCGCTGGTCGATGGCCCGCAAGCATTGCGCCTGAACGAATTGAAATACTTTCTCGACGACACTGCGCTCGTTCGGGAAACTTATCTGAAGCGTACCGCGTTGGCTGCCGCCGCAAGCGCACTTTAATCGCGCCCTGCATGCCACGCCACGGAAAGATCATCGCTTCCGGTTATGTGTGTCCGCGCTGGCTCGTCGGTGCGCACGCGCAAACAGTGTGGCCGGTCATACAACCACGCGCCTCGGTGGCATGGCTGCGTGAACGGGTCACCACGCCCGATCACGACTTCTGGGATTTCGACTGGCTTGATGCGCCCGCAAAAGAGAATGCGCCCCTCGTCATCCTCTTTCATGGTTTGGAAGGCAGCTCACGCTCACATTACGCCTGCTCGATGATGGCTGCCGTGGCGCGGCGCGGCTGGCGTGGCGTCGTACCACATTTTCGCGGTTGCGGCGGTGAAATCAATGTGACGCCACGCGCTTACCACATGGGCGATTACAGCGAAATCGACGCCATGCTTGGCGCCATCCACTCGCGCATCCCGAAAAAAACAACGCGCTACGCCGTCGGCGTTTCGCTCGGAGGAAGCGCCCTCCTGAACTGGCTGGGTCGTCACGGCAAAGCCGCAACAAACACACTTGCCGCCGCAGCCGCCATCTCGACGCCCATCGACGTGGAACAATCCGCCAAAGCGTTCGACGAAGGTTTCAACCGTCTTTACGAGCGCAATTTCATGATCACGTTAAAACACAAAGCTCGCGTGATCGCGCAGCGATACCCCGACAAAGTCGATCCTCACAAAATCGCCGCCGTTCGCACACTCACCGACTTCGACGACGCCGTCACCGCACCCCTGCACGGCTTCGAGAACGTGACCGATTACCGCCGCCGCGCTTCGTCGCGCCCGTGGCTCAATGCCATCGAAACACCAACACTTCTGCTCAACGCACTCAACGATCCACTCGTTCCCGCTGGCTCCCTGCCGGATGAAAAAGAAACCAGCCCCTGCGTATGGATCGAGCGCCCCAACGAAGGCGGACACGCCGGTTTTCCTGTTGCCGGTTTTTCTGCCGCAAGCACTTCCTGCGCCTGGATGCCGCAACGTGTGCTAACCTTCTTCGCCTTGAACCCTTTCTCACGCGAAGACGCGACTTAAAACGCCCTCTCCCGCGAGCGGGAGAGGGCCGGGGAGAGGGCGCTTTGAATCAACCTCTTTATAATGTGATCTATAGGCACGCAAAGAAAGAAACGACAACAATGAAAAACATGTGGAAGATCAGTGGTTGGTACTTGTTCGTTGTTGGAATCATCCACAACCTCGTCGGCGTTTGGGTTCTTTCCGATGTTCTGCGCGACTTGTGGAATGCCGGGCTTGTCGATAGCGTCCGTGATCAAATGGATCGTAACGCTGCTTTCTGGTTTTTGTTGACCGGTTTTTTGTTCAACTACGTCGGGCTGAGTTGGCAAGAACATCTGCGTCGTTATAAAGAGCCTCTTTCAAAATTCAACGCTTGGGGTTTAACCGTCCTTGTTGTCTTGGCATTGATTATCACGCCGACTTCCGGGTTCTGGATTGTGCTGCCCCTGTGTTTCATTATGTTGTATCCGCATTACTTTTTAAAAATCCCTCCAGCAAAAACCGATTAACTGAAATGCACTCATCTCATTCGCGCCCTGTGATTCTCGGCGGCGATCTCGGTGGCACCAAAACGCTGTTGGCGCTGGCCGATGCCGACGGGCAAATCATTCGTCGCCAGCGTTACGCCAGCGCTGACTATGCTGATTTCGCCGATTTGCTCAGCGATTTTCTTGCCGGTGAGCGCGGCATCGACGCCGCCTGCCTGGGCATCGCAGGGCCAACTGACGGCCAAACCGCCCGCCTCACCTACCTGCCCTGGCGTTTATCAGCGGTGGCGCTTGGCCGTCGCTGCGGCATCGCCCGAATCCAGTTGATCAATGACTTCGCCGCCGCCGCCCACGGTTTGCCGCACGTCGCGCCGGAGCATCTCGTCACCGTGCAAACAGGCCAGCCCGATGTCACCGCCCCGCGCCTGATTCTCGGCGCCGGCACTGGTTTGGGCGTCGCCGGACTGCTGCCGGAAAACGGCGGCTTCCGGGTCGTGCCGGGCGAAGGCGGCCATTTTGGCTTCGCTCCACAAACAACCGAGCAAGGCGAACTGTGCCGCTGGCTGCTGGCGCAGCAAGGCCGGGCAACCACCGAAGATATTGTTTCCGGCCCGGGACTCGCCCGCATCCATGCCTATCTCGGCGGCTCGGCGGCGACCCCCGAAGCCGTCGGTGAAGCCATCTGCCGTGGTGATAGCGATGCCCGCTCTGCGCTGCGTTTGTGGCTGACCTGCCTGGGAGCCTTTGCGGGCGATCTGGCGCTGCACTGGCTGGCCAGAGGCGGCGTCTACCTCACCGGCGGCGTCATCGCCCGACTGCTGCCACATCTTGATCACGCCCCGCTCGTCACCGCCTTCCGCGCCAAACGCGAGCACGCTGAACTGATGTCAGCCATGCCGCTCACGCTCGTCACCGATGAGGAACTCGGTCTGCGCGGCGCCTTGATCCTGGCGGCTGCGTCCGTTTGAAACGGATATTTTTTCATCGCGTCTTTCACGAAGGTTTTATCTCACGCAGAGAAAAACCATTTTCACGCGAAGACGCGGAGAGTTTTTTATTTTCACGCGGAGAAAGGTACGATGCACCGTCATTCCCGCATGCTTCCCCGCCCAAAATCGCTGCGGGGACAAGCCTAGAGCATTTTAGATTAGAATGTTTAATTATGGTATGCTGAATGCTCCTTGGCGGAGGTTCAACATGCGTGCCTATTCTCAGGACCTGCGGGATCGTGTGATCAATGCGCTGGAGCA
>JAITMR010000047.1 GCA_031277215.1 Burkholderiales bacterium
GCATACCCTACATCACTGCAACGCACGACGTGAATAATCCAAGAAGCGGCAATGTCATGAAAAATATCGGAATGACCTATCGCTATTCTTATGAAGAGCAGTGGCAGCCGAAAAACAAGCTGGTGACGTTCAGAATGTATCAGCTAAACTTCAGCGATCTGGGCGACTGGGTCTACAAAACGTACTGGAATGAACATCCGATTCACTTTGTCGAAAATGAAGTGTAAGCCTGACATTGCGCTCAACCCGGACGGCTTCGCAGTTGTACCCCGCTCCGGCAAGCGAAGGTGCTATCCTCTACGGCTCGTTCGTTCGGTTGGCCTTGTTGTCGGCTTCACCAAGAAGCGTCCTGACAACATGTCCAACCCCGCTCGCTTCGCTAACCGGCAGCCCAAGGCTACGCCTTGGGCTGCCGGTTAGCATCAACGTTAGGCTGTTCGCATCCTCCACATTCGGCTATTTGCTCACTTGAGCTTATGCACGATAACGTGTATAGTTATATCTTCTCAAGGAGTAGAGACTATGCTGATTTCACTTGCCGAGTACGCCAAACTTCATGACAAAAGCAGTGACACCCTACGCAGATTGGCTGGACGCGGGGCTTTTCATACGGCTCAAAAAATTGGTCGAAATTGGGTTCTAGATAGCAACGAAGAATACCCTGTGCAGAAACGCTCCCCAAAAAACGGAGTAGGAAACACTCGTGCTACAGTCGTGTCACTTTTTTCTGGCTGCGGAGGAATGGATTTAGGATTTGTCGGCGGATTTGAATTTCTTGGGAAAAAATACCCGAAAACGGGGTTTGAAATAATCTGGGCAAATGAGATAAGCCCAGCTGCTTGTAAAACATACGAGCAAAACATTGGCAGCCATATTGTCAATGCGGACATTAACGACGCTATTGACCAGATGCCAAAAACTGCCGATGTTGTAATTGGCGGATTCCCCTGTCAAGACATCTCGATCAATGGAAAAATGCGCGGCATAAAAGGGGAAAGGAGTGGCTTATATACATATATTGTGGAAGCGGTTAAAAAAATCAAACCTAAAATTTTTATCGCAGAAAATGTAGGCGGCTTGTTGCTAAAACAAAACGAATACTCCTTGAGAAAAATTCTTGAAGATTTTAACGCGCTTGGCTACGAAATAAGCTATCAGCTGTATCGGGCAGTCGATTATGGCGTTCCACAAACACGCGAAAGGGTTTTTATAGTCGGAACAAAAAAAGGGTTGCCAAAATTTACTCCGCCGCAACCGACTAAGAAACACCCTATAACAGCAAAAGAAGCCATCGGGGATTTAGAAGGACTCGCACAAAACGAGGGGTTTTCACACATCTGGAGCTTGGCAAATGTCAGTGGTGAACAAGGCAACAGAAGACTATTAGCAGATCGTCCAGGTTATACCATCCGCGCCGAATGTCACGGCAATATCCAATTTCACTATTCATTGCCGCGCAGAATTTCAATGCGCGAAGCAGCAAGGATTCAATCATTCCCTGATACATTTCTTTTTCCGTGCAAGCTCCGAGAAACGGAGCGTCAAATTGGAAATGCTGTCCCTCCTGTGTTGGCTTGGCATGTTGCCAAATCAGCAAAAAGAATCGTGAGCGAATAAGAACGTGAACAAAACTGAATTTGAAAAATTGCTAAACCGCTGCTGCGAACAACTCACTACAGAGGCTCGCGCCAGCATCTTCAGATCTTCTCCGCAATTTGAAAATAGGGTGCGTGAAGTGTTGGACAACCTCATAAAGAGCTATGGGGCAGTTCAAATAGATTTTTCTCCACATCCGCAAGCCTTTCCAGACATTGCTGTTGGAGAATTTGGAGTGGAAGTTAAATTCACAATGAATGATACTTGGCGCAGTGTTGCGAATAGCGTACTCGAAACGCAACGGATAGAAAGCGTCAAGCATATTTACATTGTATTTGGAAAAATGGGCGGCATTCCTGAAGTGCGCTGGGCAGAGTACGAGCAAAGTGTGATTCATGTTCGCACTTCGCATGTTCCGCGCTTTGAGATTGAGCTACCGAATGAAAAATCAACCATCAAAGAGTCTCTCTTTGAAAGCATGGGAATTCGATATGATGTGTTTCGCAAATTACCCATGCAGGAAAAAATGAAATACATCCGTGCATACGCGCGAAAAATTCATCCAGACGGACGGTTATGGTGGATTGAAGATAAAGACACAGATGAACACACACTCCCTGTTGAAGCTCGTCTATATACCAATCTTACCGCAGCAGAAAAAACAAAATTACGTGCAGAGGCTGCATTGTTGTGTCCCGAAATTGTGAAATCTGGTCGCTCTCGTAATAAGTATGATGATATGGTTTTGTATCTACTCACATACCATGGCGTACTCTGCCACCAAGCAAGAGATTTATTCTCCGCTGGTAGCGTGGCAAATCCAAACAATGATGACGAAGGCGGCATTTATATCGAGCGAGCATTGAAACTGATTGAGACTGAAATGCGCGAAGCTGCGCTGAAAATGGACAACGCTCTTTTCGTTGAGTATTGGGGAGAGAGCGCAGCTCCTGAAAATAGGATAAAACGTTGGCTTGAAAAAGCAGATGCGGTTGCGAGTGGCTGGAAGCCTTCCGAAAGTCTATTTTTAGGTTAGCAGGAGAAGTTGTGTTGCCGAGAGCACCTGAAGTTACCCGCAGGATAATGTCGTCAATAAAATCTAAAAACACTAAGCCCGAAATGGCCTTAAGAAGGGCGTTATGGAGGCATGGACTAAGATATCGAGTTAACGTAAACGCATTATCCGGTAAACCGGATATCGTATTTACAAAAGCAAAAATTGCCGTTTTCTGTGATGGAGATTTTTGGCATGGTCATAATTGGGTTGTAAGGGGAATAGAATCATTGGATGCAGAATTGGAGCGATACTCATCCTATTGGAAAAACAAGATTTTAAACAATATTAGGCGCGATACAGAGAATACCATTCTACTCGAATCGTTAGGATGGATTGTCATAAGGGTTTGGGAAAGCGAAATAAAATCTGATGTTTCAAAATGCGTAAACTTGATTGTTGAGAAATACACCCAGAGAACTCAAAGCTGATCGTGCGTTCGATTGGGCTTGTGTTCGGTTTCGCCAAGCGTCCTAACAACATGCTCAACCACGCTCGCTTCGCTCGCTGGACAGCCCAAGGCTACGCCTCGGCCTGCCGGTTAGCATTAACGTTAGATGGTATCCGTCAGACAGGTTGGCACTGGTTTCGCGGAGCGGCGCTACCATATTCTCGCAAGTTCTTCCGCGGGCTGACCGCCCGAATGGTTCAAGAACCGGGTTTCAAACTTGCCCCTCCAACAATGCCAGCAGCGCGCTGAAATCGTCCGGCAACGGCGAATTCCATTGCATCGGTTTCCGGCTGACCGGATGTTCCAGCCCAAGGCGTGTTGCGTGCAGCGCTTGTCGCGGAAATGTGCGCAATGCGGCGGCAAGAGGCTCCGGCATGTTGACGGAGGAGGAACGAGGTTTCGCGGTGACGGTGCGGTAAACGGGATCGCCGACCAACGGATGACCGAGCGCCGTCAAGTGGACGCGAATTTGGTGGGTGCGGCCAGTATCGAGGGTGCAGCGCACCAGTGTGGCAAAACCGAAGCGTTTTTCGATCGACACATGGGTGCGTGCCGGCTTGCCGTGGCTGACGACGGCCATTTGGGTGCGGCGCGTCGGGTGGCGCCCGATCGGGGCTTCGACGACGGCGCTGCGCTCAAAATTGCCGAACACCAGCGCCAGGTATTCACGCTTGACGGTACGCGCCTGCAACTGGCGGACAAGGTCGGTGTGTGCGGTTTCGTTGCGGGCGACGACCATCAAGCCACTGGTGTCTTTGTCGAGTCGGTGGACGATGCCGGCACGCGGCAGTTGCGTCAGCGCCGCGTCGTGATGGAGCAGCGCGTTGAGCAGCGTCCCGTCGCGGTTGCCTGCGCCGGGGTGGACGGTCAATCCGGCCGGCTTGTCGATCACCAGCAGTGCGTCGTCCTCATAGACGACGGCCAGCCCGATGGCTTGGGGAGCGTCCTCCAGATCGTCAGGCGGCGGGGCGCTGATATCGAGCCGCTCGCCACCGGCCAGCCTCGTTTTCGGCGGCAGCACGCGGCCATCGACCCGCACGTAGCCCGCCTCGATCCACTGTTTCAGGCGGCTGCGCGAATGCTGTGGCAATAACGCCGCCAACGCCTGATCGAGCCGTTGCCCGGCCAGCGCTTCGGGAACGTTCAGGGTGGAAGGTGGAAAGGTATAATGCTCGAAGTTCAAGCAGGTTCGTCCATAAAATGAAAGTACCGATGTTACTCCAGATGTCGCTCTTATCGAATTTTTACCGGCCAATGGTTGCCGTCTTCAAAACACTGGCGCTGGTCTGCGTGCTGACGCTGGCAGGTTGCAAAACCGTTGATATTCACGACGAGACGGCGGGCTGGTCGGCCGAGCGCATTTATCAGACGGCGCGTGACGCGATGAGCGACGGCAACTACATACGAGCGACCAAGCTGTTCGAGAATCTGGAAGCACGCTATCCCTACGGGCGCTACGCCCAGCAGGCGATTCTCGAATCGGCTTACGCCAATTACCGCGCAGGCGAAACGCAGGCGGCGATCGGACAATGCGACCGTTTCATTCGGATGTACCCGAACCATCCCAGCGCTGACTACGCGTATTACTTAAAAGGGCTGGTTTACTTCCGCGAAAATCAGGGCTTGCTGGGCTATCTTTACGAGCTAGACCTTTCCGAACGTGACCCCCGCTCGACACGCGAATCGTTCGATGCCTTCAAAGAATTGGTGGAAAAATTTCCGGACAGCCGCTATGCTGAAGACAGCGCGACGCGAATGGTTTATCTGTCCAACGCCATGGGGATGTACGAAGTTCATGCCGCCCGCTACTACTACAATCGCGGCGCTTATCTCTCTGCTGTCAACCGTGCGCAAGCGGCGCTGATTAACTTCCCCCAAACTTCGTCAAACGAAGAAGCGCTGGCACTGATGGTTAGAAGTTATGAGAAGCTGGGGCTTACCGATCTGGCAAACGACTCTCGCCGCGTTCTCGAAGCCTCTTACCCGAACAGCGAATGGGCAACCGGCAATCCGAGAAAAAAGGCGTGGTGGAAATTCTGGTAGGCTGGGTTCAGGTATCAGATCTCAGAAACCAGAAAATCTTATCTCACGCGAAGCCGCGAAGAAACAACAAGCCCTCTCTCCTCGTGGGAGAAGGTGGCCAAAGGTCGGAGGGGGCGATGGGTTCTTCCTGCGACTTCGCGCAGGATGACACGTTATCTCATGCAACTCGAACGCCTTTTACAATCCCAGGGTTTCGGCAGCCGCAAAACCTGCCGCCTGCACGTTGAAGCCGGTGATGTGCGCGTCAACGGTGTGCCGTGCCGCGATCCGCAGGCGGAATTCGATACCGCCGGTTTGACGTTCGAGATTGACGGCGAAATGTGGACGTATGCCGAGCATGTTTATTTGGCGCTGTATAAACCCGCCGGATTTGAGTGCACGCATCAGCCGCAACACCACCGCAGTGTTTACGCTTTGCTGCCGCCGCCATTGGTTCGACGCGGCGTGCAAAGCGTTGGCCGTCTTGACGCAGACACGACGGGGCTTTTGTTGTTCTCCGACGATGGCCGCTTCATTCACGCGATGGCGTCGCCGAAACGTCGCGTCGCCAAACATTACCGCGCTACCTTGAAGCACCCATTCGACGACACGCTCCCGAAACAATTGCTCGCGGGTGTTTTGTTGACTGGCGAATCGGCGCCGTTGGCGGCGCTATCGGCACAACAGATCGACACGCGCACGCTAACGCTCAGTATCGATCAAGGAAAATATCATCAGGTAAAGCGGATGGTCGCCGCTGCCGGTAATCGCGTCGAGGCGCTGCACCGTGCCGGTTTCGATGCGTTGTCTCTGGAAGATGGCTCTCTGCCCGCGCTCACCCCCGGAGACTGTTGTCGTTTGGACGAAAATCACTTGGCGTTACTCGGTTATCGTCGCTGAAAAGCCACAAGCGGCCACAGGTCAACTACAATAATCAGTTGAATCTATCCTTTTTTTATTTAACCTGTAAAAACCATGAGTACTATTGCTCCTGTCACCCGTGCACTCTTCGATGACATCATGATGCCCTGTGCCTCTCCAGCACCCTTCATTCCGGTACGAGGCAATGGCGCTCGCGTCTGGGATCAGGAAAACCGGATGTACATCGACTTCGCCGCAGGCGTTGCCACCAATGCGCTCGGTCATTGCCATCCGGTGATGACTGCGGCACTGGGAGCACAATCCAAAAAACTATGGCACGTTTCCCCTTGGTTGACCAACGAACCGGCATTGCGTCTGGCACGTCGTCTGGTTGAAAACACGTTTGCCGAGAGGGTGTTCTTTTGCAATTCCGGCGCGGAAGCCAACGAAGCCGCGTTAAAACTAGCGCGTCGTTACGCGCACGACACCGTCGGCCAGCAAAAAATGAAGATCGTTTCAACGATCAACGCTTTCCACGGTCGCACTCTGTTCACCGTCACAGCAGGCGGACAGTCGAAATACTCATCGGGCTTCGGGCCGGTGCCGGAAGGTATCATACATGTGCCCTACAACGATGTGGCTGCTTTGCAGGCGGTGTTTGATGAACACGGCGACGACATCTGCGCGATGATTCTCGAACCCATCCAGGGCGAAAGCGGCGTGATTCCGGCCACGGAGGAATTCCTGCACATGGCGCGTCATCTGAGCATGTGGCACAAGGCGCTGCTGATTCTCGATGAAGTACAAACCGGCATGGGACGAACCGGCGTTCTGTTTGCATACATGAACAGCGGCATCGTGCCGGACATTCTGACAACCGCCAAAGGATTGGGCGGCGGTTTTCCGATTGGCGCGATGCTCACCACCGATGAAATCGCCCGCGCGTTCGCTCCTGGTGTGCACGGCACCACGTTTGGCGGCAACCCGCTCGCCTGCGCCGTCGGCGAAGCTGTGTTCGACACCATCAACACACCCAAGCTGTTTGAAGGCGTCAAAACCCGCCACCGTCTATTCATGGCAGGTTTGAAAGCCATTCAACAACGCTTACCTTTTTGCAAGACGATTCGCGGCGAAGGCTTGCTTCTCGGTTGCGAGCTTGATAGCCCGCTGCAAGGCCGTTCCCTCGACGTTATCAAAGCAGCGGGAGAAAACGGCTTGCTGGTGCTCGCCGCCGGTCCCGATGTCTTGCGAATCGTGCCGCCGCTCATCATCGCCGAAGAAGACATCCGCGAAGGCATGGCGCGGCTCGAAAAAACACTGGCGGGCATGCTGGTGCAACCGTGATGAAACAACTTGCGCGTGACTTGCCTACCGAGCCTTGGTCGGCCAAACTGCGTGCGCCATTTGCCGTGCTCGGCATCCGCAGCAACGGCAGCCACATCACCGACATCGCCTTTTTGCCGCTCAAAGAAAAAGAAGCCGCACCAGCGGACGCTCTCAGCGAACGCGCCATGCGTGAACTGAATGAGTACATCGACGATCCACATTTTGTTTTCACCGTGCCGATACTTCCGCACGGCACGCCGTTTCAACAGCGGGTCTGGAAAGCGTTGCAAGCCATTCCCGCTGGCGCCACACAAACCTACGGCGAATTGGCGAAAATGTTGAAGTCGGCGCCACGCGCTGTCGGCGGCGCTTGCGGCGCCAACCCGGTCGTGCTCATCATCCCCTGCCACCGCGTCGTCGCGCAGCATTCGCTAGGCGGCTTCATGCACGCCGGAGACGGCGAACCGCTGCTCATCAAACGCTGGTTGTTAACGCACGAAAAGGCGTTGCACAAAACGGAATTTCTCGAAATAAACGCTTCCGTCTGAAACAGCGTCGTTCTATTTTCATGCCCGACAACGTTCCTCTCAAACCAAGCGAAAAAGACACTGCGTTCATTGACCTTTTTTGCGATCAGGTCTGGTTGCAGGACGGCCTCGCCGCCGCCTCACTCAACGCTTACCGCACCGATTTGTCGCGCTTTTCCATCTGGCTCGTGCAGCGAACATCCCATACCCTGTTGACCGCCGAACGCGCCGACATCGAACACTGGCTTGCCGAACAATTTTCCACCACGCCGCTTTCCACCGCCGCTAAAACGTCTTCCATCGCCCGCCGTCTTTCCGCATTGCGCCGCTTCTACAAGCTGCTGCACGAACGCGGTCAAATCGTCGCCGACCCGACGCTGCGCATTCGCGCACCGAAACAAACTCAGCGTTTACCGAAAAATATTTCTGAAGAGCAAGTAGAGGCGTTGCTCAACGCGCCCGACCTCGATACACCGCTCGGTGTTCGTGACCGCACGATGCTGGAAACCTTATACGCCACCGGCCTGCGCGTTTCCGAGCTGGTCGGTCTGAAATGGATGCAGATTGCGCTCGACATCGGCGTTGTTCGCGTCGTTGGCAAAGGCAACAAAGAACGGTTGGTACCCCTCGGTGAAGACGCTGTTGAATGGCTGAAACGCTACCTCGAAGAAGTCCGACCACTTCTTGCCGGAAATTTGCGCAACGACCATGTGTTTCTCACCACCCGCCGCACACCGCTAACGCGGCAGGCGTTCTGGGCGCTGATCAAGCGTTACGCGCTACGCGCCGGCATCGCCTCCGAAACACTCTCTCCGCACGTCGTGCGCCATGCCTTCGCCACCCATTTGTTGAACCACGGCGCCGACCTGCGCGTTGTGCAATTGCTGCTTGGTCACTCCGACATCACGACCACCACGATTTACACCCACGTCGCCCGCGAACGCCTCAAACAACTGCACACTAAACACCACCCGCGCGGACAACGCCCAAAAAGTTAGCCGCAAAGAACGCATAGAGCGCAATCTCCCGCGAAGATGCAATTTAAAGCCCCTTTTAAAAAAGGGTGCCATCGAAGAATCTGCCCCGAAATGTTTTTATCGGGGGCGAACAGGGGTTTGTTCTCCGCGTCTCCGCGTGAGAAGTATTTTTCTGATTCCTGGGATTATTCGTTTACACGGATCCCGCTCAAAAAACGACGTAAAAAAGGATGGCGACGAACTGGCAGGCGCTGCCGGTCAGGACGAACAGATGCCAAATGCCGTGGCCGTGCCGAATTCTTTCGTCAAAGACGTAAAAAACAATGCCAAAAGTGTAAAGCAGTCCGCCAATCGCCAGCCAGATCAGTCCGGCGAAGGAAAGCGCGGCTATCAGTGGTTTGATGGCGACGATGATGAGCCAGCCCATAACGATATAAATCGGCAGCGACAGGATGCGCGTTTTGCGACCGAGCCAGAATTCCTGAGCGATGCCGAAGATAGCCAGTCCCCAGTTGATGCCGAACAGCGTCCAGCCCCAGGCGCCGTGTAGCGTGACCAGCGTAAATGGCGTGTAAGTACCGGCGATCAGAAGATAAATTGCGCAATGATCAAGACGTTGAAGCATTGGCTTGAAACGTCCGCGCACTGAATGGTAAAACGTCGAGATTGTGTAGAGCGCGGTGAGGGAAGCGCCGTAGATGCTGGTGCTGACAATGTGCCAGACCGTGCCATACAGGCTGGCGAGCACTATCAACAGCGTCGAACCGGAAAGCGCCAAGACGGCGCCGACACCGTGGCTGATGGCATTGAAGCGTTCGCCGTGGTACATGCTGAACAGGTGAAAAGTTTCACAAGGAGGCAACAACGCCTCTGAGTTGCGTCTAAAAAAACATTTTAGCGCGGTTTGCCGTAAAGAGGAGAAACGGCGGCGAGTGAGCTGTGCTTCAGGGGAGGTAATCCCAGCAGGCGAGTCGGGCTTGGCCATTATCGGCTACTGTCAATTCGCAGGGAGCGCCGACCGGCAGGGTCAATTTATCACGCACATGGCCGAAGGGAAGCCCGTGGAAAAACGGGACACCGCTGATTTGCTGGATGTGTTCGATAGCGGTATCGAATGTGTATTCGGTGATTTGTTCGGAGGTTTTTGTTTCGGTGAAATGTCCGAGCAACACGGCGCGTTGACGGGCAAGGACACCGCTGTGATGCAGTTGGTACAGCATTCGTTCAACCCGGTAAGGTTCTTCACTTACATCTTCGAGAAACAGGATGCCGTTATCGACATTCGGAAAATAAGGCGTCCCGATCAAATGCACGATCATTGAAAGATTGCCGCCCCATAATGTTCCTGTGGTTGACAATGGCCGGTCACCACGCAAAAGGCAAGCGATTTCATAGCGGTTGGCAACGAGCAAACCGAAACAGTGATTGGCGGTGAAGGCGCTAACTTCTTCGGCACCGAAGTCGTAGCAGGCCATCGGTCCGGCGAAGGTGATTCGCTGTGTTTTCGCCAGCGCCGCGAGTTGAAAGGCGGTGAAATCGGAGTGGCCGAGCCAGAGCTTTTTGTCGCGGGTTAGTGTAGCGTAATCAAGGCGGTCAAGCAGGCGCGTCCAGCCATAACCGCCGCGCACCGCCAGTGCGATGTCGGCTCGTGTATCGCGCAAGACGCGATGAATGGCGGCGAGCCGCGTGTCGTCGTCGCCGGAAAAGCGCTGGAACGATTCCCTGATGTCAATATCAGAGTGGACGCGGTGCCCAGCTTGGCGCAAAAAGGCTTCGGCACGCGCCAATGTCTGCGGCTCCCACAAGCGACCGGACGGAGCATAAAGCGTGATGTCAAAACGAGACTGTACGTTCATACATTCGCTCTCATAGATATTTTCCCCTCTTCCGACCCTTCAGGTCACCCTCTCCCGCATTGCGAGGGAGGGGAAGATAATGTGCGTCGCGCCTTGAAAAAAGTCGAAAGCATCGCAGCGCTTTCTTCGGCCAGTATACCGGGGACGACTTCGGTGTGGTGGTTCAAACGCGGTTCAGCGAAAAGATCGACAATCGAGCCGCAAGCGCCCGTCTTCGGGTCGCGTGCGCCGAAGATCAGACGGGCGATACGTGCATGCATGATGGCGCCAGCACACATAGCGCATGGCTCCAAGGTTACATACAGAGAACAATCCGGCAGCCGGTAATTGCCGAGCGTGCGCGCAGCTTCGCGCAGTGCGGCAATTTCGGCGTGCGCTGTCGGATCGTTTCCGGCAATCGGCGCATTGCCGCCACGCCCGATGATTTTGCTTCCCAAAACCACGACGGCTCCAACCGGAACCTCATCGTGCGCTGCCGCTTCTTCGGCAAGAGTGAGGGCGAAACGCATCCAGTGGAGGTCTTCATGGGACATGGTTCTATTCAACGGTATTGATTGATGGCGCTCCGTACATAATAAGCTGCCGTAGGCAATCATGGGGAGCAAAATAAAAAGTTCTTCGTGGAATTCCGGAGACCTCAGGAAAAAAACGAAGCCGACGGGGGTTTGCTCCCCGCTGAGGGGAGGCGCTTGACCGTGCCTTTTTCAATAGCGTCGTGAATTCACCACCCTCTCCCCCGCCCCTCTCCCGCAAGCGGGCGAGGGGTGCCCGACCCTGTCTTCGCGTGCATCCTTTCCCGGATTCCACGATGAGCCAAATAAAAACCGCCTTGCACGGTCAGATGCAAGGCGGCATATATTTGTTGGCTCCCCGACCTGGGCTCGAACCAGGGACACACGGATTAACAGTCCGTTGCTCTACCGACTGAGCTATCGGGGAAGAGGCGCAATTCTAGCAAAAGAAGGCCGCGGGGGAAAGGGGGGAAGCGAAATGACGGAAATAGGACAACAGGGAGGCGTAGAGACGCCTCAGCTTTGTAACAGGAAGATGGCAGGGCGCTTCTGGTAACTCGTGGCATCGACAGTACGCCATTCCCGGACGGGGCGGGTAATGACCGACTCACCGGGAAGGGTAAGGTCTACCGCGACGCATAACCGCGAATCGGGTTGTAGCACGCGGGTCATCGTGGTGAGTAGTGCCGCGTTGCGATACGGTGTTTCGATGAAAATCTGGGCGGCGTACTGCTGTTGACGCGACTCCTGTTCCAGGCGGCGCAAGGCTTGAGCGCGCGCGTCCTCAGGAATCGGCAGATAACCATGAAAGGTGAAGCGCTGGCCGTTCATGCCGGACGCCATCAGCGCCAGCAACAACGATGAAGGGCCGACCAGCGGCTTGACGGGGATGCTGCAACGGTGGGCGAGCGTGACGAGCGGCGCACCGGGATCGGCGATGCCCGGACAACCGGCGTCGGTCAGAATGCCCAGATCGGTTCCGGACAGACAGGGGGCCAGTAGTGCAGAGAACTGCATGGCGAGAATTTCCGAGCTTTCGATGGCGCTATGAGGCGCATCGGAAGGCAGCGGCGGTAAAGGCCGAATATCGAGTTCGGCGATAGGGCAAGACAGTTCAAGCGTTTTGAGAAAAGCGCGAGCCGGTTTCGGCGTTTCAACGACCCAATGGGTGAGACGACGAGCGACTCCGAGGGTTTGCGTCGGCAACACGGTTTCCGGCGCGATGGCGCCTAGAAGATTGGGGACGAGATACAGTGTGCCGGTTGTCATGACGCAGAATGGGGGATATGCGGTTGAAGCAGCAGCGGATTGACGCCTTCGGCACGCAATAGTCGCGCCAGCGCGATGAGTGGCAGGCCGATCAGGGCGGTGGGGTCGTTGTTGTCGATGCTTTCGAACAGTGCGATTCCGAGGTCTTCGGAGCGCACGGAGCCAGTGCAGTTATAAGGTTGTGCGGTATGAAGATAGGCTTCAATTTCGGCATCGGTCAATGTCCGATAGGTTGTGGCGATATCGACGCATACGCTACGGCAGCACCGGGTGGTTGTGTTGAATAACGCCAAGCCGGTTCGAAAGATGACGGTTTTCCCGGACAGCCCCCGTAATTGTTTATAGGCATTATCGAAATCGCCGGGTTTTCCGACAGCAACGCCATCGCAATCGGCGACCTGATCGCCTCCGATAACCAGCGCATGAGCAGGACAGTTGCCCTGTTTTGCGCCCGCTCTTGCCTTGGCTTCGGACAAGCGCAAAACCAGTTGCAATGGCGTTTCTCCCGGGAGCGGCGTTTCGTCGATATCGGGCGCACAAACGCTGAACGGCAGGTTGAAGCGTTTCAATAGTGCCTGCCGGTATGGTGAGGTCGAAGCGAGAATCAAATGAGGGGCGGTAGCGAGGTTCATGTGTTGCGTTTGGATTTCAACCAGAAAGAACAATACCAGATTCTTAAGAGTCAGGAATCAGAGGGCGCATGGATTTTTGCTTTGTTCCTAGACGATAACCGCCATTGGCAGGATAATGTCTCCAAGAATCCGAGTTGAAGTGCTTTAGCGTTATTCCCGCTCATCCGAGAAAATTGTAGCGGTTTCCACACTATGCGAAAACTGTCCATTCCGCCGCTCATCATGGCCCGGCTTGCCCGCTGGATGCCGGGTTTGCCGGAATTGTTGAGCTACAACCGAAAACCGCTCAAGCGTGATGTGATCGCCGGATTGTCAGTCGCGGCAGTGTGTTTGCCGGTCAGTATCGCATACGCGCAACTGGCGGGATTCAGTCCGGTGGTGGGGCTTTACAGCACGATTTTACCGATGATCGTTTACGCATTTTTCGGGTCGTCGCGGCAATTGATCGTGGGGCCTGACGCGGCCACTTGCGCGATGATCGTGGCAACGCTGACGCCGTTGATGGTAGCGGGCAACGATCCGGAGTATTACCACGCGTTGGCAGTATCGCTAACGTTATTCACGGGCGTTTTCTGCATTTTGGCGGGACGCTTTCGCTTAGGCTTTCTGGCCGATTTGTTATCGCGCTCCATTTTGATGGGACTGTTAAATGGCGTGGCGATCATCATCATTGTGGGGCAGTTGGGAAAAGTTTTCGGCATCGATGTCGAGGGGAAGAATGTCGTCAGACAACTGATTTCGTTCTTCGGGCAAGCGCAAGGCCCGCATTGGCCGACGCTGTTGCTCTCTCTTGGGCTTGCACTCCTTTACTTGGTCTTGATGCGTTTCTGGCGCAAAGGACCCTCCGCATTGATCGTGGTCGCAGTGGCGGTTATCGCCAGTTTTGCGCTCGATCTGGCAAGCAACGGTGTGGCGGTGGTCGGCAGTATCCCATCAACGCTGCCGCGTTTGCATTGGCCTGCGTTGCCGCCCGAATCCTGGGGAACCTTGTTACCGGCAGCAGCGGCGCTGGCCTTTATCAGCTTCAGCAGCGCGACGTTAACCGGACGCAGTTTTGCCGCTAAAAACGGCTACGACATCGACAGCAACCGAGAGTTCGTCGCGCTTGGCGCGGCTAACATTGCGTCAGCGCTGTCGCAGGGGTTTGCCATTAGCGGCGCCGATTCGAGAACTGCGGTTAACGATGCGGCAGGCGGCAAAACACGAATGGTACAAATTTTTGCAGCGCTGGCGATTTTGTTGGCGTTGCTGGTGCTGACTTCGCCGCTCGCGTACTTGCCGACGGCAGCGCTTGGCGTCGTCCTGATTGTTAGCGCTATTGGGCTTATCGACTTCAGAACATTTATCAAACTACGTGAAGTCAGCGCTTCGGAGTTCCGAATTGCGTTGGCGACACTATTGGCCGTAGTTTTCATTGGTGTGATGCAGGGAATTTTGCTGGCCGTATTGCTGGCGTTGCTTCGTTTTCTGATGCGGACAGCGCGTCCTGTGGATTATCGTCTTGGCTTGATTGAGTCGCAGGGTGATTTTTATGAACTCGAGCATTATCCGGAAGCGAAGGAAATTCCGGGCTTGCTGTTTTACCGTTTTGAAGCATCGCTGATTTTTTTCAATGCCGGTTATTTCAAGCAACGTGTCACGGAATGGATTGAGACTTCGAAAACGCCTGTTCGTTGGGTGGTGATCGACGGACGTTCGATAAACAGCATTGATTTAACGGGCGCTCTGATGTTGTACGATCTGAGCAAAATACTGGCGGCGCGTGGCGTCGTTCTGGCGTTGACGGGACGCACTGAACAAATCACGAAATGGATGCGGATGCAACGAGGCGACAGCGAATCATTGCCGGTGCGGTTATTTCAAAACCGGCGGCTGGCGCTTGAGGCGTACCGTGATGCAGTGGCGGCGGGAAAGACGTGGCATTCGTAAAAGTGAGTTGGATAAGCCCGTGATGAGCGCAAAACGCTCGTGGTTCACAATCGCAAAATCGTGTTGCTTTTGTTTTCTCGTTCACGTACGATGCGGCTATCGGCAATCGTAAAAGTGTGTTGTTTTCCATGCTTCATCGCCATCTCAACCATCAACGTTTCACTCTCGCCGCTATCGACGACGTGATCTCACGCGGTCGGTGGCAGGACTGGAAAGAACTGCGTCGGGCGGCCTTGTCCGACCGCGCTTTGCTGGACAAGGTAGAGCGTGTTTGCCGTTCCTACATCTCCGATCCCTACGCACAGCGCTATCACTTCTGGATGCACTATGCCGAGGCACACCGCGTCGCTACCTGATTGGGAGCTTGTCTTGTCCTCTGCTGCACGACTCCAGCGTATCCTGCCGGATGCTGTGCTGGTCGGAGAAACTGCCTCGGCAATCCATGCCAAGCACCGCTTCTCGCGTGACGCCGATCATGTACTGATTGATCTGCGCCATCGTTTCGATGAAGTGTTGGCCGAACTCGAATCGGTCGCAGGATGGAAGACGGCTCGCGTGCAGCGTCCTGTGCAAATCCTTGGCAACCTCGACGGCATCGAAACCGGCGTTCGTCAGCTTGTCCGCGACGAACCACTGGAAACGACAGTTGTGGACTGCCACGGCGCACGAATTACTGTCCCGACAGAAGGTGAGATTCTACGCATCAAAGGCGTGTTGATCCTCAAGCGCAACGCCACGCGAGACTACATCGATTTCGTGGCTTTGGCCGATCACATGGGCGAAGAGAGTGTCGCCAAAGCGCTGCGATCATTCGACCGGCTCTACCAGCAGGAGAGTGGTGAGTCTCCGCTACAGCAGTTGCACGTCCAGCTTGCCAACGCACAGCCCTACGACTTGGAAGAAACCGAGCTTAGCGAATACAAGAACCTCGATCTTCGTTGGCATGACTGGCAGGCGGTTAAAACGGCCTGTTCGCAGCTCTCGACCGCAATCTTCGACCGGGTGTGCGATATGGATATAGCGGATCGTTCTGGCGACGATGGGATGGAACCATGAAGGGAAGCACGTCAGCGCCCAAGCTACTCGGCACGCTCAAGAACATACCCAGGCCATTTTGACGCGGGGAAAAAATCACGGTCATGATGAATATGCTCCGTGTAGGACGAAAGTTCAACGTCAAGCCGATTGAGGTGAAACAGAATTTTGCCTATTTCTCGAGTGGCATTGACTCCTAAGACCGTTCATGCCAACGAACATTCTGAATCCCCCACAGCATTGTGTTCTACGAGTCGAGGAAACCGATCACGATTACCATGTCACCGCCGAGCCGGTGGATGTGGGCTCAAGCTGCCCATACTGCCAATCCAATCGTCTGACCTCATGGAGCGCCCGCGAGCAAGTGTTCAAAGGCCTGCCGATGCACAGGCAAGCGGGTTGGTATCTACATCGACACCAAGCGGCTGCGCTGCGTTGAGATTACACCGACGATTCACGAATCAACGTTTGCAACAATTCGAGTCGCTTGGGGTGGATACGGTTTTCATGTAGCGCGTTCTGCACAGCGCAATCTGGTTCTTTGTCGTGTCGGCAATCACGGAAACGGCAACGTGCAACCAGCGGCGCGATGTCTTTGAACGCCGCGGTTAGCTCGTCCGGCGTCAGATGCGCCAGACCGAAAACTTTCATGCCCGGGATGTCGATAACCCAGCCGGAACAAGGCGATGGCAACGGGTACAGTGTTGCGGAAGTCGTCGTGTGTTTGCCGCTTCCGAGCGCTTTCGATACGGCGGCCGTTTCACTGTGCGCTCCGGGGAAAAGCGCGTTAATCAACGTTGATTTGCCCATTCCCGATTGGCCGATGAGAACACTTTGCTGGCTTTCCAGCCACGGCCAGAGAGCGGACACATCATTTTTGGCACAGGTTTCGACAACCGGATAGCCGAGCGCTTCATACGGTTTGAGGCGGTTGCGCAGAGAAGAAAAACCGGAAAGATCGTGTTTGTTGGCGATGAGCACAAAACGGCAATGCGCGGCTTCGGCGGCAACGATCCAGCGGTTGAGCAGCATTTCATCGAGCGCGAGGTCGGGTGCGACGACGCCGAGTATTTGGGTCACATTGGCGGCGATCAGTTTTTGACGAACGGCATCGGAGCGATAAAAAAGATTCTGTCGCGTCTTCAGCGCCGTAATGACGCCACCACCGGAAATGCGTTCAACCTCCACTTCATCGCCACAGGCCAATACGGTGTGCCGCCCTTTCAAAACACAGTCGAGACGTTCATTCTCCGTATCGAGCGCGACCGTGTAATGGCGGCGAAACGTTTCGACGACCAGCCCGTGCAGCGTTTTGCTTTCGGAGGCAGGCACGCGAATCAGTCGGCGCAATGAAGCGTGCGCAAATGTGCGATTCGGATCGCTGCCGGAGGATGCGAATCGTAAAACGCCGAATGAACAGGATCGGGCGTTAGCGTTGCAGCATTGTCTTCATACAAACGCACCAACGCTTGCTCCAGCGCGGTAGCGGAAGCATGGGTGGCGGCATAGGCATCGGCCTCAAATTCGTGACGTCGTGAGTAGGCGGCGCCCAGCGGCGTAAACAAAAACATGAATACGGGAAGCACCAACATGAACAATGACAGCGCAACACCGGGGCGCACCATGGCCGCGTCCACCTGATCGGCGGAGATGCCGAGGCCGCTGTAAAACCACGGTTGCTGCATCAGCCAGGCCAACAACGCCAAGAACACCAACGACAACAACGTCGAAAAGGCGATGCGTTTTTTGATATGGTGGCGTTTGAAATGACCCAATTCGTGCGCCAGCACTGCTTCGACCTCATCTTCGTTCAATCGGTTAAACAACGTGTCAAAAAACACGATGCGCTTGGAACGACCGAGGCCGGTGAAATAAGCGTTGCCGTGACCGCTGCGTCGACTGCCGTCCATGACGAACAAGCCGCTGGCAGTGAAGCCACAGCGGTCGAGCAGCGCTTCAATGCGAGAGCGCGTCGAGCCTTCGGGAAGCGGTTCAAATTTATTGAACAGCGGCGCGATGAGCGTCGGATAGATCACCAGCATCAGAAGTTGGACTCCCATGAAAACAATCCACGCCCATAGCCACCACAGCGATCCCGCTACGCGCATGAGCCACAGTAATAACGCCAGGAGCGGAATGCCGATAAGCAACGAAAGCAACGTGCTTTTAACAAGGTCGGCGAACCATAGGGCGCGACTGGTGCGGTTGAAACCGAAGTGTGCTTCGATTCCGAAGGTGCTGTAATAAGAAAACGGCAATCCAAGAATGCCGCCGATGAGCGCAACCGCGAGAAGAAGCGCGACATCTTGCCATAGCACGCTGATGGGTAGCTGTCCTGTTGCGGTCATCAACCAAGCCAAACCGCCCCCAAGTGTCCAGACGAGCAAGATGATTACTTCCAAGGAAGATTCAACACGTCCCAATGTTTGTTTGGCGAGTGTGTAACTTGCGGCCTTTTGATGGGCAGACAGGGAGATGCGTTCAGCGAAAGCGACGGGAACGGCATCGCGGTGTGCGGTGACATGACGGCTTTGGCGGAACGACAGCCAGCCGCGCAATGCCAGCGTTAAAAACAAGACAACAAGGAAGACAACAGTAAACCACAGCATAATGAAACGATTAGAAGAATATGCGACAATCAGAACTCTAACATTGTACTTGAAGAGGCGGCACGATGCTTGCATCAGAAGAGATGGGAAACGGCAAAAAGCAGACGGGAGAGATATATGACTGCTGCCAATGATCGCTTGATCTGGCTGGATCTCGAAATGACTGGTTTGCAGCCTGAGACGGATCGGATTCTGGAAGTGGCGATGGTGATTACCGATGCCGCATTGAACGTGGTGGCGGAAGCGCCCGTGTGGGTCGTGCGTCAGGAAGACACGGCATTGGCGGCGATGGATGCCTGGAATCAGAGCATGCACGGGCGTTCGGGGCTGATAGATCGTGTTAAAGCCTCGGTGTTATCGGAAGCCGATGTTGAAGCACAAGCGCGGGCATTTTTGGAAAAACACGCCATCGCAAAAACATCGCCAATGTGTGGCAACAGCATCTGCCAAGATCGCCGTTTTTTGGCGCGTTGGATGCCGCAACTGGAGGCGTTTTTTCACTACCGCAATCTTGATGTTTCAACGCTGAAAGAATTGTGTCGTCGCTGGCAGCCGGAGATTGCGCGAGGCTTTAACAAAGATTCCAAACACGAGGCGTTGGCCGACGTGTACGAATCCATTGACGAATTGAAATACTACCGAGAACATTTTCTCAAATAAAGTGTAGAGCATATTTTTCACAGCGGAAGAAAACGATGTCCCTCCATTTTTGCAGTCATTGTGGCGCGGCAGCGTTGGAATTTCGGATTCCTGAAGGGGACTCGAAGTTGCGCCATGTTTGTCGGCAGTGTGGACGCATTCATTACCTGAATCCCAAGAGCGTCGTCGGCACCGTGCCGCGCTGGAAAGATCAAGTGCTTCTGTGTCGTCGCGCCATCGAACCGCGTTACGGTCTTTGGACGTTGCCCGCCGGTTTTCTTGAAATGGGTGAGTCGATTGACGAAGGTGCGCGGCGCGAAACATTGGAAGAAGCAGGCGCGACGGTTATTCTTGACAGGCTTTATACGGTGATGACCGTGCCGAGGGTGGGTCAACTGCATTTGATGTTTCTCGCCGACTTGCCATGTCCCGAGTTTTGCGCCGGAGAGGAAAGCCTGGAAACGCGCCTTTTCGATGAATCGGATATTCCGTGGGAAGCCATCGCATTTCGAACGATCAGCCGAACCTTGCGCTGTTTCTTTTGGGATCGGCGGCAAATCCGGCAAAAGACTTTAGGCGGGTTTCCGCTGCGTGTGTCGTCGCTGTGAAATGTCGTTGTGAAATTAAAAAATGAAATTGAACCGTTATAGCGAACCTGTTTTTTCAGTCAGCATCATAAATGACTGGGCAGCCGATTCTGTGCCGTTTGCGGCACGCGGTTTTTTGTTGGCGCTGGTGGTGTGTTTGCATGTTGTCGGCGCGGTGGCGCTCTCGCGTTTGTCCGGATTGCCGTTACACGACGAAGAGCCCAAGGTTTTGCGGGCGCGTTGGATCGAAATGGCGCCGCCTGCGCTTCCGCAGTTGCCTGCGCTGTTGCCTGTTGTACGGCCTGCGGAACCGCGCCCCGTGCGCGCACCGGAACCTCGTCAGGTGTTGCCAAGGGTTCCCGTTCAGCAACCCGCGCCTGCTTCAATCACCACAGATATTTCCCCCGCTGTTCCGATTGAGTCGGAAGATTCAAATTCGCGCATTGATGCAACGACAACGACAGCGTCAACGACAACAGCGTCAACGAACGAAAATTATGTCGAACCCGATTTCAATGTGCGTCATTTTTCCAATCCGAAGCCGGAATATCCGTTTCAGTCGCGTCGGCTGCGTGAGCAGGGTTTGGTCAAGCTGCGCGTCCATGTTACGGCGGAAGGACTTCCGAGCGAAGTGATGTTGCATACAAGCAGCGGTCATGAACGGCTGGACAAGGCGGCTGCCGATGCCGTGAAACGTTGGCAGTTCCGACCAGCGCAACGCGCCGGCATGCCTGTTGCGGGCTGGGTGGTCGTGCCGGTTCGCTTTGAATTACAATAAAGAATTACAAAAGTAAGCAATATGTCTCCATCTTCTCAGGGCTTTGCCCACTTCTTGGCGCAGACGGACACCGTCGGTTTTTGCGTTTTAGCGATTTTGACAGTGATGTCGTTCCTGTCGTGGTATTTGATCGCGTTCAAGCTATGGCGTCACCTGATGATTCGTCTGCGAAGCCGCGTGTTCATCGCGGACTTTCGGCAGGTACGCGAGCTTGTTGATGCGGAACGTCTGCGAATGGTTGCGGGCGGAAACAACCCTTTCGCACGCCTCTTGAACGAAGGATTCCGGGCTTGCCAATCTTTGCAGGAAGCGGAAAGAGAAAACGGCAATGCACAAAAAACGGAGAAGCCGGGGTTCAAGATCGTGTCTCCCGACGATTACATCAGCGCCGCGCTAGCGCATGGCGTCGCCAAAGAAGCGCACCGTTTGGAAAGCGGCATGACATCGTTGGCGTCCGTTGCTTCGACGGCGCCGTTCATAGGATTGTTCGGCACCGTGTGGGCGATTTTCCACGCCTTGCAAGCCATTGCGCTTTCGGCGCAGGCAAGCCTCGACAAAGTAGCGGGGCCGGTCGGCGAGGCGCTCATCATGACTGCTTACGGCTTGTTCGTTTCCATTCCTGCCTTGCTGGCGTATAACGCTTTCGTGCGTTTGAATCGCAATCTGATCAGCGACATGGAACGCTTTGCGCATGCGGTGTTCGGTCTGTTGGGACTGGGGGTGTTTGCGAACGGCGAGCAGAATGTGACTGACTCGACAAAAGAGAAGACGAAAACGGAGAAGGCGCACTGAATCATGGCTTTTCATCCGCAACTCAAGTACGACGCGCCGCGCTCGGAAATCAACATGATTCCGCTGATCGACGTGATGCTGGTGTTGCTCATCATCTTCATCATTGCTGCGCCGCTCCTGACTCACGCCGTCAAAATCGACCTGCCCGCAGCCGATAGCGTTGCGGTGAGCATGAAGCCGGAAACCATCCAACTCGGTATCAAAGCCGACGGGCAATTTTTATGGAACGGCGAATCCGTCGAGGAAGCGCGATTGGAAACCCTGATGCGGGAGGCAGCCGGGCGCACACCGCTTCCAGAACTCCATCTCCAGGTTGACGCGACCGCGCCTTACGAATTTGTCGCGCGTACAATGGCGCGGGCGTCTCGCGCCGGGTTGGAGAAAATCGGCTTTGTTAGCAAACCGGAAGAGCAAACGCAGTGATTCACAACAAGAAGCTGCTGAAACTGTCTTTGTGGCTAACGTTTTCCGCTATTTTATCGGCGACGTTGGCACCGACGATTTCGCGCCTCGTGTACGAAAAAGACATTCCCATGCCGGGGATTGCCCCAACCTCACAAGTTGCTGAAAAGCAGGAAGTCCAATTTGATTGCCATTCGGTTTCGGGTTCTGACGCTGGCGGCGGCAGCCCTTCTGGACATTGCTTGTTCTGCTTTATACCCGGCTGTCCCTTTGAGCTGAAATCTTTTGCGATTGTTTCACCGTTGCTCAGGATGGCGAGTTTGTCGCTTCCGTTGTATGCGTTGTTCGTACCCTATCTTCAGCCCATCTGGGAGCCCAACAGGGCGCGTGCGCCCCCCGTTTTTCTCCAGGGAAGACCCTAACCACCAATGGTTGTTCTCGTTATGACGCACGGACTGTGTCCGGTGTCATTATTGCCTTGCGTGTTTTATTCACGCCAGGCTGCATGCGTTTGGAGAAAACAAATGGCTTATTTATTTCACCGCGATGAGACTCAGCGAAAGTCATATCGCTCGTTCGGTTTACGCAACCCACCATTTTCATGGTTGGGCGCTTTTTCACTCTTTTTTTCGCTCGGCGTTTTTTCATTTGCTGCATTTCCGGCCTTGGCCGCAGAGGAGCAAACGCCTGAAACACCGACACCGACTTCGGAAGAGCAAACGCTCGATCCGGTCGTCGTTACCGCAGCGCCGATGTCCGATCCGCTGACCGTAGTCACAGATGCCAAAGCGCCGCGCCAGCCGGTGCCGGCGCATGATGGCGCGGATTATCTGAAAACCATCCCCGGCTTTTCCGTGATCCGCAAAGGCGGTAGCGACGGCGACCCGGTGTTTCGCGGTATGGCCGGTTCGCGCCTGAACATTCTGGCAGACGGCGAAATGATTCACGGCGGCTGTGGTGGACGAATGGATCCGCCGACAGCTTATATTTTTCCGGAATCCTACGATCGCATCACCGTTCTCAAAGGGCCGCAAAGTGTTGTCTGGGGGCCGACCTCAGCCGGAACCGTATTGTTCGAACGCGATTTCAAGCCCTACACAACGCCTGATTATCGGCTGTTCGGTGGCTTGATGCTCGGCAGCTTTGGCCGTAACGACCAAGTGCTCGACGCGCAAGCGGGCAATTCCACCTTTTACGCCCGTCTGATCGGTACGCGTTCAAGCATGGACGATTACAAAGATGGGGACGGGAAGAAGGTGCATTCGCAATATATGCGCTGGAGCGGTGGTGCAACGATCGGCTTCACGCCGGACGAAAACACACGGCTGGAACTGTCGGCAACCGCAAGCGATGGCGAAGCCGCTTACGCCGACCGTATGATGGACGGTGTTAAATTCGCACGAGAGAATGTCAGCCTGAAATTCGAGAAGAAAAAAATCTCCGCGCTTGTTGACAAGGTTGATGCACAGGTTTACTACAACACCATCGACCATGTGATGGACAACTACAGCCTGCGTGAGCCGGGCATGATGAAAAACGTCAGCAACCCCGACCGGAAAACCACCGGTCTGCGACTGACTGGCGATCTCGTTCCGGGCGACAACTCGCTGCTCAAAGTGGGGTTTGACCAACAAAGCAACCGGCACCGATTCCGCTCCGGCAACAACCTGAATTACCAGAGCGCAAAACGTGTGGAAGATGCGAACTTTGACAACTACGGCCTTTTTTCCGAATGGACGCAATCGTTTACCGAAGTAAATCGACTGGTTGCCGGGCTGCGCGTCGATTTCTGGCGGGCGGAAGACAAGCGCAGCGGTTTTTCAACATCGGGAAAATCCCGCCATGAAACCTTGCCCAGCGGCTTCGTTCGTTATGAACGCGATTTCGGTGAGGGATCGACAGTTTTCATCGGCTTGGGACACAGCGAACGCTTCCCCGATTACTGGGAAACCATTTCGCAAAACAAGCAGAGTGAAACCAGCGACAGCGCCTTCAACACCAAACCGGAAAAAAACACGCAACTGGATATCGGCACGATTTACCGGATCACTCCGGAGCTACAGTTAGCGATGTCGGCGTTTTACGGGAAGATGCGCGACTACATCCTGATCGACAACACAAGAACCTTGAAACCGGCAACCTTGGTGCGCAATGTCAATGCGACAACTTATGGCGGGGAAGTCGGCGTCAGCTACGCGTTGAGCCGCAGCTTGAGAGGTGGCGTCAGCCTGGCGTATGTACGTGGCAGCAACGACACCGACCATACGCCGCTCGCGCAAATGCCGCCGCTCGACAGCCGTTTCACCCTCGACTACGACGACGGCACTTGGTCGGTTGGTGCGCTGTGGCGACTGGTGGCGGCACAAAACCGCTTCGATAAAGGCAAGGGCAACATTGCCGGTCAGGATATCGGAGAACCGACAGCGGGATTCGGTGTGTTTTCGATCAACGGCGGTTATCGCTTCCGCAAAGAGTTGTACCTGACAGCCGGGATCGACAACGTGTTCAACAAAACTTACGCTGAAGCCATCAGCCGTTCCGGCGGCATGGTGCCTGGTTACATCCAGACAATGCGTATCAACGAGCCGGGACGTTTTTTCTGGCTCAAACTCAACCTCAAGTTCGATTGAGTTGAGAGTGTCGCAGCGGCGAAAGATTTTTTGCCGCTGCGACACTTCGGGCGGCGGGTGCGACCGGCAAAGAAATTCTGGAACGCCCGACCAAGCTGAACCTGAAAACCTCAGTAAAAAAAAGGCACGGTCAAGCTCTCCTCGCCCGCTTGCGGGAGAGGGGTGGGGGTGGTGGGTCATCACGCGAAGGCGCGGAGAAAGGCGCGAATGTGTCGTCATTCCCGCGTGTTTCCCCGCCCAAAATCGCTGCGGGGACAAGCCTGGCGGGAATCCAGCGTCTTTTGTTTTTCACACGAAAGCGCGATGTGCGAATTCACGGCTACCGTAGAAAATGGCACGAAGTACCGTCATCCTGCGCGTGTCATTCTGCGCGCAGTCGCAGAACGCAGGATCCACGCTGTCTCTGGATTCTGCGACTTCGCTACGCTTCGCGCAGAATGACGGAATGGTTTATTCAGCGCTTCCATAAAAATTTTTCACAAGAAGCTGCGGAGAAGGCCGTAGGAGCAGACCCCCGTGTCTGCCCTGGTGCGAATTCACGACTCCATTGAAAAAGGCACAGTTAGGCACCCCTCGCCCGCTTGCGGGAGAGGGGTGGGGGAGAGGGTTGACCTTCCCTCGGTTTTTCGTTTCCCGTGCCCGTTTGAGTCATGCAGCCTTCTCCTGCGCGAGTTGCTTGTTGATCCAATCTTCCATGAA
>JAITMR010000025.1 GCA_031277215.1 Burkholderiales bacterium
CGCCACCTCCTTGAACTCTGTTGTGTATTCCCGTCTCGGTATCTTCATCTCTTTCTCCTTACATGCCGGTTAGATTATCTCATCCCGGCACGGGAGACGAAATTTCGGGGGAAGCTCACATTCGCGCCTTTCTCCGCGCCTTCGCGTGAGTCAATCTGATACCTGATTCCTGACCTCTGATTTCTGATTCTTAATCCCTGACTTTTGATACCTCATGGGTAAGTCGGACGAAATCCTCGACGGCGAGGTTTTCGCCACGCGCTTGCGGGTCGATTCCGGCGGCGCGTAAATCGTCCGGCGCACAGCACGCTGCTAGCGCATTGCGCAGGGTTTTGCGGCGTTGCGCGAAAGCGGCGCTCACCAGACGCGCAAACAGAGGTTCATTATCAAGTTGCGGCGCTTGCGCACCCAAAGGTGTCAGCCGCGCCACTGCTGAGTCAACCTTGGGCGCAGGCGTGAATGCCCCCGGCGGCACAACCAGCAATCGGGTGATCGCGAATTTGGCTTGCAGCATCACCGACAACCGTCCGTAGTCCGGCGTTGACGGCGCTGCCGTCATTCGCGCCACAACTTCTTTTTGCAGCATCACATGAAGGTCGCGCAACGATGCGGTGTCAGCGGCCAGATGGAAGAGTAGTGGCGAGCTGATGTTGTACGGCAAATTGCCGACGATACGCAACGGCGCCGATAGCGCGGCGCTGAGGCGGGCGAAATCGAAATGCAAGGCATCACCCTCGAACAGGGACAGTTGCGCTGCGTTGAAACGTTCGCGCAACCGCGCCGCCAGATCGCGGTCGATTTCGACTGCATGAAGATGGCCGACGCGGGCGATCAGGTCGGCGGTCAGCGCTCCCAGCCCCGGCCCGATTTCAACCAGTGCCTCGCCCGGGCGCGGATCGACGGCATCAATGATGCGCCGGATGTAGTGCGGGTCGGCGAGGAAGTTTTGCCCGAAGCGGCGGCGTGGCGTGTGTCCCTGCATGTCAGAGGTCAGAGGGATCGGAAAAAACAGAGCAACAATCCTCGCAAGGGAGCTTGCCATCTGATCTTCGGCTTCTGATTCCTGACATCTAAAGGCTAGAGGATGTAGCGCGACGTCGGTTTTACTGACGTGAACGAGGGTCGCGTCGGTCGCCAGTTCGGTACCCACGGCGCCCGTTTCAGGAAAGCGGTGTTTTCGCCGAGCATCAGGCGTACCAAGTCCTCAAGCGCTTCTTCGTCGAGCAGCGACGGAGAAAACACCATCTGCATGATCTCGAAACGATCGACATTGGACAGTCGGACGCCGATTTTATGCTGGACGTAATCGGGTTCGATACGGATGGTGGTTTTGATTTCCGGAACGATCTTGAATTGTACTGCCCGAACGGCACGCCATTGATCCGTTTCCGGGCTGTTTTCGAACGCCAGTCCGGCCACCCGCAAACGGGTTTCGATTTCATTGGCGGAAGTTGATGATACCCTGATGATGGGACTGCTCGGGCACGCCAGTCGATAGAAAAGCTCGACGTGATCGAGCAGCTCTTGCTCACCGAAGCGCTGCCGCCGGTACGACACGAAACTCTGCTCCAATGTCAGCGACCGCATGACCATCAAATTGCCGAAGCGAAATTCATGAGCCACCGGCGGGCGCAGCTTTTCCAGATAGCGGGCGATTTCTTCCAGCCAGCCATGAATATGCCATAGCAACTGATCCATGCTGTTCCGGATTTGCGCTTCGCTTAGTCGGTTTCTTTCAGAGGGCGGACTGTTACCTTCGGCGCGCATTCGCAGATCGTCCAGCAGGGACTTTTGATCGGTATTGCGAGGATCTTCGTTTGTCATGATCGCTGTTTTCTGGTTTGGCCGTCCGGTTTGGCTTTCTTGCTTTGCGGGAGAGTGCGGTTCTGTTCGAGAAGTGAGTATGGCGTCACTGATAGCGCCGAAGAACAGAAATCCGGAACCCGTTCGCGTCGGGGTGAGGTCAATTCAAACGCAAATGCTTATTATAGTACCGGATGCAGGCGCTCTTTGCCAGTGTTATTCGTGTTTTCTCCTTGAAGCATGCGATTGCACACGCTTTCCGGTGTCTCTTTCTTGTCACGAGAGAAAAATTTTTGGAGCAGGAAAAGCCCCCACCGCCCCCGCACAAAAATTTGCCGTAAAATCAGGCGTCCTTTTACCCGCTCTGTTTTAAGGAGTGCGCCGATGGCGCTGCTTGAGATCCGTAACGTCACTCGTCGGTTCGACGACTTTGTTGCTGTTGACCACGTTGACCTTTCCGTCAATGCCGGAGAGTTTTTCACGCTGCTGGGGCCTTCCGGCTGCGGGAAAACCACGTTGCTGCGGATGATCGCCGGTTTCGATCAGCCGGACGAAGGAACCATCATTCTTGACGGCATCGACCTCAAGGATACGCCGCCGGAAAAAAGACCCATTCACACCGTGTTCCAGAGCTATGCGCTGTTTCCGCACATGACGGTCGAGCAGAACATCGCGTTTCCGCTCAAGATGGCGCGTCAGAGCGAAGAAGAAATTCGCGCTAAAGTGAAAAGCGCGTTGGCGCAAGTGGCGCTGAACAATCGCGCCACACGTTATCCGCATGAACTTTCCGGCGGACAGCGCCAGCGCGTCGCGTTAGCGCGAGGGCTGGTCAATCGGCCACGGTTGCTGTTGCTTGACGAACCATTGGGAGCGCTTGACGCCAAGCTGCGTGAGCAGATGCAGATTGAATTAATCGCGTTACAGCGCGATATTGGTGTCACTTTTGTTTTTGTGACGCATTCGCAGGCGGAAGCGTTGGCGTTATCACACCGGATTGCAGTGATGAACCACGGTCGCGTCGAACAGCTTGATGAGCCGGACAAACTCTACGGTGCGCCGAAAAACCGCTTTGTCGCCGACTTCATCGGCAACGTCAACATGCACGACGCCACTGTGCAATCGGCGGGCGCCTCCTTGACGCTACTGCTTGGCAAGCTCGGCCAGATCGCCGCGCCGACGCGGGCGGGGATCAATGTCGGTGATGCCGGGGTTTTTGTGATTCGACCGGAACAGGTCAGCATTCGCGCGGCCTCGGAGGCATCGCCTGATCCCAATCAGTTCGTCGGCACGGTCAACGATTTTCTTTACACCGGCGATGTCACCACTTATATCGTCGATTTGCCGGACGGCGCACGTCTCGAAGCGCTGCTTCCCAATTCTGCGCCGGGACGCGCCAAGTTTTTTGAATTGGGCGATCCGGTTCGCGTTTCGTGGAAAGCCGAAGCCGGCGCCTTCCTGACTTCCTGATTCTCCTAGCGCCAACGCCATGTCTTTGACTCAAGCAACCCGCATCCGGGGAGAGCGCTTGCTGAAATACATCGTCAGCGCACCGCCCTTTGTTTTTTTGCTGCTGTTTTTTTTGCTGCCTGCGCTCATTATGGTGGTGGCGAGTTTTCGCTATCCCGGCGAGTTCGGCGGACTGGCGCCGTTGTTCGGCGATCTTCCCGCCGACGAAAAAGGATTAACGCTCGAAAACTATCAGATATTCTTTTCCGATTTCGTTTACGCCCAGATATTTATAAAGAGTCTCGGTGTTGCGGCGCTGACGACGTTGGTTTGTTTGGTGATGGCGTATCCGGTGGCGTTGCTGATTGCACGCAGTCCGAAAAAATCGCGCGATTTGCTGGTGTTGTTGTGTGTGTTGCCGTTCGCCAGCAATTTTCTGGTTCGTATCTACGCCTGGATGATTATTCTCGGCCCGCTTGATCTTCTGTTCACACGTTTTGCCGTGATCGTCGGCATGGTTTACGTTCACCTACCATTCATGATCTTGCCGTTGTACACCAATCTTGAAAAACACGATCCAACCTTGCTCGATGCCGCGCAAGACCTCGGCGCCAACGCCTGGAACCGTTTTTGGAAGGTGACGTTCCCGATGTCGTTGCCCGGAATTTTCTCAGGCTCGGTGCTGGTGTTCATTCCGGTGCTGGGCATGTTTGCCATACCCGAAATTCTTGGCGGCAAAGATGACTGGTTGGTCGGGAACATGATCAAAGAGTCGTTCCTCGGCACTCGCGATTGGCCGTTTGGCTCGATGTTGTCGATGATGTTGACCATCGTGGTGTTGGGTATCGCGGCGTTGTCGATGGCTTTTGCGAAACGAGGGGTGCGTCATGCGTAGATCGCCCTTGCTATGGATCTCGGCAGCGCTGGTGTATGCGTTTTTGTACATCCCGCTGGTCGTCGTCGTGATTTTTTCATTCAACGCTTCCAAGTTGAACGCCGAGTGGGTGGGCTTTACGCTCGATTGGTATCGCGTGTTGTTCAACAACGAAGGGATGAAAACAGCGGCGCTTAACTCCCTGTTTATTGCGACTATGGCGGCGACGCTGGCTACGGTTCTTGGGACGATGGCCGGGATTGCGATACACCGTTTCCGCCCCCGCTTTTTGCCGTTCATGACCATAACGCCGCTGGCGATGCCGGAAATTCTGCTCGGCGTTAGCCTGTTGATTTTCTTCATCTCGGTGTTCGGCGAGAATGCGCTGTCGCTGCTGACCGTGATTATCGCGCATACAACGTTTTGCATCGGTTTTGTCGCCATCATCGTGCGAGCGCGTCTGACCGGAATGGACGAATCGGTTTTCGAAGCGGCGCGCGATCTCGGCGCGACGCCCTGGCAATCGTTCCGACTGATAACGTTCCCGCTGATTTTCCCGGCGGTGGTTGCCGGAGCGCTGATGTCGTTCACCTTGTCGATCGACGACTTTATCATCACTTTCTTTACCGCCGGCGCTGGTGTGCCGACGCTGCCGTTGACCATTTACACGATGATCAAAATTGCGGTAACGCCCGAAGTCAATGCGTTGTCAACACTGATGATGTTGTTGACGCTGTTCTTGATCGTCGTTGCCACCAAAGTGGCGCCGGACCTTTTCCGGAGCAAACGCCTGGTTAAGGACGACGCGGAAAGCAGCGCGTAAAACATTTCTTTCGAGGGCAGATGATGACATTTTTCCGTTATCTTCTTACAAATTTCTTCTGCGTTTTTTTCAGTTTTTTTGTGGCGGCTTGCGGCGCTCCTGATCCGTCGTTAACGGCCTCTGACGAAGAAGGCGCGACGGAGGAGGCGAAACCGCCGCCGTCTGGTCGCTTTGTCCGCTTTTACAACTGGAACAACTACATTGCGGACACAACGGTTGAGCGTTTTGAAAAAGACTGCAACTGCCGGATGATTCAGGATTATTTTTCCGACCACGAAGAAATGCTTGCCAAACTGGCAGCCGGTGCGACAGGTTACGACGTGATGGTGCCAACTGGCAACGTCGTTGAAACCTTGATAGCGCAAAAGATGGTTCAGCCGATCGACAAAAGCAGGCTCAAAAATCTCGATCAGGTTAAGTCTGAATTTCTGGACATGTGGTTTGATTCCGGCAACCAGTACTCGGTTCCTTATGGTTACTCGATAACATTAATCGGCTACAACGCCGAAAAAATAGCGGCGTTGGGTTTGCCGATCGATTCCTGGGCGCTTATTTTTGAACCCGAGCTTCTCAAAAAACTCGAAGGCAAAATCACCGTGATGGACAGCCAGCGCGAACTTTTCGCGGCGGCGCTGCTCTACCTTGGCTATTCGGTCAACGACAGCGACGAAGCGCACCTCAGAGAAGCGCGCGATCTGATTTTGCGCGCCAAGCCGTACTGGGCGGCATTCAATGCGTCGTCGTACATCAAGGAGCTGACCATCGGCAATATCTGGGTGGCGCACGGTTACTCGAACGATATGTTTCAGGCCGATCAGGACGCCAAAGCGGCAGGGCGCCCGTTCACCATCGCTTCATCGTTGCCGAAAGAGGGCGCGGTGCTCGCCGTTGACAACATGGTCATCCATAAAAGCGCACCGCATCTCGACCTCGCTTATCAACTGATCGATTTTCTGATCGACAAACAAAGCACCGCTGAGCTGTCCAACCTGACCGGTTCCGGCAGCATCAACGAGCTGTCGCTCGAATATATCGATCAAGGCATCAAGGACAATAAAGCTGTGTTCCCTGACGCGGAAACCTTCAAGGGCTTGGAGATGTTGAAGGACTATCCGCGTAAAGAGCGACGGCTTGCCAATCGGTTGTGGACTGAAATCAAAGTCAGGTAAGATCAGGAATCAGTATTATTCTGCGCGAAGCGGAGCGCAGCGACGCGGAGGCGCAGAGAAAAACCATTTTCACGCGGAGGCGCGGAGGAAAACTCCCTCCCCTTTTCAAGAAGAGACAAGCCCCCGTCCGCCCCGCCCCAAAACATTTCGGGGGCAGGCTCTTTGAAAAGGCTCATCGCGGAATTCCGGGGAAGGATTTACGCGAAGAACTCCCTTGGAGGGGAGGGGATCAGCTTGTGGCGTTTGCGAGAGAGTCATTCTTCTGCACCGCTCATGCTTCGCTGTGCGCATCACGACACTGATCCCTGATGCGCCTGACCCAGTAACAGGCTCGTGAAAAATCAGCGTTTCCCTACTGTTTCTTGCCTGGCTCAACAGCGCCTATTTTTTCTTTTTTTCGGAAACGTTTTTGATGAAAAGTGAGCGCAGCCACTGAATTGCCGGATCGTGATGGACGCGATGATGCCAGACCAGGCGAGTGTAAAACGTTTTTGAAGGAATGGGGTAAGGAAGCACAACCAGCGAAGTCATTTCAGCAAAGCGTTCCGCCGTTTGCCGTGGAAGCGTCAACACAAAATCTGTTTCAATCAGTAACAGCGGTGCCGCCAGAAAATAAGGCACCCAAATAGCAATTTCTTGAGTCTGCGGGATGAGGAAAGCGTTTTCATCGAGCGCAGACCTCAGCTTGTGGCCTTGAACAGTGATCTGCATGCGTCGATAGCGATTGATTTCGTCGATAGTGGGCGCTTGACCTATTTGAGCATAATGCGCCAAAGGATGCCCCTTGCGCACAACGCAAGCGTAAGAAGCTTCAAAGAGAAGGCTTTCGTGAAAATCGGGCGGCAGCGACTGCACCGGATAAAGCGCAGCATCCATCCGACCATCCTTGAGGCGAACGTACAAGTCGTCGTCGAGCGGAATGATGTCCAGTTTTGCCTGCGGTGCCTGTGAAAAAAAATCGCGCAGCACTCGCGAAAGAATAGTGAAAACACCATTGTCGACAGCGCCAATCTTGAAGACACGAGTCAGCGTTGCCGGATCGAATTCTTCCGGAGCCGTCAATTGGTCAAAAAAAGCCAGCGCAGCTTGTATGCGCGGATACAAAGCCTCGGCTCGCGGTGTGGGCAGCATGCCGTGGCCGGTTTTAATGAAGAGGTTATCTTTAAAAATGGCGCGCAGTTTGATGAGCGCCCGACTGGCTGTTGCCTGACTCATGCCCAGACGACCGGCAGCCAGCGTCAGTGAATGCGTTTCGAGCAAGGCTTTAAATAGAAGCAAAAGCTCGGTATCGAGAGGAAGGTTTTTCATTTTGCGAATAACCATTATTCCACAAAGGGTATTTCTCTTGCCGCGTCATCTTATTATAATCGTTTATCCCTGTGAAATAAACATAGTTAGATATTCACAAGGGAACGATTGTTGTTAGTTGTTTTAGGCAGCGCTTTCGTTTTATTCAAAAAGGCGTAACAGTTTGATGCCGTTCTTTCACGCAAATTATGGCTGATGCATGTGTTCATAAAAAAGCCTTCGGGGGTCGTTGTCATTCTTAATGATGGAAGAAGTAATTGAAAAGGAGGATGTTATGCAATCCAGGTTTTTGAAAAACGCTGTAAAAAGTGTGCTGTGTACTTTTTTCTTTGTTGCGGCTTTCCAGGCTTCAGCTTTTACCGAAGGCACGGACTATGTCGCTCTGGAAAAACCAATTCCCAATGCAGACAAGACGCTGATCAAGGTGTTCAGCTACGACTGCCCGTTTTGCTACAAATACGACAAAAGTGTTACTGGTCCGGTTGTGCAGAAGCTCGAAGGCATTGTCACATTCAAACCTTATCATCTCGAAACAAAAGCAAAATACGGGCAGCAGGCCAGCCGTTTCTTTGCCGCGCTGATGCTTAAGGATCAAGCCAACGGGGTCTCGTTGCTCGACGACAAGTCGCTTTTCAAAAAAACGAAGATGGCGTATTACGCTGCGTATCACGATAAAAAGCAGCGCTGGGACGGTGGCGAGGCAGACTTTCTGAAAACCGGGCTTGACGCGATCGGTATGAGTCAGGCCGACTACGAAGCCGCCGCCAAAGACCCCAAGGTTGAAGAGATGCTCCAGATATGGAAAGCCTCTTACGAGGTTGCCAAAATTCAGGGTATTCCGGGTTACGTTGTTAACGGAAAGTATTTGATTTACACCAAAAATATCAAATCCATTGATGACCTGGTGGCTTTAATCAAAGAACTGGCCGGGAAATAAGGGGCGGCAAATGGACTTCAAGAAAACCTGGAAAGCGTTGCGCACATCGCCCATCGACACGCTTTTCGAATGGCAGAACCAGCGGTTTTTATGGGTTCTGATGGCGGTGGCCATGGGCGGGCTTGTATTGGTTGCTCACTCTTTCTTTCAAATCTATCTTTATATGGCACCGTGCGAGCAATGCGTCTACATTCGTTTTGCAATGCTGGTGATGATGGTGGGCGGCTTGGTTGCCGTGATCAACCCGAAAATTGTTGCGCTGAAATTGTTCGGATGCGTGACTGCTTTTTACGGCGCGATTACCGGCATGATGTATTCGATCAAACTCAATGGCATCCATCATGCGGCACATGACCCAGAAGGACTCTTCGGCGTGCAAGGTTGTTCGGCAGAACCCGGTTTTCCGTTCGGACTTCCGCTGGCGCAATGGTCGCCGGGATGGTTCAATCCAACGGGAGACTGTGGATACGACGCCCCCATCGTTCCGGATGGTGTCACGCTAGACGGCGTCCAACAGTGGTTTATCAACATGTACACAGCTTCGGATGGCTGGTATCTGATTCCTTCGCTGAAATTCATGAACATGGCGCAGGCGTGCTTTATGGCGTTTGGCCTGATTTTTGTAGTACTTGTAGCAATGGCAGTCGTTTGGGGAATAAAAATAGCGCGAACAAAACAACAAAGCATCGCGCAATAAAACTAAAAACAACAATAAACAACAATAAAAAAACCTTTAATAAAAGGTAGTGGGTCAAAGGGGGTATTCCCTGTCGCGCAGGTTGGCGACAGGGAATTTTTTTCGCCCACAAATCCCGGCACGCGAAGACGCGAACAAATCCCCGTTCGCCCCCGATCAAAAACATTTCGGGGGCGGACGGGGGTTGTCTTCTCTTGAAGAAGGGGAGGGAGTTTTCCTTCGCGCCTTCGCGTGAGAAATTTTTTCGCGCTTTCGTGTGAATTCACCACCCTCTTCCTCGCCCCTCTACCGCAAGCGGGCGAGGGGAGCGCACCGCGCCTTTTCTTCGCGGCTTTGCGCATCAGGGGTCAAGGCTCGATTAAAAATTGCAACAGATCGGTATCAACAGGTGTGTTTTTCATTTTTTGAAATACCCTTATCCGAATAAGGGTATTGCGCTATCTCATGCTCCTTTCTATAATTTTTTGCATAACAATGTAAAAAAAATATAACCGTAAAAAATGTTTTGAAAACATCTCCCTGGCCTTTAAGAAAAGCAAAGGAATGGAGATAGCGCATTGTTATGACTTGGGCGATGCCATAAAAACTCTGCGTGATACCGAAACACATGCAGTTCGCAGCATTGAAGGCAGAGGAGCCAGGAGTATCGCAGTGCCAAAAATGGATATGAGGATGAGTTCTTAACCTAGGAGGAAGTAATGATGAAGTTGAAAAAAACGGTTGTATCAATTGCAGTGGCGCTTGCAACGATGGCGCTGACGTCAGGTTCCGCATTCGCGCTTGGCGGCGCCAGCGGCGCTAAATTGGACTATAAGGTGCAAGGAAAGATTGGTGAAGTGGTCGTCAATCCTTATGAAATCGCACCGTTGACGGCAGTCATCAGAAACGGCGGCTATGTGTTGAAAGACGCCCAAGTACGCATTGTTCCAAAAAAGGGGGGGCAAGAAATCAAATACTCAGTCAGCAATCAACATTTGATGACTTATGGCGGTATTCCTGTTTTCGGCATGTACCCGGATTATCTGAACACGGTTGAAGTTGAATATACGCGGGTTGATGGCAGCAAGGTCGAAAAACTCAACGAGGACTACAAAATCTATGCGGCGCCGGTCTACACAGACCCTACTGGTTTGTCCGGTCAGAAATCTTCAATGTTTGAAACCAAAGTAAACAAGATGTCGCCGGAGTTCAGCGACCGCTTGTATCTGGTCAACAACTTCCTTGGTAAATCGGGTAAAGGCACCCGTGTCCTGTGGAACAACCCGACCGGTGGCGCTCTGGAATGGAACTATCATCCGCTGAATGCTGTTATCGACACCAGCGGCGATGTGCGCTGGTACATGTTTGCTCAACCCATTTTTGACTTGGGTTCAATCTACAACGCGGGCGTGATGATGGGCTTCCGGCAAAATCCGGACGGTGCCTTGAGCTGGGGCTTCGGTCAACGTTATGTCAAGTACGACATTATGGGACGCGAAATTTTCAATCGCCGGTTGCCGGACAATTACAACGATTTTTCACACTCGATGTATCTGTCGCCGAACGGGAATTATTTCTTGCGGGTTGCCAGTTCCAATTACAAACGTCCTGATGGGAAAAACGTGCGTACCGTGCGTGACGTGATTGCTGAAATCGATCAGAGCGGCGTGGTGATTGATGAATGGCGCTTGTTTGAGATTCTCGACCCCTATCGTGATGTCGTGCTCAAGACGCTTGACCAGGGCGCGGTTTGCTTGAACATCGACCCCGACGCTGCGGGTAAAACGGCTACGGCTGAAGAGTTGGCAATGATGGATTCTTCGGACCAGTTTGGCGATATCGTCGGCAGCGGCGCTGGGCGTAACTGGGTACACGTCAACAGTGTGTACCATGATACGGAAGACGACTCGATCATCATCAGCTCGCGTCACCAGAGTGCTTCGATCAAAATTGGCCGCGACAAGAAGGTGAAATGGATTCTCGGCAGCCCCGAAGGCTGGAAGGGTGAATTCCAAAAAGCCATTCTGACACCGGTTGATGCGAACGGTAAAAAGATCAAATGCGAAAACAGCACATGCGAAGGCGATTTCGACTGGACATGGACGCAACATACCTCGTTCAAGATCGACAGCAAGAGCAAAGGCGACATCCTGTACTTGAGCGTTTTCGATAACGGCGATGGACGCGGGATGGAACAGCCGGCGATGCCGAGCATGAAATACAGCCGTGCCGTTGTCTACAAGATCGACCAGAAGAACATGACCGTTCAGCAGGTCTGGGAATACGGCAAGGAGCGGGGCAATAATTGGTACAGCCCGGTGACCTCGTTGACGGAATACCACACAGACAAGGATTCCATCTTCGTGTACTCAGCAACGGCAGGAGCTTCCTACAATGTTTCAGGCGGCTTCACCAGCGCCCCGAACCCATACCTGATGGAGTTCAAATGGGGTGCCAAAGAGCCTTCGGTTGAAATCCAGTTAAGCAACACCACTGGATATCAGGCCATGCCGTTCAGCCTCAAAAAAGCATTTTCCAAATAAAGAAGAGAAGGGAACGACAGACATGCCGCCCACGGGTTAACCGGGGCGGCATGGGATCAGGAATCAGGCGTAGGGGCGGGTTTCAAACCCGCCCCGGTTTTTTTTGTGCACCTGCTATTTGTGCATAATGTTCCTTTAAGGGATAATTTTTACAAAAAGTATTCTTTAAAGGAACAGGCTATGTTTCACTCAACCCTTCCGCAAAAAGAGGGAGAGGGGCGAAGTTTCAGACCTCGGATCTCTGCTCTTTGATGTTTGATGAAAAAGGATGAGAAAACGGGCGCGTTAGCGCCCGTTTTTCAGAGGGAAAAGAAGCGGATCAAGAATTCATGCTGGCGGTCAGGATTTGCTTGACGACCACCGGTGTGACTTCGCCGTGTTCACCGAGCGCTGTCAAGCCATGTTCCTGCAATCGCGTCGGCAGTTTTTCGATGACTTCGCGTTCGACGCCCAGTTTTGCCAGACTGCTTTTCAGTCCCATCGACTCAAAGAACGCAGCGGTTTTGTCGATAGCCATGTCGATTGCTTTTTCTTCGTCGGTGTTTGCCGGTATATGCCAGACCCGTTGGGCGTATTGCAGCAATTTGGCGCGTTTGGCTTTGCGGCGCACGCGCAGATTGTGCGGGAAAATGGCGGCCAGGGTTTGCGCGTGGTCGAAGCCGTACATTGCGGTCAGTTCGTGACCAATCATATGCGTGCTCCAATCTTGCGGCACACCAACGCCGATCAACCCGTTCAGCGCCTGATTGGCTACCCACATGAAGTTGGCGCGCGCTTCGTAATCAAGCGGATGCTGCAAGGTTTGCGGGCCGATTTCAAGCAGCGTTTTGAGCAACCCTTCGGCGTAGTAATCCTGAACGAACGCTTGCGCGGGCGCGGTCAGATATTGTTCGGCGACGTGAACGAAAGCATCGACAACGCCGTTGCCGATTTGTTTGAGCGGCAGGGTGTAAGTCGTCGTCGGGTCGAGCACGGCGAATGCCGGATACAGCAGCGGATGGAAAAACGGGAGCTTGACCCCTTTGGCCGTATGCGAAATCACGGCGCCGTTATTGCTCTCCGAGCCGGCGGCCGGCAATGTCAAGACGCACGACAACGGCAGCACTTTGGTTACCAGCGCGTGCTTTTCAACGATGTCCCAAGGATCCTTGCCTTCAAACGGAACGGCAGCCGCGATGAATTTGGCGCCGTCAATCACGGAACCACCGCCGACAGCCAAAAGGTAATCAATGCCCTCACGTCTCGCCAGCTCGACGGCGCTCATCAGCGTTTCATAGCTGGGATTGGGTTCGATGCCGCCGAATTCGGTAAAGGTGTGTTTGCTCAATGCCGCTCGAACCTGATCGAGCACGCTGTTTTTTTTGACACTGCCGCCGCCATAAAGCACCAGCACTTTGTGTTTTTCGGGAATGGCACGTCGTACTGCGATGATCTGTCCTTTGCCGAAAAAAAGCGTCGTCGGATTGTGGTAGCTGAACAGATGCATGGGCTTCTCCTTGAAAAAGAATTCGTCGAAAAATAAAACGTCGTTGTCTTTGGGAAATTCGATTATCAGCGGGTGACTTGGGCAAGCGCTCCTTTTTGGTATAGGGAAGCCATGGCATCGAGGCTTACCGGTTTGATTTTCGACGCCATGCCGGCGCAACCGAATTGTTCGTAGCGCAGTTTGCACAGGGCGCTGGCCGCTTCACGGGCAGGTTTTAAATATTCGCGCGGGTCGAATTTGGACGGGTTTTCGACAAAGAAACGACGGATGGTCGCTGTCATCGCCAGCCGGATGTCGGTGTCGATGTTGATTTTGCGAACGCCGTATTTGATGCCTTGCTGGATTTCTTCGACTGGTACGCCGTAGGTTTCTTTCATGTCGCCGCCGTATTTGCGAATTTCGGCGAGGTATTCCTGCGGTACCGACGATGAGCCGTGCATGACCAGATGTGTATTGGGAATTCTGGCGTGAATGTCCTTGATTCGCTCGATGGCCAGAATGTCGCCGGTGGGCTTGCGCGAAAATTTGTAAGCGCCGTGCGAGGTGCCGATGGCAATCGCCAGTGCATCGACCTGGGTGGCGCGGACGAAATCGGAGGCTTGCGCAGGGTCGGTCAACAAGGCTTCACGCGAAAGTTTTCCTTCCGCGCCGTGACCGTCTTCTTTTTCTCCTTCCATCGTTTCCAGCGAACCCAGGCAACCCAGTTCTCCTTCGACGGTCAGGCCGATGGTGTGCGCCATTTCGACGACTTTGGTTGTGACGGCGACGTTGTATGCGAAGTCGGCAACGGTTTTCCCGTCGTCTTTCAGCGAGCCGTCCATCATCACGCTCGAAAAGCCCATTCGCATCGCCGACAGGCAGATTGCCGGTGATTGACCGTGGTCCAGGTGCATGACGATCGGCAGGTTCGGGTAACTTTCGACGGCGGCCGCAATCAACTCGCGCAAAAACACGCCGCCGCTGTATTTGCGTGCGCCAGCAGAGGCTTGCATGATGACCGGGCTGTCTGTTTCGTGCGCCGCAGCCATGATGGCCTGAACTTGTTCGAGATTGTTGACGTTGAAGGCGGGGATACCATAGCCGTGTTCAGCGGCGTGGTCGAGAAGTTGACGCATGGAAACGAGGGCCATGGACATTGCTCCTTAAGTGGTGAAAAACGATGCTTGTATTGTACCCGTTCGCCCGGGATTTGGCGTTGCCTGTGGCCTTGCTTACCGAAAAACCCACCAGCGGTACACGAGATAATTGAGGAAGGTCAAAAGTCCGGTTGCCAAGACCTGGGATGGCCAGATGGACAACCCAAATAACATTGCGCTTTTAACCAGCAGTGCGTTACAGGAGACTTGCAGCATGATTGCCAGCACGAAACGCCAACTGGCGGCTTTGACGCTCCGCGTGGGCGAAAAAACATGGCAATACGAAAGAACAAAGCGCACCAGTGCGCCGCATAAAAAGCCAATGGTCGTTGCCATCAGCGGCGGGGTCGCCAGAGACAGCAGGCCGTACATGGTCAGATAATGCGCGGCAACGGCGAGTACACCGGTCAGCACATGGAGGCTGAAACTGCGAAAATGGCGGCGGATCATGGATTACGCATCGGTGCGCGGCTGAAACAAGCGATGTTGCCACAAACCGGCACGCGCCAGAAGCCCCAACACCGAAGTGCCGAGAACGCCGAAGCCATAACGTACCGAACGGCTGAAGTTGATCGAACTGGCTTCGGGAAAATAACGGGTTGGCACGGACAATTCTCCGATGCGCACACGAGCCACAATAGCCTGCGCCAGAAACTGATTGTCGAAAACGAAATCGTCGGAGTTGCGTTGCCAAGGGAGTTGTTCCAGCACTTCTCGCGTGTAAGCGCGGTATCCGGTGTGGTATTCGGAAAGTTTGGCGCCCAGCAACAGGTTTTCGAAAGCGGTCAATGCGCGGTTGGCGACGTATTTCCATAAAGGCATGCCACCTTGCAGTGCGCCTTTGCCGAGAATGCGCGATCCCAACACGACATCGTAAACACCGGAGGCAATCATTCCTGCCATTGCGGTAGCCAGCCTCGGTTCATACTGATAGTCGGGGTGCACCATCACGACGATGTCGGCGTTGCGCTTCAACGCTTCCTGGTAGCAGGTTTTTTGGTTTCCGCCGTAGCCGGTGTTGACGGCGTGCTGTATGACGGTGATGCCGAGGCGGTGCGCGACTTCTGAGGTATCGTCATCGCTGCAATCGTCAACCAGCAGGACTTCGTCAACGATGTCGTGTGGCAATGCCTGAAATGTTTTTTCCAGCGTTTTTCCGGCGCGGTAGGCCGGCATCACGACGATGATTTTCTTTTGATTAAGCATGATTTCAGAGATTCCCTACCCGGTAAGCCATTAAAAAATTGTCCTCATAATCGGGCGCTCCGAACGTTGTGCGCCATTTGGTTTCACAAGCGGCCATGTCGGTAGTGTCCCAGCCGGGCTTGTGCACAAGGAAATCTTTTCGCCAAACGATCCAGTCGATGCGACGGTCACGAAGCATCTGAACATCCGTCAAAAAGGCGGCGTTGCGAAACCGGAAACGTTTGTCGCCAGGATCGAGCAATTCTCCCAGGCGATGATGATTACAAAAGCCGTTCAGGAAAGCGGGGGTTATGCGTTGTTTCGACAAAATTTCCAACGGCGTGGCGGGCCATTTGTCGCTTTCAAAAGAGAAAGGCGCGACAGAAATGCGTTCGCTGGCAGCAGGCAGAATCGCCCGTTGATCCCAGAAAGGAGAAGAGCGTACGCTGGGGGTGCGCATATGAAGAGGAAGAAACCAAGGGCGAAAATCGAATACATGGTAGTAATCGAGGCTGTTTGAATTGGGGGTGCGCAATGTCTGATGAAGCGGCGACGCCAAAACCATTGCCGTGAGCGGTATTACGGCAACAACCCATTCTTTTCCTTGCAAGAGCGAAAGTTTTTTCTGCAAGAGCTGTCCGCTTTTCAAACAACCTGCCGCCAAAAACAACAAGAGCAACGGTAACAGCGGCAGCAGATAACGGACGAAAGTTACGGGGTTGAAGACCCAGGCCGGTTTTGTGAGCAGAATACCGATCAAGGTTAAGGCAATACCGACCAATCCGGTTTGTATGATGGGAAGTCGGCAGACGGAGAAAATGCCCGGAATCATCAAGAGGACGCATAACGCCATTGCCCATGCTTGGCTACTGCCAGTCCAGAAATACAAGGCGCCTTTCAGCGTTTCCCAATTAGGCAAATCGGTGCCGCTTTTTACGGAAAGCGACGCCCAATCGTTCATGAGGGGCAGAGCGATCAATGCGGCGAGAACCACACCCCAACTTGTTGCAAGCGCGACGCCGCGCAAGAGCCATGTTTTTCGCTGGCCTTTATCAGAAGACCTGAAAAACTGCCACAGTCCCCATAAGAAAGGCGCGGCGACAAACGGCGCCATGATCAAATGCAGCCACACGGCCAGTGCGCTGCTGATGACGTAACCCGTTCCAGACAAAAGGACTTGCCGTCCTGTTGTTGCTGTCCAGCATCGCAGGAAAGCCGCGTGCGCGAACCATCCCAGAAGCACGGTCAGCGCATAAGGCCGCGCCATTCGGCTGTACGAAATCAACAAAGGCGAAATGGCCAGAAACAACGCGAAAAGCAACGCTATCGGCCAGCCTGATTTTCGTGCGATATACCAAGGAAGAAGGCACAGCAAAAGCGCACCCGCTGCCATCATCGGCGCACGCATCAGCATTTCGCTCAAGCCGACGTGATCTGCAATCCAGGCGTACAAAAGACCCAGCGGAATACTGTAATCGGCATGACCGAAAGTGCGGAACATTTCTGCCGACGAATGCCGAAGAATCTGATGGACGGAATGCCACTCATCTTCAATCAACACCTGCTCGATGAATTGGTCGAGGCGCAGCGCCAATCCCAAAGCGACGATTAGTACTAAAGCTGCCCAAGCCCACTTTTCCCGATGCGGAAAAGCTTGAGGAGAGAGCGAAAAATTCAGAGTAGTTAACAAAGCTTTTGACAAGGCAGAAGTCAAGTAAAAAACAGAACAGCCGCCATTATCCCGTATTTCCAGGCTCATCGTGGAATTCCGGGGAAGGATTCACGCGAAGGCACGGTGTATGAATTCACGACTCCATTGTAAAAGGCACGGCGCACCGTCATTCCCGCGTGCCTCCCCGCCCAAAATCGCTGCGGGGACAAGTCTAGCGGGAATCCAGTGTCGTTTATGATTCACGCGAAGACGCGGTGTGCGAATTCACGACTACCGTAGAAAATGGCACGGTCAAGCTCCTCTTCTCAGCGGGGAGCAAACCCCCGTCGGTTTCGTTTTTTTCCTGAAGTCCCCGGAATTCCGCGAAGAATCTATTTCCGGAGGACGACAAGCGGGGGTGTCACTGTCGATGACGGAACCGTGTTATCTTCTTTATGTTTCAGGATATTTTGGGTATTTATTGTGCAATCATCTCAAATTCTCGCCGCCCATGTTGTGCAGCGGGTATTGTGCGGGACAACGTTACCTGCCGCGTTATCTGCCGTATTGGAAGACGAGACGCCAACACCGGCGGTGCGGGGATTTATTCACGAGCTTGCGTACGGGACATTGCGACATTGGGGGACTTTGCGGGCATTGTTTCAGATGTTATCGGCGCGGTCGGCGGGTGATCCGTTGTTGATGCCGCTGGTGGCGGTGGCGTTGTATCAGTTGTTGCATACGCGCCAGCCGCCGTTCGCGGTGGTCGATCAGGCGGTTCAGGCGGCGGCAGCAGCAGTGCACCCCGCTGTCAAGGGGTTTGTCAATGCGCTGTTGCGCCGTTTTTTGCGCGAAAAAGAGGCGTTGCTGACTAAGGTCGCCGACGATCCGGTGGCGCGTTACTCGTATCCGGCGTGGTGGATTACCCGCCTTCAGGCCGATCATCCCGAAATCTGGCAGACGTTGCTGGAAGCCGGTAATGCAAGACCGCCGCTGACATTGCGGGTGAACTGCCGTCGGACGAAGCGCACCGCTTTTCTGGGGGCGCTGGGCGATGCGGGCATTGACGCGCAATCCATTGGCGATGAGGGCGTGATGATCGAAATACCGCAACCAGTCTCGGTTTTGCCGGGATTCGATGATGGTTGGTTCAGCGTTCAGGATGCCAGCGCACAATGGGCTGCGCCGTTGCTCGATGTGCGTGACGGGATGCGGGTGCTCGATGCGTGCGCTGCCCCAGGCGGGAAAACCACACACATTCTGGAGCGGGCGAATGTGTCGTTGCTGGCGTTGGACAGCGACGACACACGGCTTGTTCGCGTCGAAGAAAATCTGAAGAGATTGCGACTTGATGGCTCTCAAGTGGTTTGCCGACGGGCGGATGCGGCGCAGCCCGATACTTGGTGGGACGGTCAACCGTTCGACCGCATTCTGGCCGATGTGCCATGTTCGGCGTCCGGCGTTGTACGTCGTCACCCCGATGTGAAATGGCTGCGGCGTCAATCCGACATAGCCGCTTTTGCAAGCGCTCAGACGGCGATGCTCGATGCGCTGTGGCCGCTACTGGCTTCCGGTGGCAAGCTGCTGTATGCAACCTGCTCGCTGTTTCGCGCCGAAAACGAAAAGGTCATCATGGCGTTTTGCGTCCGTCATCCTGAAGCGTTGCACGAAGTCCCCACTTTTGCCGCCGATATTCCCCATTGCGGCGGTCAGCTCTTGCCTTCGGATACCGTGGCAGGCCACAATCAGGATGGTTTGTATTATGCGATTTTGCGCAAGCGGGTTTGAATGGTGTTTTTTCTTTTTCGCGGGGTTGATTCGATTATCGGCGGGAGGCTGCGCCGAGGTTTTGGTTTGCGCGTTACATTGAATTGCGCAGTGGGGTTGCTGGCGTGGGGGCTGGCATCTTCGGCGCTCGCCGAAACCATCCCGTTGCGCAGCGCGGAACTGCGGGTTGAAGAAAGCGCCGTCGTTTTCAATGCCGATTATGGACTCAACCTTACGCCGTCGCTCGAAGAAGCGGTCGAACGTGGCGTTCCGTTGCACTTTGTCCTCGAATGGAAAGTCACTTATCCACGCTGGTACTGGTTTGACAAGACTGTGCTGACGGGGAACACGCAATATCGGCTGTCGTATTTACCACTGACTCGGCAATATCGGCTATCGACCGGATTGCTGTCGCAGGACGTGGCGTCGGTTAAAGAAGCTGAACGTTTGATTGGCCGAATCGCGTCGCGGCCATTGTTCGACCGCGACGCGCTGGAGGAGGGGCAACGATATACCTTCGCTGTTCGTTTGCGGCTAGATACGGAACGAATGCCCAAGCCGTTTCAGGTCACGGCGCTGGGATCGCGCGACTGGAATCTGGCGTCGTCCTGGTTTACCCTCGATTTCCGGCCATGACGCTCTGGAGCACCGCCCGCCGTAAACGCTGGAGCCTGCTGCTGGTTTCCTGTCTGGCTGCGATCGCCTTGTTTTTGCTGGTTAGCGCGTCGGCCAATACCCCGTTTTTCGAGCGCAATTACAAGTGGCTTCTGGCCTTGAACGGCGCTCTGATCATCACATTGATGGTGATTGTTTCCCGGCAGTTGTACAAATTATGGCGGTCTTATCGTGACGGGGTGTTCGGGTCACGACTGGCGGTTCGATTGATGCTGATGGGCGCGTTGGTGGCGTTGTTGCCCGGTGCGCTGGTTTACTCTGTGTCGGTGGCCTCCATCGATCGCAGCATCGAAAGCTGGTTTGATGTTCGTGTTGATCGCGCGCTTGAGGGCGGGCTTAATGTCAGCCGCAGCACGTTGGACGAACGGCTCGCCGACACGGTTGGCAAAACCCACCAAATTGCCAACCATCTTTACGAGTCTTCGTCGTTTTACGGTGTTGCGCTCAATCGCGCTGCCGAAATGGTAGGTGTTGATGAGGCGGCGATTTATACGCCAGCGGGTGTATTGATCGCTGTTGGCGGCACGCATCCGTCGCTGGTTACACCGCCGCCGCCATCGCCAAAAATACTGGAGGAGATACGCAACCGCCAGATCGGAATCTACGCGGGACCCGAACAAAAGGAAAACGGTTTGCGGCTGCGGGTGGTGCTACCGCTGGAAACCAACGAATTGAACGATGCGGTGCGTTTTTTGCAGGTTATCGACGGGGTGCCAGCGACGCTGGCCGCCGATATTGAAACCGTGCAAAGCGGTTGGCAGGATTACCGGGAAATCTCTTTCTCGCGCAAGGGTGTTAAACGGCTGTACACATGGACGCTGACGATGACGCTGCTGCTGACGTTGACCGTCGCGCTGGGGATGGCGGTCGTGCTATCCGAGCGTTTTGCGGCGCCACTGGGGTTGTTGGCGGAAGGTACGCAGGCGGTCGCCGGCGGCAACTTCGGCATTCGCCAGCCGGTCACATCCCGCGACGAAATGGGCTCGCTCACCGAATCGTTCAATACGATGACGGCGCAACTCGAACAGGCGCAACTGGAACGCGAGCGCAGTCATCAGGCGCTGGAAACGACCCGCGCTTATCTGGAGAGCGTGCTGTCCAACCTGTCGTCCGGCGTGCTGGTCTTCGACAAGCGGCTGCAACTGCGTACGGTGAATCACAGTGCGACGGTGATCCTGCAATCGCCGCTGGCCGAGCTTGAAGGGATGGCATTGACGCGCTGGGCGGCACACCAGCCGGAACTGGCGTCGTTCGCTGAATTGCTGATACGTCAACTGTCGCCGTCGCTCAATGAACAGTGGCATCAGGAAACTGAAGTCCGGATTGCCGATACAGTGCGGACGTTGCTGGTGCGCGGTACGCGCTTGTCCGGCCCGCCGATCAGTTATGTTGTCGTTTTCGACGACGTTTCGGTTGTCGTACAGGCCCAGCGTGACGCCGCCTGGAGCGAGGTGGCACGCCGTCTCGCGCACGAGATCAAGAATCCGCTGACGCCGATCCAGTTGTCCGCCGAACGGCTGGCGATGAAACTGTCCGACAAACTGGATGATGCCGATCAGGACGTGCTGGTGCGCGGAACGTTGACCATCGTTTCTCAGGTTGCTGCGATGAAGCAGATGGTGGACGATTTCGCCATTTACGCCCGACAAGCGCGTCCCGGACAATTGACTGATTTTGATGTTGTCGCGTTGCTGAAAGAGGTGCTGGCGCTCTACGATCACTTGCAGCCGCATTTGCGATTGGAGCTGCCGGACACCTCGGTCATTTTGCACGGCGAGGCCAACCGTCTGCGGCAAGTGCTCCATAACCTGTTACAAAACGCCGTCGATGCCCAGGCCGACAACGCGACGCCCGGGTATTGGGTTTCGCTGTCCGTTGAGGGGAGAGAAGCCCATCTCAGTGTTTGTGATGATGGCCCCGGTTTTTCCGAGGAAGTTCTGAAACGCGCCTTCGAGCCGTATGTGACGACCAAGGCCAAGGGCACCGGCTTGGGGCTGGCCATCGTCAAAAAAATCATCGAAGAACACGGCGGGCGTGTAACGCTTGCCAATAAATTGCCACATGGGGGTAAAATTACTTTGGTGTTGCCGCTTACCAGTGATGTTAGAATGCAGCCATGACCACGAACCAGCCCTGTGAAATTCTGATTGTCGATGATGAAGCGGGTATCCGCGAACTGTTGTCGGAAATTCTAATCGACGAAGGATACCGCGTTGTACTCGCGGAGAACGCGCGTGAGGCGCGCACTTTTCGGCAGCGGCAAGAGCCGGCGCTGGTATTGCTCGATATCTGGATGCCCGACACCGACGGCGTGACGCTGTTGCGGGAATGGGCGAGCGCGGAATTGCTGACCATGCCGGTCATCATGATGTCCGGCCATGCGACGATCGAAACGGCCATTGGCGCTACCCGGATCGGCGCTTTCGATTTTCTCGAAAAACCAATCGGCCTGCAAAAACTGTTGTCAACGATCAAGCGAGCGCTGAAAGCGGCAGCGACGAAAGCGCCGCGCCACATTTCGCTGGCGCGTTTGGGCACCAGCGAACCGATCAAAGTGCTGGAGAACACGCTGAACCGGCTCGCCAGCAACCGCAAATCGCTTCTTATTCTCGGCGAACCCGGGGCAGGCCATGAAATTGTGGCGCTGTCTTTGCAGAACGCGCAGACATCGTGGGTGAAGGTCGTTCCGGCGCGGTTGACGGCAGCGCCGTTGCAGTTGCTGGAAGAAGCCAAAGAGGGAATTCTATACTGCCCGGAAATCGGGCGTTTATCGCGGCTGGAGCAAAAAGGCTTGCTTTTTCTGCTTCCCAAACTGGCGCAATACGAAACACTGCTGGTGTGCACCAGCAGCGAAGCGCTGGGAAATCTGGCAGCCGAAAACAAATTCGATCCGGTTTTGCTCTCCCAGTTGTCCGCCGGTGTTTTGATGTTGCCGCCGTTGCGCGATCACCGTGACGACATTCCGCTGCTGATCGAGCGGCTGTGGGAGGAAATGCGTGAGCGCCACGCCGCCAACGGTTCGCTGTTGTCGGCGTTGCCGCCAGCGGCGCTGACTGTGTTGTCCGAAGCGTATTGGCCGGGCAATCTGGATCATCTGGCCAACGTTCTTGAAAACCTGGCTTCGGTGCAAGGCGAGGTAACGCCTGAACTGATTCGCCGCGTTCTTGGGGAAAACCAGCATCAGCAAAAAGAAGTGTCTGCCGAAGCGACGGTTCGATTTTTCGAAATGCCGCTGCGCGAAGCGCGGGAAGCGTTCGAGCGGGTTTACTTCGAGCGTTTACTGAGCCACGAACAACACAACATGAGCCGGGTTGCCGAACTGGCAGGTTTGGAACGCACTCACCTCTATCGCAAACTGAAACAACTCAATATTCGTTTTTCGCGCCGTGGCGCCGACCCGTTTTAGGCAACTTCAAGACCACGCGGAGGCATAGAGAAAAACAACCCCCCTCTTTCAAGGCATAGGTATCTACACATCCATTCATCTCTCATGGGCTCATTCCCCGCGCTTTGCGCACGAACATCGCAATCTCTTCACGCGTGTAGTTTTCCAGGGTTTCATTGATGGCGAACAAA
>JAITMR010000060.1 GCA_031277215.1 Burkholderiales bacterium
TGTTTTGTCGCGGTTCGCTTTGCTCACCACGACCTATAAAATCAACCAATCGTTGTGCCAGATCGGGTTGCGTTGATTGTTGTTGCTCCCAATCGCAGGCAAGTTTTTCAAACGAGGGAAGTTGTTTAATGAGGGAAGACCAAAAATTGGCAATATGATTTATTCGTTGCTCATCATTCCATGCGTACGTGAAATCGGACAAAGCGGTTTTCAGGTCGTCGGGTGCGTCGGCAAGATAGCGCTCCAGAAAAGCATCGACTTTGGTTAAATGTACCTGTTCAGTTTGCTGGTACGCTTGCCAGATAAACGGGTTGGCAGCCCATTGTGCACGCACAAAGGAGTCTTCGCCGCGAACGAAGTTGAGGCCGCAACTCCATAGCAGACGGTCGAAATCGGTTTGCGAAAGAAACGGGATGGTGTGTAGCGTCAGGGAACCGTGTTTTGTTGTGCTGTGTATGGCAAGTGTGGCGCTGGCTTTGGCGCTGTGAAGATTTCGCCATTGTTGTACGGCTTTTGACGCGACGGTTTCCGGGATCAGGCAGACGATGGGCGATGGCGATGCGGCTAAAGCGTCGAGAAGCGCCGGTAATGCCGGGGTGTCGTAGCAAAAGAGGCTGACGAGCAAGGCATTGGGTGACAGTGTACGAACGCCAAGTTTTTCGAGGAAGGCACGGCGTGTGTCAGGGAAATGTTGGGGTGAACAAAAAACGTTGCGCTCGTCGAGCAGTGTTTTTTCGCGCAGCAGACCGCCTGTGGTTTCGGTGAAACCGGGGAAAAAAAAGTGACGCGGTATGTTGATGGATGGCGGTGGTGAAACGAGGCCGTGCATGGTTTCGATCCACGGTTCCGCCGACAAGTACTCAAGAACGATCCAGCGTGGTGCGATGGGTTTGTCCTCCTCTCCCCCTGCCCCTCTCCCTCCAGGGGAGAGGGAGGTATGGGCATCAGCGGCAAGCGGCGGGAAGTCGCGTTTCAACGCGGTCAACCAGGAGGCAGGCAGGCCGCCGCCGAAAGCGTCGATGATGACGTCAGGCCAAAAGGAAGCGTGGGAGGCGGGAGGCGGTGGTGCGTCAGTCAACCGTTGTACGGTGACACGGTCAACGTGCTGGCGGTCTTGTGTTGTGTCGAGCGTTGGTGCCAAACGCTGCAAGGTGGCGAGGTCATCAATGAACAGTGTGACATCAAGGCCGTATTCATTTTCCAGTTGCCGTGTGAGCCGCCAGCACACGCCTGCGTCGCCGTAGTGATCGACGACGCGGCAGAGGATGAAGCAAGAGGCAGACATGGGCGGCAATCAACGGCGCACGGGAATGATCCGGCTCAACGCGAAGAGCAGTGTGGCGCAGGTGACTACTGAAGCAGCGGCGGGTGTGTCGAGTGTGAGCGACGCCGCCATGCCGCCAAGGAGTGCGATGGTGCCGAGGAGGCTGGCGAGCACTGCCATGTGTTCGGGTGAGCGGGCCAGTCGCTGGGCGGTTGCGGCGGGGATGATAAGCAGCGCCGTGATTAAGAGTACGCCAACGATTTTCATGGCGCAGGCGATAACCAGCGCGACAAGCAACGTAAACATGGCTTGCGCACGACCCGTTGGTACGCCTTCGGCACGCGCCAGCGATTCATCGACGGTGGCGGCGAGCAACGGTTTCCAGATGGCAATCAATACTGCCAGTGCGATGCTGCTACCGCTCCACACCCATAAGAGATCGACATTATCAATCGCCAGCAAATCACCGAACAGAAATGCCGAGAGATCGAAGCGAAGGGTTTCGAGGAAGGTCAGCGCCACCAGGCCGAGTGCTAATGCGGTGTGGGCGAGCAGGCCGAGCAACGTGTCAGCGGCGAGACGTTCACGCGCTTGCAGGAAGGCGAGCAAGGCGGCAAGCGCCAGACAAACAATCAGTACGCCGGTGGTGGGCGACAGGCCGAGCAGAAAACCGAGGCAGACGCCAAGCAATCCCGAATGCGCGAGCGTGTCGCCGAAGTACGCCATTCGACGCCAGACGATGAATACGCCAAGCGGGCCGGTGATGAGTGCAATCGCTAATCCACCGAGCAATGCTCTCCAAACGAATGGTGTTTGTAATGTTTCCATCAGGCTCATTTGTGCTGGCTCCGCGAAGAGGCGTGATGATGTTCGTGATCGCACAACGGGTGTTCGTGATCGTGGCGGTGTTGGTAGAGCGCCAAATGTTGGAGGTTAGCGCTGCCGAAGAGCGTTTGATAAGCTGGGTCGTGGCAAATTTCTTCGGGGCGACCGGTGCAGCAAATGTGTCGGTTCAAGCACAGCACGCGATTGGACGATGCCATCACCAGATGCAAATCGTGCGACACCAGAAGAATGCCGCAGCCGGTGGTGTCCCGAATGCGGCGAATCAATGCGTAGATGGCGTCCTGCCCGGAAATATCAAGCCCTTGTGCAGGCTCATCCAGAAACAGCAGCGCCGGTTTGTGTAGCAGCGCTCGCGCCAGCAGCACGCGCTGCCATTCGCCGCTGGAAAGGGTGTGTACTGATGCGTTGATCAGAAATGGAATGCCGGCGTCGGTCAGTACGTTTTCGACGTCATGCGTTGAAGCAATGGCGCTTAAGGTGATGAAACGCCGTACGGTGAGTGGCAGCGCCGGATTGATGTTGAGTTTTTGCGGAACGTAGCCGGTGCGAATACCGGAAGTGCGCCAGACTTCGCCGGAATCGGGTGTCAGCAGCCCCAGCGCGATTTTTAGCAAGGTCGATTTGCCCGCTCCGTTGGGGCCGATCAGCGTGACAATTTCTTCGCGTCGCAACATCAAATCAATCGCGTCGAGAATCGTCAATCCCTGTCGCCGGAACGAGATGGTTGAAACGCGCAACAGGGTTTCGGACGAAGAAGAGGTGGTCATGTGAATAAAAAATACGGCGGCACTCAAAGATAATGAGCAATGATATAGTATTCGCCCATGTGTTTCACGAGGAATGAGCGGATGGAATTCAGGAGCATGCGGTTTTTTCTGGCAATGGTTTTCGTGGCAATCTCGGTTTCATGGAGTGCGCCCGGCGTTGCGGCGTCGCCGAAGGTGGTGGCCAGCATCAGGCCGGTGCATGCGTTGGTCGTGGGCGTGATGGAGGGCGTCGGGACGCCGACGCTGTTACTTAAAGAGGCGGCGTCACCGCATGACTATGCGCTACGCCCGTCCGACGCGGCAGCACTGGCAGACGCGGACATTGTTTTTTGGATTGGCGCGTCTCTGGAAAGTTTTCTCGAAAAGCCGTTGAAGACGAGCAAAACGCGGCAGGTGGCGCTGATCGAAGCTGTTAGCTTGCGTTATCCGGCGCGTGAAGGGGGCGCTTGGAAAAGCGACAACCATGCGCATGAGCACAGCCATAATCACAACCATGACAAAGAATCAACCGATCCGCATGTTTGGCTCGATCCCGGCAATGCGGGCAATATGGTCGACAGGATTGTTCGTGAATTGTCGGCGCTTGATGTTGAAAACAGCAAACGTTATGAGGCCAATGCGGTGATACTGCGCCAGCGGTTGGCGTCGCTGAATCACGAGATTGAAGAGATGCTGACGCCAGTCAAACGCACGCCATTCATTGTTTTTCACGACGGGTATCAGTATTTTGAAAAGCGCTACGGGTTGAGTGGCGTTGGTGCGATCACTGTCAATCCCGGGCAGAAACCGTCGGCGCAGCGCTTGCGGGCATTACGTGACAGAGTTCGGAAAAGCAGTGTGGCTTGTGTGTTTGCCGAACCGCAGTACAGCGACGGGCTGGTGAAAAGTATCCTCGAAGGAACAGCGGCGCGTTACAGCGTTTTGGATCCGCTCGGCAGCAACATAACGCCGGGCGTTGATGCCTATTTTTTGACGATGCGTCTGCTTGCCGAAAATGTGCGACGTTGTTTGGACGCAAAATGAATCTGAAAAAGACAGTTGGGCGTGCTCCGCGCTTCCTGTTCTAAAATTGCGGCAACACCAGCGTAACGCCAAGCCCTCCGCCATTCAATCCCTTGCCAAATTCGATTTTTCCCTGGTGCAGTTCGACGATGCGTTGCACGATGGATAATCCGAGTCCGCTGCCGGATTGACCAGAACCAAGGATACGGAAAAAGCGCTGTGTCAATTGTGCGTGATGATCGGCGGTGACACCCGGCCCATCGTCGGCAACCAGAAGTCGAACGGTATCGACGTCGCGCTCGACACGAAGCTCGACATGGCGGGCGCCGTAGCGCAGAGCATTGTCGAGAAGGTTGCGCAGCGCGGTGCCCATCATTTCGGGGTGGATGTCAATTTTCAGATCGGCATCGCCATGAACGGTGATGGTTGCGCCTTGTGGGACGTCGGAGGCGGGCAGGCATTGTTGCCGAATGTTTTCAAGCCATGGCGCGAGTGCGAGATGTTCGCGTGGCAAGGCATCAACATCATTCGGGTTTAGTGGATCAAGTCGCGCCAGCAGAAGCAATTGTTCGAGAAGCGCCGTACAGCGATCAATGTCCCGATACAGTTTTTCGATGGGTTCGGCAAGTTGCGGATGTTGGCGTTCGAGCAGTTGCGCTTGAACGCGCAGGGCAGCCAGAGGCGTGCGCAGTTCGTGCGCGGCGTCGGCAGTGAATCGGCGTTCGGTGTGCAGCGCACGATCCAGACGATCCAGCAAGAGGTTGAGCGAATGGACGACTGACGACAGTTCTTCCGAAAGACCGGTGCGCGGTATCGGCGTCAAGTCGTGCGGTGATTTCTGCGCCAGTAAAGAGGCCGTATGTTCGAGTGGAACCAATAAACGACGAATAGCCCACCAGCCCAGAATGCTCAGAAGCAACAGCAAAGCCAGCGCAAGCATCAAAACGTGTTTGGAGGAGGCGAGAAAGTATCGAAACAACGAAGGCCGAAGCTGCGCGACGTGTACTTCAAAACGACCATCGCGGTTTTTGACGACAAACACGCGCCACCAGTTGGTGTGCCGTCCTGAGATGTTCCGGTTGGTGGTGTGCTGTCTTGGAATATCGAAAAAAGCTCTGTCTTCCGCTTCCTGTATGAAGGGGGTTGTTGGCGCGTTTCTCGATTTGCTGATAACGGTGCCATCGAAAACGATTTGGTACTGCATGTGGTTTCGTCGCTGTTGCCGGGGATCGGCGGCTGCCGGCAGTGGTGGAAGCGCTTGCTCGGGGAATGAGCCGCTTTTGTGAAAATCAGCCGTAGCGGAAATCATGAGGCGACCCGTTTCTCTCAGGGTTTCGTCGATGGTGTGTAAATGGATGCGCCATGAAAACACACTGATCATGATGAGTCCGACTACCCAGACAAGGAGACTGCTGCCAAGGATGGCGAAAAGAAGACGGCGACGCAGGCTGTAAGGTGAAGTTTTCATGGGACAAGAGCGTAGCCGAATTGACGAAGTGTCTGGATGCGGTGACCACCCAGCTTGCGACGCAAGTGATGAATGTGAACTTGCACAGCATTGCTTTCGATTTCTTCGCCCCAACCGTACAGTGTTTCTTCGAGTTGCGCCCGTGATTGCGGTCGCCCTTTGGCGAGTACCAGCGCGTGCAGAATGGAGAATTCACGAGCGGTGAGGGCAAGCGCCGTATCTTCAACCCAGACTTGTTTGGAGGCGGGATCCAGGGTGACAGAACCGTACTTGAGCAGCGTTTCGGGTGTTTGGCGATGGCGGCGAATGGCGGCGCGAATACGCGCTGACAATTCCGCCAGATCAAACGGCTTGACCAGATAATCGTCAGCGCCGAGGTCGAGTCCTTCAATCCGGTCATAGAGGGTGTCGCGTGCCGTGATCATCAACACGGGAAGCGATGAACCGTGGGCGCGCAGTACACGCAGAACGGCGTCACCCGATTGACCCGGCAAACCGCGATCCAGCAACGCGACATCGTATTGATGTGTTTCCAGTGCAATTTCAGCTTGATCGCCGCGAGTCAGCCAATCGACGGCGTAGCCATCAAGCCGCAGCCAGGCAGCAACGGCTTCACCAAAAGAGACATCATCTTCCACCAAAAGAATTCGCATGAGGCCAATGATCCTGAAAACGGGAATTGCAGGGATTTTGTTTTGCTGTGTTTCAGTCTGTGTGTTGGTGGGGCTGTTCAACAACAGTTTTGTAAAAGATAAAGGTCAAAGCTTAAGAAAGGCTTAAGAACAACGTGCGAATGCTGTTGATTATCGCACAGAAGAACCAGCCGTTGTCTTGTGAATTGTTGTGACACTCGTGTTTGTTTTTTTCTCTCGACTTAAGTTTTCGTTAATTCGGGAACGGCACGATGGCAGCGTGAATTCTGAAAACGCTGATGGTATCGAAAGGAGAGAGTCATGAAAAAATGGATCACAGGTTTATCACTGGCAGCGGCAGCCATTTGGTTGGTCAGTTTGCCGGAGGGAACGTTGGCGCAATGCGCGGCAAATTTCTGGATGACGCGCAAACAAGCGACGTTGGCCAGCGGTTTTGTGGCGTATGTGTTGATGGTCGCTGTGATGGTGTTGGCGCTGCGCTTGTCCTGGGTGGAACAGAAACTCGGCGGGCTTGATCAGGCGTACCGCTGGCACAAATGGGCGGGGATTGCGGCGGCGGCAACGATGTTCGTTCACTGGATGATGGAGCAGGCGCCGAAGTGGCTGGTTCATGGCGGCTTGCTCACGCCGCCGGTGAGAAAACATGCAGCAGAAAAGATGGCCAGTTCTGACTGGATGTTGCTTGCTCACACGACGGGTGAAATTTTCGGTTATGTGATGTTGTTTTTGGTGGCGGTGGCGGTTCTCAAAAAAATTCCCTACCAATGGTTTCGTCGTTCGCACAAATTGTTTGCGCTGGTCTTTCTCGCGGTGGCTTTCCACTCGGTGGCGCTTGTGCCGGCGAATCTGTGGTTGACGCCCGCCGGAGTGGCGATGGTGGTGGTGACGTTGATTGGTGTGCTTGCGTCGGTGGTCGCATTGTTCGGAAAGATCGGCGGTGCGCGGCGTTATCGCGGAACGGCCAGCGCGTTGCAGCGGTTGCCGGGCGAATTGATTGATGTCACATGCACGCTTGAGAAACCTGTTTCATATCTTCCGGGGCAATTTGCATTTGCCCGCTTTGAAGGAATGAAGGATGCACATCCTTTTTCGATCAGCTCGGCAAACACCATCGGCAATAAAGTCCGCTTTTGCATCAAGGCGCTGGGCGACGATACACGCCGTTTGGTGGGAACCTTGTGTGAAGGCGTTGCTGTGGAAATCGAAGGCCCTTATGGACGTTTCAACTTCGTGCGCGGTGGTAAAACGCCGAAGGAAGTCTGGGTGGCCGGGGGTGTCGGAGTGACGCCGTTTTTGGCGCGGCTTGAACATTTGGCACGCACGCAGGAAACATTGGAAGACAAGACAATACCTGCGGTCGAGTTTTATTACTGCTCACAACAAGACAATGCGTTGTTGCAGCGGGTGGAACGCTTGTGTCGTCAGGCTGGAGTGACGCTGCATGTTTTCGATGAAACCCGGCAAGGATCATTGACGCTTGAAAAAATCTTGCAAAACACAAAAACACCGGCACACGCCGAGCTGTGGTTTTGCGGCCCGCGAGGGTTGGGCGATGCGTTGCAAAACGCTTGGCGGGCGATGGGATTGCCATTGCAACAATTCAGAAGGGAACATTTTGAAATGCGTTGATCAGGTGTCGAAGCGTTTTCGGGACAGGCCTCATCCTCGAAAGACGGAGAAATATCTCGAAACGCACGACGTCTGGTGAAAAGAGCGTTCTTTGTTCGACTTCCCATGCTGACATTACGTATTTATTTTCTTTTACAAAAGGAGCACATCATGAAAAAAACGCTGATCATTACGACCATCGCTTTGGCTGCCACGGCAGGTGTAGCGCTAACCGTCATGGCTCAAGAACCGAGAGGCCACAGGCATCTTGTCGACTGTCCGGATATCAACACTCTCGTTCACGGCTGCCTTGGATATGAAGGCATGAAGAGTATGAGGGGAAAGGGTCACGGTTTTTGTGGCGCCGGACACGATGCGAACGAACTCAAGCTCATCGATGCACAGAAAGCGCAAATCCGCGACATCAGGAGACAGCAGCGGGAAGAGACTCACGAGAAAATCCGCGCTGTCTTGACGCCGGAGCAGCAAGCGCTCTTCGATGCCCACAAGCAAGAACGGGAGGCGTGGTTCGGCCACAAAAACCGGTTCTGACAGAAACCACCACCACGCATCCCCATCGGAGGATTTATGAAAAAGAAACTCATCACGATAGCTGCCGTTGGCCTGCTGGCTGCGCCGTTAACCTACGCACAAACGGCGAACGTCACGATCTATGGACATATCAACCTGGACATGGATTTCGTGAGTTCTGCCACCGACAGCAGTTTGGGTGAACGGCAGCGCGTCAGCTCCAACGTCTCGCGGATCGGCATCAAGGGAACCGAATCGTTGGGCGGCGGCCTGAATGCGATTTTCCAAATCGAATCGCAATTCGGCGGTGATACTGGAGGCAATCCCGGTACGCTGGGCACACGCGACACCTTTCTTGGTTTGCAAGGTGACTGGGGGACGGTCAAGGTCGGCTACATGCTGACCCCGTACAACAACATTCACAGCTATTTCGGTAACGCCCCGACTTATCTGGCGTCGATTCTGAGAACCGGAGCGCTGTGGGCGCAAGCCGGCCCGTCCAAGACGGAAGGAAGTTTTGATGCGCGTTTGGGAAATTCGATCCGCTATGATTCGCCGAAGATGGGCGGTTTTCGGGGCGCGGCACTGTATTCGACCGATGAAGCGCCCGGCGACAACGGTTGGGTCGGCAGTCTTGGCCTGTTCTACGATGATGCGGGTCTGCAAGTTGGTTTTGCCTACGAAACCAATCAGGGATACCGCGCAAAAAACGCGAATGATCAAGCGCTGACCTTTGCTGTCGGTTACGACTTCGGTTTCATCCGTCCGGCTCTTGTGTACGAATATCTGGAGTATGAAGTCAATGGGGGCAAACTGAAACGTGACATGTTCGGCGGCAGCATCACAGTGCCGATAGGCTCGGGCAAACTGTATGGCGTGATTCTCCATGCCGACAAAGGCAAGGGTGCGCCTCCCGGGGAATCTGTCGGCGCACTCAGGGCTGGCGGCAAAACCGACGCTACGCTGTACGAAATCAGCTACACCTATCACTTGTCGAAACGGACTTCTGTTTACGCCGGCTATATCTACATCGACAACAACGACAATGCGAACTACACCTTCTCCCATAACGGTAACGTAGGCACAGAACGGGGTGTTGCTCAACAAGGTCTTATCCTTGGAATGGTGCATAACTTCTAAACATGATGTCTTGAATAACGCTGTAACCTCAAAAACCTCAGTTGAACCATCCGCCAGCGCAGCGCTGGCGAGTACGTCCAACTGAGGTTTTTAGGGAACCTCTGAATAATACATCCTTGGTCATAATATTCGCAGTAAAATTCCGATAATCTTAAACGCGAGAATCCCCATGAATCAACTGAGTTTTTCGGAAGCGGAATTTAGGGGCAAACGCAAG
>JAITMR010000055.1 GCA_031277215.1 Burkholderiales bacterium
ATCAGCGATCTACCCCCCCCCCCCATTCGTTTAGCATAACTCAGCGCCCTACCCTTTCTTCCCTCTGGCGCTTCCTTCTTGAATCCTGTCTCGGCAAAAACAGGAAAACCGCTGAAAGCGGAAAAACCGCCGGTTCACTCAAACAAACAACGCGCTTGCCCCTGCAAGTCGCCCGTTTCTTCCTCGCGCTCATGAGCGCAGCTCTCCTCTCAGCGCTCTCCCTGCCCGCAACGGCGTCAATCCGTATAGCTTTAGCTCCGCAACCTGGTTTAACCCCAGGCGAACCCGGCTTTCGAACCCTGTACGTTGGCCAGACGATCACACTTTCCGATGCGATCGGTGCTTTAGCAAGCACCGGCGGCAATGTAGCGAGGAGCGGCGACCTTCCGGCCGGGCTTACGGATCCTCCTCCCAGCGCCAGTTACTCCATTGACGCAGGAACCGTAACGGGCGCGCCGGGCGTATATGTAAGCACTTTCACAGACACCGGCGACAACGGTACGGCTGACCTCACCCTCACCGTGGTGAATCTCGCCGAAACCTTCGCGGCGAACAGCGCCGTCAGCCTTGCGGGAACCGCCGATCTGGTTTTTACGGCGGGGGAACCCTTCGCCCTGCCCGCCCTATCGGCTCTGACTTTTGAGGGTGTGCAGATTTATAACCTTACCGCCGGGTCAGGCCCCAGCCAGTTCCTCGACCCGCTCATGGTCAGCTACGCCAACGGTCAGGTAACCCTGCCGGCGGCGCTGTTCGGGCAGCATGCGGGCGTGTCTCCCCTTACGCCGGGAAACTACAGCGCCAGCCTGATGTTCAGGGATAATACGTACGGCGGCATTCCCTTCACCTTCACCGCAAATTTTTTGATAACGGCCACTCTCAACCCTGTCAGCATTCCCACATTGAATCCGACGGGATTGGTATTGCTGGTGTTGTTGGTATTGGCGTTGGCAGGAATCAGAAAACAGGGGTCAAGAATCAGATCTGATACCTGATACATTGCTTCGTTGTTGTAAAGACGCAGGCTGCGGTTCGCGGCAGCGAACACCAACGAAAAGTGCCGTGTGATCCTACCCCTTGGCGTTCTCCGCGCCTTCGCGTGAATCTACCGCCCCTCTCCCGCAAACGGGTGAGAGGAGCGCTGATCCCTGATCCCCGATATGAAGAGATAATGAAATATCCGGGTTAAAATTAAAGACGCCTACGTTTTCCGGGTATCGCAAAGATAAATAATTATTATTGGACTACGCATATCCAATCAATTATATTTATAAGCCCTGCCCCGTGCGCTTGACATGCTGCGGGCGCGGTTTTGTAACCCATCACGATCAAACGAGGAAACCATGTCATCTGAAACCAAATGCCCCTTTTCCAGCCACACGGCGCCTTCTGTCCCTGCTACGGGGAGCGGTACGACCAACCAGGATTGGTGGCCCAATCAACTGCGTGTTGATTTGTTGAACCAGCACTCCGAGAAATCGGATCCGCTGGGCAAAGCATTCAATTACCGCGAAGCCTTCAAGAAACTCGACTACGAAGCTCTCAAAGCGGACTTGCGCAAACTGATGACCGATTCACAAGACTGGTGGCCAGCGGACTTCGGTCATTACGGCCCGCAGTTCGTGCGCATGGCCTGGCACGCTGCCGGAACGTATCGCGTGGGCGATGGGCGTGGCGGCGCGGGTCGGGGGCAGCAGCGTTTTGCGCCGCTGAACTCCTGGCCTGACAACGTCAACATCGACAAATCGCGCCGCTTGCTGTGGCCGATCAAACAAAAATACGGGCAAAGCATTTCCTGGGCGGACTTGCTTATCCTCACCGGCAACGTTGCGCTCGAAACCATGGGCTTTCGCACGTTCGGTTTTGCGGGTGGGCGAGAAGACACCTGGGAGCCGGACAACGATGTTTACTGGGGCGCTGAGAAAGAATGGCTGGCCACCAGTGACAAAGCCGACAGCCGCTATTCGGGCGAACGCGACCTCGACAATCCGCTGGCCGCCGTGCAAATGGGTCTGATTTACGTCAACCCGGAAGGGCCGGACGGCAACGGTGATCCTGTCTCCGCTGCGCACGACATCCGCGAAACGTTTGCCCGCATGGCGATGGACGATGAAGAAACCGTCGCGCTGAACGCCGGTGGGCACACCTTCGGAAAAACCCACGGTGCAGGTCCTGCCACGCATGTCGGCCCCGATCCTGAAGCTGCGCCACTCGAAGCGCAGGGACTCGGTTGGGCCAGCACGTACAAGTCGGGCAAGGGCGTCGATGCGATTACCAGCGGGCTGGACGTGACCTGGACGCAAACCCCGACCCAATGGAGTAATCATTTCTTCGAGAACCTGTTCAACTATGAATGGGAACAAGAAAGAAGCCCGGCGGGCGCCATCCAGTGGGTTGCCAAAGATGCCGAAGAGGTCATCCCGGGGCCAGCGCCCGATTCACCCAAGCGCAAGCCGACCATGCTGACCACCGATTTGTCGTTCCGCTTCGATCCCGTTTACGAAAAAATATCGCGTCGCTTCCTGAACAATCCGCAAGCGTTTGCGGAAGCCTTCGCCCGCGCTTGGTTCAAGTTGACGCACCGTGATATGGGGCCCAAAGCGCGTTACCTCGGCCCCGAAGTGCCGAAGGAAGATTTGATCTGGCAAGACCCGCTGCCCAAAGCCACGCTGGCGCCGAGTGCAGCAGACATCGCCGACATCAAAGCCAAAGTGGCGGCGTCTGGTCTGTCCGTATCCGAACTTGTGGGTGTGGCCTGGGCGTCGGCCTCGACCTTTCGCGGATCCGACAAACGCGGCGGCGCCAACGGTGCGCGTGTTCGCTTGGCGCCGCAGAAAAACTGGGCGGTCAACAAACCCGTTGCTTCGGCACTCGCCAAGTTGGAAGAAATCCAGAAAGCGTCGGGCACAATGTCCCTGGCCGATATCATCGTGCTGGCGGGCGGAGTGGGTATCGAGTTGGCGGCCAAGGCCGCAGGCGTTAGCGTGACCGTGCCTTTTGCTCCGGGTCGCGTGGATGCTTCGGACGAACAAACCGATGCCGCGTCCTTTGCCGTGCTCGAGCCGATTGCAGACGGCTTTCGCAATTATCTCAAAGCCAAATACGCAGTACCGGCTGAAGCATTGCTGATCGACAAGGCGCAACTGCTGACGTTGACCGCGCCCGAACTCACCGCCTTGATCGGTGGTTTGCGCGCCATCAACATCAACGCAGACGGCAGCAAACACGGCGTTTTCACCAGCGCACCGGGCACGCTCACCAACGACTTTTTCGTCAACGCGCTCGATATGGGCACAGAGTGGAAACCTGTCGGTGACATCTACGAAGGCTATGACCGCAAAACGGGAAAACTGAAATGGACAGGCACCCGCGTGGACTTGGTGTTCGGTTCAAACTCCATCCTGCGTGCGCTGGCTGAAGTGTACGGCAGCGCCGACGGGAAAGAAAAATTCATCACCGACTTTGTGGCCGCCTGGGTCAAAGTGATGAACCTGGATCGCTTTGATTTGGTTTGATGTACGGCTGCGTTTGCGGATGCACAAAAAAACGCTCCCCTTGTGAAGGGGAGCGTTTGGTTGGGGATGGGTTCGACGGTGCCCGTTTAAATCGAGTGCTCTATCGCTGTTTCACGATAATCAAATTGACAATATTTACAAGTTGAACGATACTGCTCACGACTGTTTGTTTGTGGTTAGCTTTTCAAAAGGAGTATCAATCGCATGAGAAAAACCATTCTTGTACTTTCCGCGCTGGCATTGAGTGCCTGTTCTACTTACACGCCGCCGCGTTACAGTATTTCTGCTGACAATAATATGGCGCTGAAAGCAATCGACGTCGGCAATATTAATGTAGGCGAATTTAAGGGGCCTGCGAATTTTGACAACAGTTGCCGCGCCGCAGGCCCAATTGCGCCTCCTGACAACATGAGCTTTGAGGCTTACATTCAGAAAGCGCTGGCTGACGAACTAAAGGTTGCGGGCAAATTTGATGAAGAAACACCAAAGATCACACTTTCTGGCGTAGTCGAACAATTAGCGTTTTCCTCGTCCCGAGGTGTAACGGGTGGGTCATGGGATATTGGTTTGCGCGTAAACTCCTCAAATGGGAAGTCAATCTACGTTTCTGAATATTATGAATTTAAAAGTGGCTTTGTAGCGGATACAGCGTGCAAACAAACTGCCGAGGCTTATTTTCCAGCGGTTCAGAACCTTATCGGAAAATTGGTAAGTTCTCCAGAATTCGTGTCCCTCATAACACAGTGATCTAACAAGTTGAACCCCGGACGAGCCACAACGCGCCGGTTAATGCTGCCATTAGAAACCGGAAATCTCAATTCGGGCTGATGCCATTGCTGGGCGCACTGCGAAAGCGGGCTTGCCAGAATGCTCGGCCTGCCACGAGTCGTAATTGAACTGCTCCCGCGTGGACGATCTGGCATTGGCCGTGTCTTTTATGCGTTATGCCAGGGCTGGGAGGACTTGAACGACACGTTCACTTGCACTCCTTCTCCCGCCTTGCTGAAGAATTCGGTATTCCAGCCGTGCAGTCGGGCGATGCGCGTCACGATCGACAATCCCAGGCCGCTACCGTTTTGTTCCTGTCCCGGCGGGCGAAAGAAACGTTCGCCGAGACGAGAAAGATCGTGTTCGGAAAGTCCCGGCCCACTGTTGGCGATGGCCAAACACACGGTGTCGAGACGTGCCGTCACGGTACCCCCCGGCGGCGTATAACGCACAGCGTTGTCGAACACGTTGCGTAACAGCAATGCGATTAGCAATGGGCTGCCTTCGCTTTGTTCGAGGGCTGTGCTCGGCGTAAACGTGATCCGGATTCCCTTGGCGTCGGCGTTGGCTTGCTGTTCACGGATGGCCGTATTGATCAGGGCAACCCAGTCAAGCGGCTGAAAAGGCAGCATTGTTTCACGCATGGGCCATTCCGGGGCGTCGGCAGTTTCGTCTATCGCCTCGAGTCGCGACAGCGTCAGCAATTGTTCGATCAGACGCGTTGCCCGGTCGATGCCGGTGATCAGATGCGCCAGTGCCCGGCTTAGCGTTTCGGGGTCGTCGCCAGCCAGTTGCGCTACTTCGGTTTGTACTCGTAGCGCCGCCAGCGGGCTACGCAACTCGTGGGCGGCATCGGAGATGAAGGCGCGCTCGCGCACCAGCAACGTGCTGGTGCGGGCGAACAGCCGGTTCAGCGCTTTAACCAACGGACGCACTTCGCTCGGCACTGCGTCTGTATTCAATGGTGCTGCATCCTCCGGTTGCCGTCGTTCCAACGCTCCGGTCACGCGCTTCAGCGGAGCCAATTCGCGGCTGACGCTGAAGAACACCAGAATCAACAAAACGGGAAAACCCAACGCCCAAGGTAACAGTTGCCGGGAAAGCATGCCCAGCGCCAAGTCGCGGCGATAGTCTTGTTCCTGCCCGACCGCGATGATAAAGTTTCCATCCACGCTGTCCAACCAGACGATGCGCCAGAGGTCGCCTTTTTTTCCATTCTTCTTTTGCAACGGTGTTTCGACGAAACCGCGCCGCGTCAGCTCGAACGCGAACCTGGAGCCGTTTTCTCCGTCGTCCATCAGCAATCTGCCGTGGCGGTCGAAAATCGCAAACCCCAGTGCGTCGTCCTCAAACCGGCCTTTTTCTTCTTTTTTACCTGCGCTGCGCGGTATGCGGCGGCGCGGGAATTCTGCCGTATCACCGTATTTCGAAGCGGCCAGATGGCGAGCGAAAAGCATTTGCTGCGTATCGAAAAACTCGTTGATGTAAGAGCGGCTTTCGAAAAAAGCAAAGCTGCCAGCGATGCCCCAGATAAGACTGATTGCCAGCGTGAACAGCAGAATCAGGCGTAGACGCAGAGAAGTCATGGGGAACCTTTCGGCACGGTTTTTTCAGGTGCTGCCTTACCCAGCGCGTATCCGATTTTGTGCACTGTTCGGATGAACGAAGCGCCGAGCTTGCGCCGCAGATGGTGCACATGTACTTCCACTGCGTTGCTTCCGATTTCTTCATCCCAAGAATAAAGTTTTTCCTCAATCAGCGATTTCGGAAGCACCCGCTGGCTGTTTCGCATAAAAAGTTCCAGCAAAAGAAGTTCTTTCGGTGCCAGCGCGATTTCCTCGTTTCCGAGACGAACCGTGCGCGAACGAGGATCGAAGCTGACGTTGCCGTGTGTTAGCAGCGGTTTTGCCTGACCGTGGCTGCGACGCATCAGTGCATTTAACCGTGCTGCGACCTCGACCAGCGCGAAAGGTTTACACAGATAATCGTCGGCGCCCGCATCCAATCCCGCCACCCGTTGCTCCAGCGCATCGCGTGCTGTCAGCACCAGTACCGGCAGGACCATGCCGTTTTGGCGCCATTCTCGCAAAACCTTCAGTCCATCCAAACCGGGCAGCGAAAGGTCAAGAATCGCCGCGTCGTAAGGCGTGCTGTGTGGGGCTTCGCGGGCGACGAAACCATCGTTGATCCAATCTACCGTGAACCCCATCTTCCCCAGCCCGACTTTGAGCCCGTCGCCGATCAGCCGGTCGTCTTCTATCAAAAGAATGCGCATTTCGTCCTCTTCATCGCGGCTTCTGCCCACTTTGGTGGGTTGTCTGTAATACGGCGCATCAACGTGCCCGGGGGAGAAAATCACCGGACACCTGTAATCCGGCGACTCCCACAAGCGTTATCATTACTTTACTGTGATTTTGGCGATACGATCAACGTCGATTTCAACGCCTTTCCGATCCTTGTCCACCTCGCCGTACAATTCCACGACGTCTTCCGGCGTTACTACTTGCCCCTGCCATTTACGGTCTTTAATTTTGACCCTGATCGTATCGGTGGCATCTCGAAGCAAATAGTTATTGCCGTCCACATGCTGGATGATCTGACCGCGCAGCATGACCTTCGTGTCGTCGCGCATCGCCTTCGCTTCCGCCACCGTGCTTAATGCATAGTCAGCGAAGTTATGGCTGTGCTTGCTCGCTTGCGTGTTGCGTTCTGAAAAACCGCCGTCGGCAGCCCAAGCTACGTTATTGGCGAGCAGCGTGCCGCCCAACATCAGCCCCGATACGCAAAGTGCCGTAGCAAGGATTTGTTTCGGACTTTTCCTGAAGAAAAAAGTGTGATTCGTTTTCATGATATACCTCGTCTTTCATTGATTGTCATGGGAACCTTTCGTTGTCGCTTCGTGCGTACCCGGAACACGAACAATGCTGCGACGGGTATATTTCAACAAGCAAAACTTAAGATTCTCTTAAAAGCCAAGAAATTTCAGGATTCAACCGAAAAATGACGGGCGACCAAGATTGGCAGAACGCACTTCTAAGGACACTCTGAATAAACCATTCAGCTCCTCTCTCCCACAAGAGAGAGAGGAGGGAAATACCTTCCCTCTCCCGCTTTCCGCGGGAAAGAGGCAGGGGGAGAGGGATGGAAGAACACGCTTTTCTCCTCCCTCAAGAGGTCGCGAAAGAGCAAAATCAGCGTCTCAGCGTTCGCCGGTCTTATACTCGATATACGCGTTATCGCGTGTTTGTCTGAGGAAGTCTTCAAATGCTTCGTCGCTTTTGCGTTGCCGTAACGCTTGCCGTGCTTGTTCGTGCTGAAGCTCTTTGGTAACGTCTTGTTGACGGCGCTCAAGCACTTCAATCAGGTGCCAGCCGAACGGCGTACGGAAGGCTTCCGATTTCTGACCCAGTTGTAGCGCGTAGGCTGGGTTGAGTGAAGAACTGCGGTTGAGTTGACTGAGTAGAACATAGCGAAACCCAGCGTCACTCCTGTTCCATGTTGCTCAATTCGTCGCCGCCCAAGCCTCGGTGTAAACGCCTTGACGCACCCAACGAGAAAACGTCGAATACGGCCAATCTTTAACTTGCGTCACGAGGCCGTGCTTAACCGGGTTATAGTGAATATAATCCACATGTCTGGCGTAATCCTCCTCGTCCCGAACGAGGTGTTCCCAATAACGACGCTGCCAAATGCCTCGCTCGCCTTTGCGCAAACGACTCTCCGA
>JAITMR010000057.1 GCA_031277215.1 Burkholderiales bacterium
CCACCTCCTTGAACTCTGTTGTGTATTCCCGTCTCGGTATCTTCATCTCTTTCTCCTTACATGCCGGTTAGATTATCTCATCCCGGCACGGGAGACGAAATTTCGGGGGAAGCTCAAAACGCCACAAACCTATCCCTTACAATGCCAACATGAGCATTTCGGCAGTTTTACTCCACGGCATGGGCCGCACGCCGCTTTCTATGATGTGGATGGCGCGACAGTTGCGGGCGGCGGGTATCGACGCGCATTGTTTTGGCTATTCGGCAACGTTCGAACGCTTTGCGGCGTGTCAGGCGCGATTGCGTAAGCGAATCAATGCCACAAAGCCGCCGTATGTGTTGATTGGGCACTCTCTGGGATCGGTGTTGATCCGCAGCGTATTGCCCGAATTGGCCGCGCCGCCGCTGGCCTGTTTTTTTCTGACGCCGCCAACTGTCGCTTGTCGATTGGCGCGATGGTTTGCTCCGCGCCGACCTTATCGGTGGCTAACGGGTGAAATGGGGCAATTGCTGGCCGATCCGGTGTTCATGGACGCTTTGCCAATACCATCGACGCCTACAACCATTTATATCGGCACACGCGGTTGGCGCGGACGTTTTTCGCCTTTCGCCGGTGAGGTCAACGATGGCATTTTGAGTGCGGCAGAAGCCGCGTTCCCGAAAGCGTTGCCGAATATCCGACGCGTTGAAATCCACGCAGCCCATTCTTTCCTGATGAATCACAAAGACGTTGTTCGAGATATCATTGGCGAGATTAAGGGATTGGAGAAGTGGGATGTGGTGGTTTAATGCGCTAATCGTCATCGTCGCCGTCGGGTGTGCCGTAATGTTGATGCACCTGCGCACTTTGCTGATGTGGGCGTTTCCTCCTCTGGTAATCCGTCGGTTGCCGGCGGACGCGCCACCACCACCGGCAACCGCCGATCTTTACGAGAAAGCCGCCACCGATTTGACGGCGCTTGGTTTCTCGTCGCCGCAGTGGGTTGTAATTTCGCCTGAAAAGGAAACGCCGGGGACTTTTGCAGTGGTTGCCGCTGTATTTTGCCACTCGGAAAATCATGTGTTGGCACTGCTGCACCCACCATTAAATATGGCCGCGCCCAATGTGTTGGTCACTCGCTTCACGACCCGTTTGGAGGATGGCCGCACGCTTACCAGTCAGGTGCGCGATATTTATTCGGAAGCCGTTGCCGACGACGAACACTTAGCGCAAACGATTGTCGGCGCTACTTTCGCCGAACAATGCGATCAGCACTTGCGTTGGGTAAACAGTTTTCAAACCCCGGCTGCCCTCGGTTTTGGCTTACCGGAAACGCTGACCGAAGAATTGCAGACGATGCGCGGTGACGACGCTCGCTTGGTCAACGCCGGAAAGCTGTGGCGTGACGCGCAAGGCGTCGCACGACCGACGCTGGCCTTCGCGCTGCGCCTTTTTCGGCTTTATTGGACACGCCCCAAACCGAAGGCCAATAAGGCAAACGTGCCGCTTGCCCGACAGTTGATGTTTGCAACGTTCAACGAACACTGGCTGACGCGATCGCTGCCGACACGTTGGCAGTGGTTGCTGCTGGTGGTATCGAGTGCGCTTTTTGCCGCGTTGGGAACAATTTTCTGGGATGTTTTCTTCGCACTGGCCATTCTCGCTGTCGTCATCTTGCACGAAGGCGGCCATTATTTGGCGATGCGTGCGTTCGGTTACAAGCATGTGCAAATGCTGGCGCTGCCGTTGCTCGGCGGCGTGACCCTCGGCGTCGAGCAAAAGCCGAGTGCGACGCGACGCGCCTGGATGGCGATGATGGGGCCGTTACCGGGAATCTTGCTGGGCTGGGCGCTGCTGGTTTTCTTTTTTGCCAACAGCAGCGCTGTTGACGCCTCGTCGATAACGATGCCCGGGATGGCATCGGTGCTCACGATGGCCGTCGTTTTGTTGTTTGTCAATTACCTCAATTTGCTGCCGCTTCCACCGCTCGACGGTGCTCATATCGTGCAGGCAATACTGCCACCGCGCTGGATCATCGTACGAACGGTGTTTTTCATTGTCGCTTGTATTGTCGGCGCTGCAATGACCCTCTACATCGAATTTTATTTGCTGACACTGTTGATGCTATGGCAGTTTCTTTGGGGGATATCGCTGCTTGCTGGCGACCGTGCGGCGCGACAACTGGCAACCGATGCTTCTTTCAGCAATGCGTCTCCCGACCATCAGCGACGGCGAGCGCTTGAAGCGCTGCAACAATGCGTCGGCGAAACCACCAACATGACGCAGCGTTTGCAACAACTCCAAAGCGTCGTAACTGCCTTGACGCAAACGGCGATGGGGTGGAAGCAACGAACGGTTCTAGCGACGGTGTACTTCGGGTTGTTATGTTTACCGTTAATTTTTCTGGCGCTGTTCGTGGCGGGAACATCATCACCGACGCCTGTTTCTCCTTCCTTTTTTGATCCGGAAAAGCAAAAACAAACACAGCAGCGTGTTTTTTTGTCGCTTGAAGGTTTAAATGTTCCGCAATTAATGGCGCGAATGCCCGAGCCGTCTTCCCCTCTCGCCCAAACCGATAACGGGTGGTTGCGCGTTTTCAGAAAACCCGCACCGCCACTGCCGCCCGATCCCGTCGATCCTCAAAAAATAACTGTGGCACAAAATCGGCTGGGCGTCGTTCTCCCGAACGATTATCTGGCGTTATTGGCACTGCACAACGGTTATCCTGCGCTGCACTTGCTGCCGATTGAACAAACCCGGCGTTTGTCAGAGACGGATTTTTTGGATGATGAAGATGTTCAGGAGCCGCAACCTTTTTATTCTTTTGCTTTTCCCCTGTCATCGTTCGAGGAAACTGCCGAGGAAGCCGTGCCGGGGCAACGTATCTGGCGCTATAAAGAGCTTCTGAATTGCGTGGTGATCGGCGGCCTGACGAGCGTATTTGCTTCCCAAGGCCAAAAGGATGTAACGTTTACTGAAATGTTCCCGATGCTGTTATGGTGTCACGAACCGGCTTTCGAGCAGGCGCGTATCCTCTCGTTGACGGAATCGTTCTGGGCGCCGGATTTCACGACATATCTGCGCTATAAAATCACGCAGAAAGTTGCTGAACGAGAGCTTGCCGAAGAAAACGAAACGCCACGCGAAGCGCCATAGCTCTAGCGATTGCGGCAGCCTCCTGTGTTGATAACAGACACTTTTTTCAAACGCCTGTTCGCGGCAACGCGCTTTGTTGGGGGTTGCTGCCACCACGCGGTACAATATTCGAGGAACGCGCGTTGATGTTTTATCCTTGGCATATCGTTCTTGTAAAGGAGGCAACATGAAACTGTGGAGCAACAGCTTTGCGGATTCGACGCTGATCCCCTGCGAATACGCGTTCGCCGCCATTGATGCAGCCCAACACGTCGTTCTGTCCAATAATCGCAACCCGCATCTGGCATGGGACGACGTGCCCGCCGGAACGCAGTCGTTCGCGCTGCTTTGTTACGATAAAGACGTGCCGAGCCGTGGCGATGATGTCAACAAAGAAGACCGCGAAATACCCGAATCATTGCCGCGTGTCGATTTCTTTCATTGGGTATTAATCGACATTCCGGCCGCTCAACGCGAGATTGAAGCGGGCAGCCACAGCCGCAGCGTCACGCCTCGCGGCAAACCGGGGCCGGAAGTCTCACTGGCGCCGGACAGTATGCGGCACGGCATCAACGATTACACCGGCTGGTTCTCCGGCGATCCCGACATGCACGGCGATTATTACGGCTATGACGGGCCGTGCCCGCCGTGGAACGACAGCATCGTCCATCACTACCTCTTCATACTGTATGCGCTCGACGTCCTCCGTCTTCGGGTGGAAGGCAAATTGAGCGGGCAAGCGGTACGGCTGACCATGCAGCAGCACATCCTGGCGCAGGCTTCGCTGACCGGACGGTACACGCTGAATCCACGTTTGGCGAAATGACGACGACAGACACATAGGAGCACCATGAAAAATTTTCTTTTCGCGCTGGCGGCAGCCACGCTCATGCTGACCGGTTGCGGCGTCGAAACCGCCAGCACAGCAGCGATCGCTGCGCAAATAAAGGCTGAGGAGACCGAGCGAGCCAAGCAGCAGATGGAGGCGGCGATGAAAGAAATCGAAGCCGCCCAGAAAATCATGCAGCAGCGGATCGAAGAGGCCGACCGGAATGCTTCGCCCGATGTTGCTGTGCCGTAGGGCGCTGGTGAGCGTAGCGAGCCGCGACATCAGAAATCAGAAAAAGTTATCGCAAAGAACGCATAAAGCGCAGTTGCTGCCCTTCTGCGCGAAGAGACGCGGCGTCGCAGAATCCACAGCCCTCTCTCCTTTTGCCCCTCCCGCGAGGGGAGCGTGTTTTTTTCGCGCTTTCGCGCGAGACGCTTTTCTGATCCCTGAGCGCTGATCTTTGCCCGACTACCGCCTCGCCACAAAACGGGGTACCATCTAAAATTCCGCCATTTGAGCGCGTTGTTTCAGGAGCCTTGCCATGCCTACGGTCGCAGCAGTTCTTTCGATGATTCGAGAACACGAGGTGCGTTTTGTTGATTTCCGGCTCACCGACACGCTGGGGAAGGAGCACCACATGACGGTGCCGTCCAGCTTGGTCGATGAGAATCTTTTCGAACAAGGCTACCCGTTTGACGGGTCGTCCTTCAGCGGCTGGAAAGGCATTCAGGCGTCCGATATGTTGCTGATGCCCGATCCCAACACTGCCGTGCTGGATCCGTTTATGGAGGAGACGACGATCAATCTCGTTTGTGACGTGGTCGATCCTGCTGACGGCAAAGGATATTCGCGTGATCCGCGCTCGCTGGCCAGACGCGCCGAGGCATATCTCAAGTCGACGGGCATCGCCGACACCGCGTATTTCGGGCCGGAGCCGGAGTTTTTTGTTTTCGATGCCGTCGAATGGGGTATCGACATGTCGGGCTGTCACTGCAAGATTTTCTCGGACGAAGCGCCGTGGATGTCGTCCGAAAAAATGGAAGGAGGCAATCCCGGGCATCGGCCTCGCGTCAAGGGAGGCTATCTTCCGGTGCCGCCGGTGGACAGCTTGCACAATCTGCGCTCGGAGATGTGTTTGACGCTCGAAAAAATGGGCGTCCCTGTCGAGATTCATCACCACGAAGTCGGCTGTGCCGGACAGTGTGAAATCGGAACGCGCTTTTCGACGTTGACGCAACGTGCCGACTGGCTGCAAATCATGAAATACGTCATCCACAACGTCGCCCACAATTACGGCAAGACGGCGACATTCATGCCCAAGCCGATTGTGGGTGATAACGGCTCTGGCATGCATGTGCACCAGTCGCTGTGGAAGGATGGGAAAAACCTGTTCTCCGGCGACGGCTACGCGGGCTTGTCGGACATGGCGCTTTACTACATCGGCGGCATCATCAAACATGCGCGGGCGCTGAATGCGATTACCAATCCCGGCATCAACTCGTACCGCCGTCTGGTGCCGGGGTTTGAGGCGCCGGTGAAACTTGCCTACTCGGCGCGTAACCGTTCAGCGTCAATTCGCATTCCCTATGTCGCCAACCCGAAAGGGCGTCGCATTGAAGCGCGTTTTCCTGATCCGACCGCCAATCCGTATCTGGCGTTTGCGGCGCTGATGATGGCGGGGCTTGACGGTGTGCAGAACAAAATTCATCCGGGCGATCCCGCCGACAAAAATCTTTACGATTTGCCGCCGGAAGAAAACGCCAGAATTCCAACCGTGTGTTCAAGTCTCGAGCAAGCGCTGGAACACCTCCGGCACGACCGCGAGTTTCTAACGCGCGGCGGCGTTTTCTCGAACGATCTGCTTGACAGTTTCGTAGCGTTGAAGGAAGAAGAAGTTGCGCGGATGCAAATGGCGGTACATCCCATTGAATACGATTTGTATTACAGCCTTTGAGATGAAAGAATTTCTTGTCGTGACGTTTTTTCTGAAAATCATCTCCCGTCTTTTCGTGCACGGTATTTTTGCGCTATACGCCGGTCACGCAATGGCCGAGATTTGCGTTTACGAAAACAACGGCGGACAAACCTTGTACACCAACGTCTCGCCGGGGACTGACTGGAAAAAACGCCAGTGCTTCGCCACCGTCGAGCCGCCACCGGCGCCAGCAGCAAAAAGCGCCGCGGCGACGCCAGCGGTGCGTAGCGCCTTGCCAAAAGTGACTCCTGAAAGGCAACGGGAGCGCGATGCGATGCGCCGTAAAGTTATCGAGGACGAGTTGGTGGCCGAGAGTAAATTGCTCGAAGAAGCGCGTGCCGCTTATGCGAACGGTGCGCCGGCGGCCTTGCCGGACGAGTTTCTCAATCCGAAGAAATACGCCGCCCGGATCGCGCATTTGCGCGAATCGGTCACTCTGCACGAGCGCAACGTCGATGCGCTGAAAAAAGAAATCGCCAAGATGTAACTAAGGGTCAGAAAAGCGTCTCACACGAAGGCACGAAGCCGCGAAAAAATCAGCGTCATTGTGAGAAGCGCAGCGGCGAAGCATTATCCAGAGATATCCATTCCCACTCCCCGATCAAAATCTCTTCGGGAGCAGGCTCTTGAAGGGAAGGAAGGTTTGCGCCTTCGCGTGAGAGGCCTTTCAGATCCCCGACTTCTGATACTCAATGCCCTTTCCCCTGAAAAACCGTAACCCTTTTATGGTTAAGGTTACTATCGGCCACATTAATAAAAACTTGATAGCGCAGTCCGCATGAAGTGCTAGAATCGGGCGCAGCAAAGCATCTTCTCTTTTTTAGCACCCTTCCCAAGAGGTTCATTGTGAAAATTCACGAGTATCAAGGCAAGGAAATTCTCAAGACGTTTAATGTTCCTGTGCCGCGCGGTCAAGCCGCGTTTTCTGTTGACGAGGCGGTGAAAGCCGCTGAAGCGTTGGGCGGCTCGGTGTGGGTCGTCAAAGCACAGATTCATGCCGGTGGGCGCGGCAAGGGCGGAGGCGTCAAACTGGCGCGCTCGCTCGAAGAAGTGCGTTCACTCGCGCAGGAAATCCTGGGCATGCAGCTCGTTACCCATCAGACCGGACAGGAAGGACAGAAGGTTCGCCGATTGTGGATCGAAGAAGGCGCCGATATCAAGAAAGAGTTTTACGCCGGAATCGTGATCGATCGCAACACGCAAACGCCGTGTTTGATGGTGTCGAGCGAAGGCGGCATGGACATCGAAGAAGTTGCCGCCAAAACACCGGAAAAAATTCACAAAGTCTGGGTCGATCCTGTGTCTGGTTTAAGTCAGTCACAAGCCACCGATGCGGCGCGAACCATCGGTATTCCCGAGGCGTCGCACGCGCAAGCGATGCAGGTGTTGCAGGGGCTATTCAAGGCGTTTTGGGAAACCGATGCGTCGCTGCTCGAAATCAATCCGCTGATTCTCGAAGGCAAGGGCACACTGAAGGCGCTCGACGCCAAATTCAATTTCGACAGCAATGCGTTGTTCCGCCATCCTGAGATTGTCGCGTTGCGCGATCTGGACGAGGAGGATCCGGCGGAGGTTGAAGCGTCGAAATACGATTTGTCGTACATCTCGCTCGATGGCAACATTGGCTGCCTGGTCAACGGCGCGGGGCTGGCGATGGCGACGATGGACACCATCAAGCTGTTCGGCGGCTCACCCGCCAACTTCCTTGATGTCGGCGGCGGCGCGACAACCGAGAAGGTCACTGCTGCGTTTAAGATCATGTTGTCGAATGAGCAGGTTAAAGGCATTTTAATCAACATTTTCGGTGGCATCATGCGTTGTGACACGATTGCCGAGGGCGTCATTGCGGCAGCGCGAGAGGTGAAGCTCTCCGTGCCGCTGGTTGTGCGGATGAAAGGCACCAACGAAGAAATCGGCAAACGGTTGCTTAAGGAGTCCGGCCTGCCGATCATTCCGGCAGACAACATGGGCGAGGCGGCGCAGAAAATCGTTGACGCCGTAGCGACGCGATAAAGGAGAACAACGATGGCGATTCTGATCGACAAAGATACCCGCGTGATGACGCAAGGCATGACCGGCAAAACTGGGCAGTTCCATACCAAAATGTGCCGCGATTACGCATTCGGAAAGCAATGTTTCGTTGCCGGTGTGAATCCGAAGAAAGCGGGCGAAATATTTGAAGACGTGCCAGTGTACGCATCGGTGGCCGAAGCAAAGAAGCAGACGGGCGCTAACGTCTCCGTGATTTACGTGCCTCCTGCCGGTGCTGCCGAAGCGATCTGGGAAGCGGTGGAAGCAAATCTCGCTCTGGTGATTTGCATTACCGAGGGAATTCCGGTGCGCGACATGGTGATGGTGCGCGACCGGATGCGCAAGGAAAACCGCAAGACACTGCTGATCGGCCCGAATTGCCCCGGCGTGATCACGCCCGACGAAATCAAAATCGGCATCATGCCCGGCCACATTCACAAAAAAGGGCGGATCGGCGTGGTGTCGCGTTCGGGAACGTTGACCTACGAAGCGGTAGCGCAATTAACCGAACTGGGGCTGGGGCAATCCAGCGCTGTCGGTATCGGCGGCGATCCGGTCAACGGCTTGAAGCACCGCGATGTGCTCGAACTGTTCAACAACGATCCCGATACCGACGCGGTGGTGATGATCGGGGAAATCGGCGGTTCAGACGAAGAAGACGCGGCGCGTTGGGCGCACGACCACATGAAAAAGCCGGTGGTCGGCTTTATTGCGGGCGTCACAGCGCCACCAGGGAAGCGAATGGGGCATGCTGGCGCCATTATTTCCGGCGGGCAAGGAACCGCGCAGGAGAAGCTCGCTGTACTGGAAGCCTGTTGTATCAAGACGACAAAAAACCCGGCCGAAATCGGGCGGTTGCTGAAATCCGTACTTTAATACCACAGCGCCATCTCTTGGCGTGAAGTAAAGCGTGGCAGAGGGAAACGCGACAATAAAAAATATGTTACAGTATTTTTTATTTCGTGTTTCTTTCTCCCCAAATGCTGGCTACCTCCGCGCATATGCACTTCACCATGGTCTGCCAAACCGACAGCGGTCAAGTGCGCGATCACAATGAGGATGTTGTACTGGTCAATGACCGTATTGGGTTGGCGCTTCTTGCCGACGGTATGGGCGGCTACAACGCCGGGGAAATCGCCGCGCAGATGGCGGTGGATATCGTCGCCGAAGGGACAGCGCAAGCGTTTGACGCCCAAAAAGGCAACAACATCCTGGGCAAAATCGATCCGGCCACCGGCCTATCGCGAGCAGGGCTGCTATTGCGCGACCAGATACTGCGCGCCAACGAGGCTATTTTCGAATCCGCGCTCAACGACCCCGAATGCGAGGGAATGGGGACAACGGTCGTTGGTGCTTTATTGACCGATCGTCGGCTGGTCGTGGCGCATGTCGGCGATTCACGGTGTTATCGGCTAAGAAAAGGCGCTCTGGTGGCATTGACGCGCGATCATTCGCTGTTGCAGGAGCAAATCGATTGCGGTGAATGGAAGGAAGAGGCGTCCAGAATCTTTCCCCATAAGAATCTGGTCACGCGAGCGCTTGGTGCGGAGCGTTATGTGCAGGTCGATCTTGCCGAACATTTTATCGAACCGGATGATTTGTATCTTTTGTGCTCGGACGGTTTGACGGACATGCTCGACGATTCGCAATTAACGCAATTGTTGCTAGAGAAAACCGAGGGGTTTGCACAGACGGTAGCGTTGCTGGTTCGGGTGGCAAACGAGTTGGGCGGGCGCGACAACATCTCTGCCGTCCTGATCGGCATCGCCGCAGACCCGGACGCCAAACCGGCGGTCATTCGCAAGCGGAAGGCGGCATGAGCAGGAAAATGCAGAAAAACACACGTTAATAAAAGTATGAACGGAAGTGCACGTTAACGGCAAACTCGAAAAAAGATAGAGGACGATTTGCTTTTTTGATCCAGGAAATTGCCAGATGTAGGAAATTGCCTTATGCCCAAATTGCTTCTTTTTTTGCAGGATGGCGACGCCCGTGAAGTGCTGTTCGACAAGGACAGGATCACCATTGGGCGACGCAGCGACAATGATGTTGCGTTGCCCTATCCCGGAGTGAGCGGTCGTCACGCGGTCATTTCGTACCTGTCGGCGGACAAATGCTTCGTCGAAGACCTGAAAAGCACCAACGGTACCCTGTTGAATGGCATTTCGCTTTTTGAGAGACAGCAACTGAAAGACCGCGACCAGGTCGATGTCGGCGGCCAAAAATTCGTCTTTCTTGAGGGAAAGAAGCCGGTCGAGGGAGCAAAGGGTAAGGATGAAAAGAAACCGAAAGACGACGACCAAAAAGACGGCAAGTTTCCGGCGTCTATTGCCGATATTGATGCCTCTTCCTTGTCGCTGACGGCGACGCACGAATACTTAACCGCGAAACCGACCGTTCCCAGTGCGCCGGAGCGGCAGATTACCGAAGAAGATCTCGACGAGGAAGAAATGATCAGCGGGTTGCACTTCCCGACCATCATCAAAACGTCCGATGATGTCATCCCGCAACCCAAAGCCCATAAAGAACCGGTGCCCCTGCCGACGGTGGACGCGGATATGGTGCCGCCTCCACCACCCGAGGACGAGTTTCCAAGCACTTCGCCGCCACAGCTGCTTGAAGAGACGACTTACCGCTTGCCGCCAACGGTGGCCACCCTCACCGCCACCGCCGGACCGAACAACCAGCGCCAGCTACAACTGCGCTACGGCGAATACGTGCTGGGTCGCCCGGGCTACCAACTGGCGGTCATCCGGGTCAATGAAGAGGGCTGCCGCCTGTTGCCGATGGAGGGCGAACGCCCGATCGAATTGCGCGGGCACGCGGTTCCGGAGGAAGGCATTCTGCTGGCCGATAAAGACTCTTTTACCGTAGGCCGCTCACCGTTGTTGTTTGAATTGAGCAGGCCAGAGGTGGCGTCGCCCGGAGAACAGAAATCAGAAGAACAGGGATCAGAAGCATAGGGGCATCTGAATAATTCGTTTGCATCCATTTTTGCCGTAAAAGAAAAATGGGCAACCACAACTCGCCCCTTGGCTCCCTCCCCCGACCAAAATCGCTGTGTGGTTGGGCGGAAAAAAGACGCTGGATTCCCGCCAGACTTGTCCTCGCAGCGATTTTGGGCGGGGAAGTACGCGGGAATGACGGAGCATGCATCAGGCTTCCCTCGCCCGCTTGCGGGAGAGGGGCTGGGGGAGAGGGAATGACGGAGTATGTATATCACCACAACCTTGCGCGCGAAGCTGCGATGAACTCATCGCCTCTTGCTTTTTACATGGAGTTAAGTTAAATTATTTCGCTATGACGCATTCAAACCGGAATTCGTTATCCATTTTTTAATCATGACGCAAAGTGAGTTTGTTTCTCCGACGTGTGCGATAGCCAAAATCCGCAGCGATTTTGGCACGCTTCTTGCTCACTCACTCACTCACTCAC
>JAITMR010000017.1 GCA_031277215.1 Burkholderiales bacterium
TGAGTGAGTGAGTGAGTGAGTGAGTGAGTGAGTGAGTGAGTGAGTGAGTGAGTGAGTGAGTGAGTGAGTGAGTGAGTGAGTGAGTGAGTGAGTGAGTGAGTGAGTGAGAAGCGTGCCAAAATCGTTGCGGATTTCGGCTAGCGCACATCGGAGAAACAAACTCACTTTGCGTCATGATTGAAAAATGGATAACGAATTCCGGTTTGAATGTTTCATGCAGAAACGATTTAACTTTAGCTTAATCCCATGTAAAAAGCAAGAAGCGATACAACGGAGTCATGAGTTCGCAGGAAGCTCCAACGGAGTCGTGAATTCGCGCATCGCACCAATTTGAATCACCCTCTCCCCCGCCCCTCTCCCGCAAGCGGGCGAGGGGAGCTTGATACATACTCCGTCATTCCCGCGTGTTTTTGGCGGGAATCCAGTGTCTTTTTTTCCGCCCAATCAGTACCCCGTCATTCTGCGCGTAGCGCAGCGTCATCCTGCGTGGAGCGCAGCGGAAGCGCAGGACGCAAAATCCAGCTCCCTCCCCTTGAAGAGCCTGCCCCCGAAGAGATTTTGGTCGGGGGGGAGGGAACTTTGTTCGCACCTTTTTCAATAGAGTCGTGAATTCGCGCATTGCGCCAATTTGAATCACCCTCTCCCCCGCCCCTCTCCCGCAAGCGGGCGAGGGGAGCCTGATGCATACGCCGTCATTCCCGCGTGTTTTTGGCGGGAATCCAGTGTCTTTTTCCGCCTAATCAGTACCCCGTCATTCTGCGCGTAGCGCAGCGAAGTCGCAGAATCCAGCTCCCTCCCCTTGAAGAGCCTGCCTCCGAAGAGATTTTGGTCGGGGGGGAGGGAACTTTGTTCGCACCTTTTTCAATAGAGTCGTGAATTCGCGCCTTGCGCCAATTTGAATCACCCTCTCCCCCGCCCCTCTCCCGCAAGCGGGCGAGGGGAGCTTGATACATATTCCGTCATTCCCGCGTGTTTTTGGCGGGAATCCAGTGTCTTTTTTTCCGTCCAATCAGTACCCCGTCATTCTGCGCGTAGCGCAGCGAAGTCGCAGAATCCAGCTCACTCCCCTTGAAGAGCCTGCCTCCGAAGAGATTTTGATCGGGGAGGGTGGACGCCGAAGGCGGACGGGGGTTTGTCTCTCCTGCCCAAAATCGCTGTGCGATAAAGTGGAAAAAAGACACTGGATTCCCGCCAGAAGCACGCGGGAATGACGGCACATTCGCGCCTTTCTCCGCGCCTCCGCGTGAAAATGATTTTTCTCGCGCATCCGAAGCCCCCTTTTCAAAGAGCCTGTCCCCGAAACGATTTTGATCGGGGAGGGTGGACGCCTGCGTTCTGCGACTCCGCTTCGCTTCGCGCAGAAGACGGGGGTTTGTCTCTCCTGCCCAAAATCGCTGTGCGATAAAGTGGAAAAAAGACACTGGATTCCCGCCAGGCTTGTCCCCGCAGCGATTTTGGGCGGGGAAGCACGCGGGAATGACGGAGTATGAATCAGGAAGCTCCCTCCCCTTCAAAAAAAGGGGGGAGGAAGCACACCGAAACGCCACAAGGGCAGGCCTCTGTGCCTGCCCCTGTGGGAGAGGGTCAATCAATCCAGTTTCCTGAGGTCAATGATACGCTTTGAACCATCGACATCGTATTCAAACCGCGCCCCTGGCGGGGTGTCTGGAGAAATGGATAGAAAAAACGTCAGCGTGGCGGTTCCCACTTTGGTATGGGCGATTGCACTATTATCGTAAGGCATGGTTCCCCAAGGCGATCCTGTATAACGGTAAACATCCGCCTCCAACGTTAAGCAACTTATGTGGCTAGCCTGCACGCTGTCGCAAGGAGCGGACACGCTTTCGCCCTGGAAGATGTGCCAAGCGGCATTACCGTCTTTGTCGTAGGTGTACCAGGGGACGAAGAGATAGCCAGGCTTGGACGCGAAGCCCCCCAGAACGGTCAAACCCCATGCGTCTTCATCGACTTTGACCCACTGCCCTGTGACCAGTCGAGAGGCCCAACTCTCGTTACCCACACTGGCCGCGCCATCAAGTCTGTTGAGGTCGATGGTGCGTTTTGCTCCTTCGACGTCGTATTCAAACTGCGCCGTCGTCGCCGATGTAAACGTCAGCTTGGCCGTCCCTACCTTGGCATTGTCAATGCTGCTGTTGTCGTAAGGCATGGCGCCCCAGTTCGGCCCCGTGTAGCGGTAAACGTCTGCCGACAGTTCTATGTACCCCGACTCCGGCAAGACCGTGCTCTCTCCTTGAAAGATGTACCAAGCGGCGTTGCCATCCTTGTCGTAGGTGTACCAAGGGACGAAGATATAGCGAAGATTCCCGGGGAAGTTCATCAAAACCGTCAGCCCCCATGCGTCTTCATCGTCCTTGATCCATTGCCCGCTAAGGATTTGCTCGCCGATGATCAGCACAAGACGGTTGTCTTCTTTTTGTAAAGTGTACGCATGGTAACCAAGAATACCTTTGGTTTGCAGAAAATCCCCATGCAAGACGCCCGCATCAACGAGAGTGTATCGATCCCCTGTTTTCAAGGCGGGCCCCGTTCCTTCAAGCCTTACGTTGATCGTAACGTCAGCGATGCTTGCCGCTTCGGCAACGGTAAGCACCGTGCCGCCTGCTTCCAGCGTCGAAGGCAGATAAAAGTTCATGCTCTGAAAGAAATACAGTTCATGCACCTTCAGGCCGGACGAATGAAAATTCAGTGTGTTGCCGGTGGAAGTGCCGTCAACGAGGTCGTTGGCGTACCCGCCGTAGAGTTTGACATCACTACCAAAGGTTGGGGCGCCACGGATGGTTACTGTGTTGTTTCTGGCAGAGGCAGAGCCTTCCTCAACGGGATTATCGGAATACCCGCCATAAATGGAGCCATCCACCTGACCGCCGCTGATGGTGACGTTGTTATCTTCAGAAACGGTCGTTTTGTACTCGTCGTCCCTGTTCATCGCATGCCCGCCGATGATCGTTCCGTCTACCGTACCGCCACTGACGGTAACGCTGTTGCCCGTGGACGTGATCATGCCGTGCCCACCGTCAACGGCTGTGCGCACCATGCCGCCTTTGATGAAAACGTTGTTGTTGGTAACAGGATCCGTATCGTTAACATTTATCGCGCCATGAATCTCATTCACCGCGCCGCTGTTAAGCGTCACGCTGTTGCCCGAAAGGCTGTTGCTTTTGCCGGAACCGCTTCCGGAAGGCCCCAGAGAATCAGGAACGCCGAGAACGTGTTGCAACGTGGCGCCGGGATAGGCGATGGTTTCCTGCGCCAGAGCCGACGCCGTGAAGAAAAAACCTAGCGCAAGAATTGCACTGCCCAAAAGATGAAATAAAGATCGTTTCATGAGAGGCTCCTTTTCGTATCAGAGATTGGGGATAAATTCCTTCTCCCACTTGCGGGGGAAGGCGGGGATGGAGGCAGAAAACAGAAAACAGGAATCGGCGCTCCGGCAGCATTTCCTCTAACAAAGGCAGTGCCTCGCGCCAACCCAATGGCAACAGATTACCACTTTTTGCATTGTTTTTGCATTTCTTCCTTGGCGCATATTCCCGATATTTGAGCGAAAGGAAACGCGCCGTGAGAACCGCCATTCCCGCCAGGCTTGTCCCCGCAGCGATTTTGGGCGGGGAAGCACGCGGGAATGACGGAATAAAACAAGCGCGCGGTAAAATAGCTTCCCGCTATTCGCCTCGCTTCGGAGAATGAAGAATTTCGCTGTCATCGGCAACCCTATCGCGCATTCCCGCTCGCCCGAAATTCATCAGGCGTTTGCAAAACAAACAGGGATTGCGATTATCTACCGGCGTCTTGAAGCGCCGGTGGGCGCTGATGATTCCGGTTTCGCCGAGGTGGTGCGGGCGTTTTCCGCAGACGGCGGTGTTGGCATGAACGTCACGGCACCATTCAAAGAGGCCGCTTTTCGACTCGCTTCAGAGGTCAGCGAGCGCTCACGTTTGGCGGAGGCGTCTAATACATTGATGGCTGATGGACATGGGGGCTGGTGCGCTGATAATACCGACGGTATCGGTCTTGTCCGCGATTTGACCGGCAGGCTCGGGTTATCGTTGACCGGGCGGCGTGTTCTGATTCTGGGCGCAGGCGGCGCAAGCGCCGGGATTCTGGGGCCGCTGCTCGATAGTCGGCCATCGCAGGTTGTGGTGTGGAACCGAAGCGTTGACAAGGCGCGAGGCCTCATTGGCCGCTTTGCCTCCGTTTATCCCGATGCCCCGCTTTCCGCATTTTCGGATGTCCATGCCGATAGTGAGATGTTTGATCTCGTGATCCATGCCACCAGCCTGAAGACGAGGGCGAGTAAAGCCAGCGACATGTCAGCGGCGTGGCCTTGGCTGACTTCGCTGTGCACGCCCGACACTTTCTTTTACGACCTGGATTACGCCGACAATGAGGAAACGTTTTTCCTGAAAGGGGTAAAAATGTGCGGAGCATGCCGATGGAGTGACGGCTTGGGTATGCTGGTCGAGCAGGCCGCCGAGAGTTTTCGGATTTGGCATGGCGTTTTACCTGAAACTTTGCCGGTTTTTTCGGCGCTGCGGCCTGAAAAGTAATCGCTTACTTTTCAGGTTCTTCTATTTTTTCCTCGCAAAATTCTTCCGGGAACCGCTTTTCTCCTTAATTTTCATGGCATAACTGGTTTTTGGCGCAGTCTTTCTTTTGTTACTTAAATACTGGACAATTTGCTGCGATCTGCGGCAAACTTCCATTAATCTTTTTCACGGACAGCCTTTTACAAATAAGCGTTGCCCCATTTTTCCTTTTACAATGCTATCTCTTTTGCAAAATTTTGCATGCAGTTGCGCGAGGATCGTGCCATGAAAAAGCCTTTACTGCCTTTTCTTCTTGTTTCGCACGTCAATTAAAACGCTGATGGTTTTCCACACCTGCTCTGCGCCATGACCGCTCCCAAATTTTCCGCTGCATCTTCTGCTCCGCACATTCTGGTGCTGCACGGCCCCAATCTGAATTTGTTGGGCGTGCGTGAGCCGACGATTTACGGCAACGACTCGCTTGCCGATATTGATGCGCGCTTGGTTTGTCTGGCTCAGGCGACAGGCGCGACGTGTTTGTCGTTTCAAAGCAACAATGAAGGCGCGTTGATTGATTGCATTCACGCCGCGCCGCAAAAAGGTATCGGATTCATCGTGATCAATCCGGGCGGTCTGACGCACAGCAGTGTTGCGTTGCGCGATGCGTTGTCCGGTGTCGCGCTGCCTTTCATTGAAGTTCACTTGTCCAATATCCATGCCCGTGAACCGTTTCGCCACCGCTCATTGCTGGCCGATCAAGCGGTTGGCGTTATTGCAGGCCTCGGTGTACGCGGCTACGAATTCGCGCTCACCTGGGCGCTTGAATATTTACAAAAAAGGTCTTAATCATGGACTTACGCAAACTTAAAACACTGATTGAGCTGGTTGAATCGTCCGGTATTGCCGAGCTTGAAATTCAGGAAGGCGAAGAGCGGGTGCGCATCACCCGCGCCACCCTGGCGATGGCCTCCGCGCCAGCCATGATGATGGCGGCACCTCCCGTTCACGCGGCTCCTGCAACGGCAGCCGCCGGAGCGCCTGCCGCACCGGAAGCGCCAGCGGCGCCGAGCGGCCATACGATTGCCAGCCCGATGGTCGGAACGTTTTACCGCGCATCGGCACCGGGCGCCAAGCCGTTCGTCGATGTCGGCAGCACTGTCAAGGAAGGCGATACGCTGTGCATTGTCGAAGCGATGAAACTGATGAACGAAATCGAGGCCGACCACGCCGGTGTGGTTAAAGCCATTTTGGTTGAAAACGGGCATCCGGTGGAATTCGGTCAACCGCTTTTCGTGATCGAGTAAAACCCCCGCCGCTTTTAAAGAAGCCCGGCAGACTAACGAAGACAGGATTGTTCGCGTGGCCGCTCGTAAACCCCTTCCTCTGTTTGACAAAATTCTGATTGCCAATCGCGGCGAGATTGCCCTGCGGATTCAGCGGGCCTGCCGTGAGATGGGAATCAAGACCGTCGTTGTTCACTCGGAAGCTGACAGCGAGGCCAAATATGTCCGGCTGGCCGATGAGTCTGTGTGCATCGGCCCGGCAGCGCCCGCGCAAAGTTACTTGAACATGCCGGCAATCATTGCTGCCGCCGAAGTCACCGACGCGCAGGCGATCCACCCCGGCTATGGTTTCTTGTCGGAAAACGCCGATTTCGCCGAAAAAGTGGAATCGTCCGGTTTCGTTTTTATCGGCCCCAAAGCTGAAACGATTCGAATGATGGGCGACAAAGTCAACGCCAAGGCGTTGATGACCAAGGCCGGTGTGCCTTGTGTGCCAGGCTCCGAAGGCGCATTATCGGAAGAGCCGATGGAAATTCTGAAAATCGCTCGTCAGGTGGGTTATCCGGTCATTATCAAGGCGGCGGGCGGCGGTGGCGGTCGCGGCATGCGCGTCGTCAACACTGAAGCAGCGTTGTTGTCGGCGGTCGCGTTGACGCGCGCCGAAGCGGAAAGCGCGTTCGGCAATTCGACGGTGTATATGGAGCGTTTTCTGGCCAACCCGCGCCACATCGAAATTCAGGTTCTCGCCGACGCACACAAAAACGCTGTCTGGCTGTCCGACCGCGATTGCTCAATGCAGCGCCGCCATCAAAAAATCATTGAAGAAGCGCCCGCCGCCGATATTCCTGTGCGTACGCTGACCAAAATCGGCGATCGTTGCGCTGAAGCCTGTCGCAAGATCGGTTACCTCGGCGCGGGCACGTTTGAGTTTCTTTACCAAGATGGCGAATTTTTCTTCATCGAGATGAATACGCGCATTCAAGTCGAGCATCCTGTGACCGAGATGATCACGGGCGTTGACATCGTTCAAGAGCAGATCAAGATTGCAGCCGGACATAAAATGACGCTGCGCCAACGTGACATCGTTCGTCATGGTCACTCCATCGAATGCCGGATCAACGCCGAAGACCCGGAAACCTTCGCGCCATCGCCGGGACGTATCACGTCGTACCACGCGCCGGGCGGGCCGGGCATTCGCGTCGATTCGCACGTTTATCACAACTATTTTGTGCCGCCGCATTATGATTCCATGATCGGGAAAATCATTTCCTATGGCGATACGCGTGAACAAGCCATTGCGCGGATGCGCGTCGCGCTTTCCGAAATGGTGGTCGGCGGCATCAAAACCAATCTTGATTTGCATCAGGATTTGCTGATTGACGAAAATTTTGTCCGCAGCAATTACTCAATCCACTATCTCGAAGAACGGATGGCGCACCGGAAATCGGTGAAGTGAACTATCACGCTTTGCGTTTCGAGACGGACGCGGCACAGGCGGAAGTCTGGTCTGACGCGCTGTTCGACATCGGCGCGTTGTCAGTCGATTTGTCCGACCCCCACATCGACACCGATTTGGAAACGCCGCAATACGGCGAACCTGGTGCGACGGGTGAATTATTGTGGCCAGTCGTGCGAATCGACGCGCTGTTCGTGGGCGAAACAAAAACGGGAACGCTCGCCGCACGGTTGACTGATCTTGCCGCCACCTTATCGTATCCATTACCGCTATTTGAAATCGCGCCAGTCGCCGAGCGCGACTGGGTGCGCGAAACGCAAGCACAGTTCGGCCCGATTGCAGTCACCGAAGATTTCTGGATCGTGCCGACGTGGTCAACGCCGCCCGTTGATGCCCGGTATATCCTGCGGCTCGACCCCGGCCTCGCTTTTGGCACAGGCTCGCATCCAACCACGCAGTTATGCCTGAAATGGTTACGTGAATATACTTCTCCCCTCTCCCCCTGCCCCTCTCCCGCAGAAAGCGGGAGAGGGGAGGCATTTCCCTCCTCTCTTCCTTATGGGAGAGAGATCGAGAGAGAGGGTCGGGAGATTTTGATCGAGAGGGAGGTCGCCGAAGGTGGCGGGGTTTTGTCCCCCGACTCCGTACTCGATTACGGTTGCGGCTCCGGCATTTTGCTGTTGGCCGCACGCCTGTTTGGCGCAGGCGCACACGGTGCGGCATTCGGCACCGACATCGACTCGCAAGCGTTGATCGCCAGCCGCGAAAACGCTGCCGCCAACCATCTCGACGCGGTCTTCGTTGCGCCCGATCAATTGCCCGAACGAACATTCGACCTCGTGATCGCCAACATTCTCGCCAACCCGTTGAGAGCATTGGCACCACTGCTTGCCGGTCGTACCACAACGGGCGGACGCCTCATCCTTTCCGGCATTCTCGAAGAGCAGCAAGAAGAGCTGTGCGCTTGCTACGCGCCGTGGTTTGAGATTGCGCCGTGGAAAACACTCGATGGTTGGGTGCTGTTGTCGGGCGTCAGGAAATAGGCATCAGATCGTGCTTGGGCAAGCAAAGCGCCCTCCGGGGATCGTTTTATCTCACGCGGGAACGCGGAGAAAGGCGCGGTGCGCTCCCCTCGTCCGCTTGCGGGAGA
>JAITMR010000045.1 GCA_031277215.1 Burkholderiales bacterium
CTCTATAAAAAAAGAGGGAGGGTCGTAGGCTGGGATGAAGCGAAGCGTAATCCCAGCAAGCGTAGGGCGGGATTAACACTTACAGCTATGTAACGAATAATTCACTCTCAAAAGTAGATAGAGCCGGCTCCGCAAAATTGGACAAATTGATAAGTGTGGATCTGCTTTACACCGACAGGCGCAAGCCGCACGTAGAGGAGCAGCCCGCATAGGTCGTGATGAGCTTGCGAACCGCGACGGATGAAAACAAACACGGTTAAGCTACGCCAATGAACAAAAATTATCAACTTAAAACGGCAAACGCAATGATTGCGATCCCCGTTTTTTTGTTCATTGAACATTGATTCATGTTGATAAAGTAGCGCTTGAGGCGTGTTGATAGCCTGCGTGCATCGCGCAAAAAGCCTTCCTATCGCCTTTGCTTCTTGCTCGTTTTTTATGGGAGCTTTTTTGTAAGGCTCGTTGGCTCTGTGGTAATACCTGTTCTTCTTACACATTCAAAAAGCACAACAGCAGCAGCGCTGGCAACATTGAGCGATTCCATACGACCGGGCATCGGGATGGTGACGGCGGCATCGACAAGTTGCGCCAAGGCGTCGCTCAGTCCGGCGCCTTCATTGCCAAACACCAACGCCAAAGGCCGATGTCGAAGCTGTGGGGCCGTGAATACATTTTGCCCGTCAGCGGCGAGGGTGCCGATGATGATTCCGCCGCCAGCTCGGAAAGTGTGCGCCCATTCGCAGGCGTCCGCGTCTTCGACGATCTCCAGAAGAAAATGTGCGCCTTGCGCGGCACGCAGCACTTTTGGCGACCAGGCGCTGGCGCAATGTTTTGACAAAACGGCATGGGTCACTCCGGCGGCGGCTGCTGTTCGCAGGATGGCACCGACGTTGCCGGGGTCTTGAACGTCTTCGAGGAGAACGCAGAAAGCGCCTGATGAGGTGGCGGCGGACGGTTGATCAATCACAGCCAGCATGCCGACTGCCGGTGGTAGCGAGGCGATGCTCTTGAACAGTGCGTCGGAAACGCATAGCAAGCTGTGTTCGTCGAGTTGCAAGGCCAGCGTTTTGACGAGCGGTATTTGGGCGTACGCTTCAGTGACGATGAGCGTGTGCGGCGAGCCATGGCGCGCAACATACATTTCGAGCAGGTGTTCACCTTCGAGCACGCAACGCCGACTTTTGCGCCGTTCGTGCGCAGAAGCGACCAGGCGCACGGCGTCTTTGAGACGGGGATTGTGCGGCGAGTTGATGATTAGCATCGGGAATCGGGTATCAGAGGTCAGGAATCAGGATTTGAGATGAACCGACAAGCCCCGTTTGCCCCCGACCAAAAGCATTTCGGGGGCAGGCTCTTCGGCGGACACCCTCTTTGGAAAAGGGGCTTTGAAATTGTTTTCTTCGCGCCTTCACGTGAGGCATTCTTTGTGCGCTATGCGTTCTTTGCGGTTAATTTTTTGATTCCAATGCGGGAGAAGGCACGGCTGCCGCCGAGTGCGCCTGGAACTGGAAATAAATTTCGTCTTTTTTAATCATTCCCAGTTCGGCGCGCGCCCGTTCTTCAACGGCTTCCAGTCCCGATTTGAGATCGGTCACTTCGGCGGCGAGTGCGTCGTTACGCGCTTTCAGCAGTACGTTGGTGGCTTGCTGCTTGTCGATTTCTTGTTGTAGCGCACGCACTTGCAGCCAGCCGCCTTTACCCAGCCAGGTCGGATATTGCAGGGCTGCGATCAGCAGCAGAAAAATGAAGGAAAGAATTTTCATTGCTGACGAAGTGCTCGTGATTTCATGAACTCCAGTTATGTCCGCTTGACATTGAAGAAGGCGTCGCGGCCTGCGTAGCGTGCGGCATCGCCGAGGTCTTCTTCAATTCGCAGCAGTTGGTTGTATTTGGCGATGCGGTCGGAGCGCGACAGTGAACCGGTTTTGATTTGTCCGGCGTTCGACCCGACAGCAATATCGGCAATCATGCTGTCTTCGGTTTCGCCCGAGCGGTGCGAGACAACAGCGCTGTAACGCGCCTTGTGCGCCATTGAAATCGCCGCGAATGTTTCGGTCAGCGTGCCGATTTGATTGATTTTGATCAGAATCGAATTGGCAACGCCCTGCTGAATGCCTTCTTTCAAAATGCGCGTGTTGGTCACAAAAAGATCGTCGCCCACCAACTGCACCTTGTTGCCAAGCCGTTGCGTCAACAGCTTCCAACCTTCCCAATCGTGTTCGGACATACCATCTTCGATGCTGAGAATCGGGTATTTATCGCACCAGTCGGCAAGCAAATCGACCATTTGCGCGGCGCTGTAACGGCGACCTTCGCCGACCAGATCGTACATACCATCCTTGAAGTACTCGCTGGCTGCGCAATCAAGCGCGATACCGATATCCGCGCCCGGCTGATAACCGGCACGTTCGATGGCCTCGAGCAACAGCGTCAACGCGGTTTCGTTTGAGGGAAGGTCGGGCGCAAAACCACCCTCATCGCCGACGGTGGTCGGCATGCCGCGGCTGTCGATCAGTTTTTTCAACGCATGAAACACTTCCGCGCCGTAACGCAACGCTTCACGGAAGTTACCGGCACCAAGCGGCACGATCATGAATTCTTGAAGGTCGATTTTGTTGTTGGCGTGTGCGCCGCCGTTGATGACGTTCATCATCGGCACCGGCAGCATCATTTCACCAACACCGCCAAAGTAACGGTACAGCGGCAGCCCCGTTTCTTCCGCTGCCGCTTTGGCAACCGCACAAGAAACGGCAAGAATGGCGTTTGCACCAAGCCGCGATTTGTTTTCAGTGCCATCAAGCTCGATCAGTGTGTGGTCGATAAACGCTTGCTCACTGGCGTCAAGCCCGATCACAGCCTCGCAGATTTCGGTGTTGATATTGTTCACGGCGTTCAATACGCCTTTGCCGAGATAGCGGTTGGCATCGCCATCGCGCAATTCGACGGCTTCTTTGGTGCCGGTTGAAGCGCCGGACGGCACGGCGGCGCGACCAGAAACGCCGGACTCAAGAACGACGTCAGCTTCAACAGTAGGGTTACCGCGTGAATCAAGAATTTCGCGGGCAATGATGTCAACAATAGCGCTCATGAGGGAACTCCTGTCCAGGTTTTTGGGTTAGGGGCAATATAAAACAACTCATCGTTCGGTGAAAGGGTTACGACATCAATAAAGCGTTTTCGGGAAAAGGCGCACGTTTGACGGTTTCGTCCAACGCCTTCAGCGTTTCGAGCAACGCTGCCATTTTCGGCAACGGCCAGGCATTGGAGCCATCGGACAATGCTTTTTCCGGCATCGGGTGCGTTTCCATGAACAAACCGGCAACACCGGCAGCAATAGCGGCACGCGCCAGCACCGGAACGAATTCGCGCTGGCCGCCGCTCGATGTTCCTTGTCCGCCAGGAAGCTGTACCGAGTGCGTCGCATCGAAAACGACAGGGCAACCAGTTTCCCGCATGATGGCCAGACTTCGCATGTCGGATACCAGATTGTGATAGCCGAAGGAAACGCCGCGCTCGCACACAAGAATATTGTCGGCGCCGCTGGCAGCGTGCGCTTTGGCAACGACCTGTTTCATGTCGTCGGGAGCGAGAAATTGCCCCTTCTTGATGTTGACCGGCAGGCCGACGCTGGCGACAGCCTGAATGAAATCGGTTTGCCGACACAGAAAAGCCGGCGTTTGCAACACATCGACAACCTTGGCGACAGTTGAAACCTCGTCAATGGCGTGAACGTCGGTCAACACCGGCACATCGAGTTGACGCTTGACTTCGGAAAGAATGTGCAGACCTTCGTCGATGCCGGGGCCGCGAAAGCTGGCGTGCGAGCTGCGATTCGCTTTGTCGTACGACGATTTGAAAATGAACGGGATGCCGAGTTTGCCGGTCATCTCTTTGAGTTGTCCGGCAACATCAATTTGCAGTGCCAACGATTCGATCACGCACGGGCCGGCGATCAGGAAAAAGGGACGGTCGAGACCGACGTCAAAGCCGCAAAGCTTCATGCGGCGGCTCCTGCCGAAGCCTTTTGAGCGCGGACATTTTTTCTGACCAGTGCGGCGCGGACGAACGATAAAAACAGCGGGTGGCCGCGTTGCGGATTTGAAGTGAATTCAGGATGAAACTGGCAAGCGAAAAACCACGGATGGTTCGGCAATTCGATCACCTCGCATAAGCCGCCGCCAACCCGGTCGCTGGCGGCGCGGGCGCTGACGACGAGCCCCGCCTGTTCGATACGCGGCAAGTAATGGTTATTGACTTCATAGCGGTGACGATGACGCTCGACAATGGACTCGCCGTAAATGGCGTGCGCCAATGTGTCGGGCAGGGTGCGGCAGGCTTGTGCGCCGAGCCGCATGGTGCCGCCAAGATCAGATTCGGACGAGCGGTGCTCGATTTTACCGTCGTGATTTTGCCATTCGGTAATCAACGCCACGACCGGATTGGGGGTGTCGGCGTCAAATTCAGTGCTGTTGGCGTTGGCGATGTCGGCTTGGTGACGAGCGAATTCAATCAGCGCCAACTGCATGCCCAGACAAATGCCCAGATAGGGAACTTTGTTTTCGCGTGCGTGACGGATGGCGGCAATTTTGCCTTCAACACCGCGTTTGCCGAAACCGCCCGGCACCAGCACGGCGTCGGCTCTCTCAAGCGGCGTCACATCTGCGCTGGTTTCAAATTCTTCGGAATCAAAATATTCGATATTGACTTTGGTTCGCGTGTGAATACCGGCGTGGATCAGCGCTTCGGTCAGCGACTTGTACGATTCGGTCAGATCGACATATTTGCCGACCATCGCGATGGTGATTTCGTGTTGCGGATGTTCGAGTGCGCCAATCAGATCGCGCCATATCGACAGATCGGCGGGCGGCGTGTTGAGCGCCAGTTTTTTGCAGACGATCTCGTCGAGTTTTTCATGGTGCAGATTGAGCGGAATCTTGTAAATCGAGTCGGCGTCAAGCATCGGAATGACCGCTTCCGGCGCAACGTTGGTAAAGAGCGCGATCTTGCGGCGGTCGCCTTCCGGCAACGGACGATCGGCGCGGCACAAAACGATGTCCGGCTGGATTCCGATACTGCGCAATTCCTTGACCGAATGCTGCGTCGGTTTGGTTTTCATTTCGCCCGCAGTGGCGATAAACGGCACCAGTGTTAAATGGATGTAGCAACAATTGTCGTGACCAAGCGTAATGCCCATTTGTCGCACCGCTTCGAGGAACGGCAACGACTCGATGTCGCCAACCGTACCGCCGACTTCAACAATGGCCACTTCGGCGTCACCCGCGCCGCGCATGATCCATTCCTTGATCTCGTCGGTGATGTGCGGAATCACCTGCACCGTACCTCCCAAATAAGCGCCACGCCGTTCTTTACGCAGCACGCTTTCGTAAATCTGGCCGCTGGTGAAATTGTTGCGCTTGTGCATTCGCACATCGGTGAAACGCTCGTAGTGACCGAGATCGAGATCGGTTTCCGCGCCGTCCTCGGTCACGAACACTTCACCGTGTTGGAAAGGACTCATCGTGCCCGGATCCACATTGATATAGGGATCGAGCTTCATATTGGTGACACGGAGGCCGCGCGAAGCAAGAATGGCGGCGAGTGAAGCGGCGGCGATACCTTTCCCCAGCGAGGAAACGACACCTCCAGAAACAAAGACGAACTTCGTCATGGCGACCGTCCAGAGAAAATCACATTCTAATGGAAGCCGCGCTCAAGACAAAGTGTGAAACACCGTGAAACCATTACACCAGCCCCGCCTGCAATCGCGCCCGTGTCTTTTCACGCCCCAACAGCATGAGCACCGCGTCAATGGCCGGTGTTGAGAGCGTTCCGGTAACCAGCGCCCGAACCGGCATCATGACCTGCGGCGGCTTCAGACTGTGCCTTTGGGCAGCGCCCTTGAGCGCCGCATTCAACGATTCACGATCCCAGGGCAGGGTTTCAAACGCCTCAAACAACTCACCGAGCGCCGCACGATTGGCGGGCTGAATCTGCTCGGCCAGCAACGTTGCGTCTGGCACGACATCGGTATAGAAAAAACGAACTGCCTGCGCCATTTCAACCAGCGTCGCCACCCGCTCACGGAATAACCCGGCAACAGCCCCCGGCGCGGGGCCTGCCGCGACGCTCAAGCCTTCTTTCTCCAGAAACGGTAGCAGCCGCCGACCCAATTCTTCCGGCGAGAGCCGCTTCATATGCTCCTGATTGAGCCAGCGCAACTTGTCCGTATTGAAGCGCGACGGCGCCGGACTGATCGCGTCAAGATCAAACCAGGCGCAGAATTCCTGAGGCGAAAACACTTCATCGTTACCATGCGCCCAACCCAGGCGAGCCAGAAAATTAATCATCGCTTCCGGCACATATCCGGCGGCATCGTATTCAGTCACACTCACCGCGCCGTGCCGTTTCGACAGCTTCTGCCCATCCTCGCCAAGCACGGTTGGCACATGCGCGAACACCGGCGGCTCAACGCCCAATGCCCGAAAAATGTTGATCTGACGCGGCGTGTTGTTGACGTGGTCATCGCCACGGATGACATGAGTGATCCGCATGTCAATATCGTCTACCACCACACAAAAATTGTACGTCGGCGTGCCATCGGGACGGGCAATCACCAAATCGTCGAGTTCACTGTTCGCAAACTCGATACGGCCTTTGACGCGATCATCCCAAGCCACCGCGCCGTCGTCAGGGTTGCGAAAACGAATCACCGGAGCCACCCCGTCAGGCGGTGTTTTTCCAACGGCCTTTTCCGGTCGCCAACGCCCGTCATAGCGAGGTTTTTCACCGCGTGCCATCTGAGCCTCACGCAAGGCGTCCAATTCCTCAGTTGACATGTAACAACGGTACGCCAAGCCCTGCGCCAGCATGCCATCCATCACCTCGCGGTAACGCGCCATCCGCTGCATCTGGTAAAACGGCCCTTCGTCGTAATCCAGACCGAGCCAAGCCATACTGTCCAGAATCGCCTGTGTGGCCGCTTGCGTCGAACGCTCGCGATCCGTGTCCTCAATCCGCAATACAAACGTTCCCTGAAAATGACGGGCATACGCCCAAGCGAACAGCGCCGTTCGGGCGCCGCCCAGATGCAAAAAACCGGTGGGGCTGGGGGCGAAACGGGTGCGGATAGGGATGGACATGGTAGCGTGGTCGGAAAGGGAAACAAGTGAGCAGAACTAACAGAAAAAGGCAAAAAGACAACAAAAAAGAAACCCTATTCTACGCGAGGCGGTGCCTCTCGTCAGGAAACCTGGGCTTTGCGTGTTCCCACAAGCGTAATGGCTAACATCTTGCGTCTTTGCGAGCGAAGCGACACAATCCAGAAAAATATTCACACGGAGGCAAGGAGCGGCATTTTTGCTTGCTGAGAGCGGCAGATTGCTGCGCTTTGCGCGGCGCTATCGATACGTCTTGCTTGCAGTATAAACGGAGGCGCTTCTGGAGGTATCCTGATCGCCGTTGTCATGCAAAAGCGGAAAAGCAATAGAATGTTGCCATAGAAAATAAAAAACCATGCATCAGCGGCTTTCGCAAGTCGTTGATTTTAAATGGACGTAAAAACATACCTGCAAAAAAAGTCACAAGCTATTCCGTTTGTTCCGACCTGTATACCGATCATCGGAGCGTTGTTGGGATAGAATGGGAGGAACGCTAGTGTTAAGATAAATTGATTATATATTTGGTGGGGAGCTGGGCATGAAAGCGATAAGCAAGGGATTTACCCTGATCGAAGTGATGATCGCGGTGGTGATCGTTGCGATTCTGGCGGCGATTGCTGTGCCGAGCTACACCGATTATTTGCGACGGGGGGAGATTCCGGAGCCGTTGACTAGACTATCGGCGGAGAAAGTAGGGTTGGAGCAGTTTTTCGATGATAACCGAAGCTATCAAGGAAGGTGTAATACTATAGGAGCAAGCCCAGGAATCCAAATTAGAAAATTCAAAATCACGTGTCATTATAGAGAGGGGGGGGCAGGTCCGTCTGCATCTATATCCGAAGGTTATACATTGAGAGCAACGGGAGATGCAGGGACGTTGGTGGCAGGGTTTATTTACGAATTAAATGAAAAGAACGTTAAAGCTACAACCTCAACAGGAATTTGGGGGAGAAGTAGTACTAGTTGCTGGGTTCTAAAAAAAGATGGCTCTTGCTGATGACGTGAGGCATGCCATGAAAACGAGAAATGATATTCAGGGCTTTTCGCTGATTGAGTTAACGATCGCTATTGTTGTTTTCGCCGTCATCGTAGTTGTTGCGATACCAAATATCAGCGAATGGGTCGGCAAGGCTAGGGTTCGTGCCAGCGCTGAAGCTGTGCAAAACAGCATCCGCTTTGCGCAGAGTGAAGCGGTTAAGCGCAACAAGCTTATTGAGTTTTCGTTGATTAATTCCACGACGCCACCTGCGGCGAATCTGGGTGGTTTTAACAACGACCTAGCGATCGATAATGGTACGGCATGGGTGGTTCGCATGATTGACGACCCTTCGGATTCGACCAAAGGCAGAACTTTTTTGCAGGGAGATGTTTTCTCCACAAACGGGATTCAGTTGCTTGGTGGCAGTAACGCAACACTTGTTTTTGGTGGCATTGGGCAAGTGTATACGGCATTTCCATCAGGCGGGAGCCCCATTTTGTCCTCGACACGTGCTTATAGAATCGCTTCTTTTGGAGGTAAATATCCGCTGTGCGTTTTGGTAGCACCGGGAGGAGGCGTGCGGTGGTGCGATCCGTCTCTTGCGTCCGGAGACCGCTCCTGTCCGGGAAGTGCAACGAATTCTTGTCTATAAAATTGGCTTAGAGAAGAGGATGGCCATGAAGGTTTTGCAAAAAGGCGGGGTCATGTTGGAGGTGCTGGTTAGCGTAGCTCTTTTTGGGGTGGCGATCGTTGGCTTGTTGGGCATGCTTGGGATATCGGCCATGCTTTCCACGGAAAGCCGCTATCGCACGGAAGCAGCGGCGCTGGCGAACGAATTGTTTGGAGAAATGGCGGCCGCGGCTGCGGTCGGTATCAGTACGCTGAGCTGGGAGTATGGTGAATCGTCTAGCAAGTTTGCGAACTGGAGGACAGCGCGGCTGGCGATGCTTCCCGGAGGCAAAGCAGAAATCGAGTTCGAAAATGGTACTAGGGTGGACGACACAGGAGCGCCGACAGGCAGCACTTTTGTCACGTTGACGATCACTTGGAAAGCGCCAAATGACACTTCTGCTACTGGCGGAAAATTCGTGACATCAACCTATTTCTATTGATTGAGTGGGTGACCTATGAGAGCGCATGGAAAAATGAGGCGACACCGAGGGTTTACCCTGGTCGAGCTGATGGTGGGTTTAACCATTGGTTTGCTGACAGTGCTGATCATCACTGAGGTTTTCGCCGTATCCAACATCCGGAATCGGCAAATTGCCGGCAGCAATGATGCTCAGCAGGTGGCGGCGATTGCCAGTTACCAGATAGGGAACATCTTGCGTCAGGCCGGAAGCAACTTGCTGCAAAGTAGCAATGTTTGGGGGTGTACTCTTCAGGTGAGAAAAGGCGGATATACGCATCCACCAGCGGCATTTCCGGATCCGTTTTCTCTTCTTTCACCAGTAGGTTTGCGTGTTACGCCAATAGTGATTCGGGGCGCAGACACTACGCCGGGATCCCGCGAGTCGGACATCGTGCTGGCGATGGGCGGAAGTGGCGGAACGTCGAACATTTTTTCGGCAGAGCCGGACTCGGGAGGAGGTTACGAGTTCGTCGTCGAAAACAGTAATGGTGTTTTGCCGTCGGATTATCTTCTGATAGCGGATACGAGCACGGTGCTTGGGGAAGATTGTCACCTTCTTCAGGTTTCTTCCAGCTTTACGCTGGCCTATACGGCGGGAAGGCTCGATAATACACCGAAAAGTATTCCATTGGAGCCAGGTGTTGGTCTTGGCAGCCTAGCGGCTATGACTGCGACTATGACCGAAACGGGGCTGTTTAATTTAGGAGCGGTGCCGAAATTCTATTTGTTGGGCGTCGATCCATTGAAAATGACGCTAACGCTCTACGATCTTCTGCAAGATAGGAATAATGGGACGCTAGGTTCTGCGATTACGCTGGGTGAGAACGTTTTTCTGCTGAGAGTTTTGTATGGCGTTGATTCTGGTGCTGGTGGCTTAGTCTGGCACAGTCCAACCGAGACCGGTTGGGCATTCAGTGATTTGCAAGCGGGAACAATAGCAGCAACTAATAGTCTGCAGGCGATCAAGGCGCTGCGTTTTGCGCTGGTTACGCGGACGACCTATCCTTCAAGCGATTTATCGCCGACCACGATTAAACTGTTTTCTTCATTGGGCGTCGCTGATCTCGAACAAACAATCACATTAACAGGCGCAGAACGCAGGTATCGGTATCAGGTGTATGAAAACGTCGTTCCGTTATTCAATATCTGACATGACTGGGGAACGGATATGAAAAGGATTATAAACGTTTCAGCATTTTTTCACAGGCAAGCGGACAAGCAGTTTCAGCAGGGTTTGGTGTTGGAGATCATGCTCGTCGTTCTTGTTGCCATTTTTCTGGCGGCAATAGGGCTGTACCGCTCGGTGGACACGTCTACCGGCGTTTCCGGAAATCTGGCTTTCAAGCGTGATGCCGAAAATCGGGCACAGGTGGCGCTAAATGAGGCGCTGACTTGGATAGAAAACGAAAATAACTTTAGAACTTACATCATCGGTGGCGCAGATTTTCCAGGAGGGAATTTCTCGCAAAGAATGTTGCAAACTGACGGCAAGGGTATTCCCGTTATTCTTGGTAACATCGGACTCTTTGATTCGACTTATACCACGCCGCCGACGGCGCAGATGAACGATATGAGCAGTGGTATGCGGGTTCGTTATTTGATCGAGCGTATGTGTACACAAGATGGGCCGGTCTCGGACGCTTTTTGTTCAGTGACGGATGGATCAGGAACAATCAAAACGAGAGGAACCCAGCCGGGCGAAACGATAGGGGGAAGAGCGCTTCGCCCGCTGTTACGCGTTTCTATTCGTGTCGATGGCCCCCGCGATACGGTGGCTTATATACAGGCGATGATTGATCCGTAAACGGATGAATGAAACCTTTAAGGGGCATGTCATGAAAATGGAACTTTCGAAATATCTCGCCCGATTCGGTGTGTCGATGGCAGCAACGTTGTTGTATTCATCGTTGAGCTGGACGGCACCTTTGCAGCTTGATGATCGGCCAACCACTGGAGCGCCGCCGCCGCCGAATATGCTGTTCACGCCGTCGGTAGAATTTCCGACGATGGTGGAGCCTGCGCACAAAGAGAGAATCTATAACCCTGCAAAAGAATACTTGGGTTATTTCGATCCGAAGAAATGCTATACCTACGTTAGCGAGAGCGACGGCTACTTTAAGCCGACGGATCTTGCGGGCGCCGATCACAGTTGCAGCGGAACATGGAGTGGCAATGCGCTTAATTTTGCGACGATGGCTGCAATGGATACTTTTCGCTGGGCCTTGACCGGCGGATCGCGCCACATCGACGAGCCGTCATCTGCAGCCAACCCGGGGGGGCTAACGGTATTGCGGCGCTCCTTCCAGGCGAACGTTGGTAATAGGCAGCTTAGAAATCGCAGCATTCCTACTCCGCACGGTAATGTATCTCCTGATTCAACACATCAAGGGGAAAAGATGCTTGTTGGCTCTACGCCCTATAACGTGCGTGTTAGGGTATGCGACGTTTCGTTTTTAGAAGATAATTGCGTTGCGTATAAAGACCCTGCAACCGGTCAGGAAACTTACAAGCCCATAGGGCTGATCCAACGTTACCAAAGCAAAATACGTTTTGGCGCTTTTTCTTATTTATTGAACTATGGAGGGAAATACGATCAACAGGAGATTGACGGGGCGGTATTGCGGGCACGCTTGAAAAACGTCGGACCGTTGACTTGGAACGATCAAGTTAACCCCAACGTGGAATGGAATCCTCGCACCGGTGTTTTCTACCCAAATCCGGATCCCGATGATGCCAGCTATAGCTATAACGGCAAAAAGTCAAGTGGCGTGATCAATTACCTGAACAACTACGGTTTCGAGACGAAAAACTATTCAATATATGACCAGCCATCGGAAATGTATGCCGAGGCTTTGCGCTATTTGATGAAAGGATCGCCGACCGATATAAATTACTCTAAAGCCTACGATTATTCTTCAGAAGGGTTTCCGGTGATCACCGACTGGTGGAAGAACGGGCATGATTCAATATTGTCATATTGCCAGAAAACAGCGATTTTGGGAATCGGCGATGTCAATACACACTATGAGCAGCGCCTTGCTACTGGCACTAACGATATGTTGGCCAAGGCTAATACCGGTATGGCGAATATTGTCGGTGAAGGGTTCAACGCTGCCCAAGAGTGCTGGAATTCGGGCGCCAATCCGTCGACTTGCACCAACGGGGGAAGCAATAAGATTGCAGGCTTGGCTTGGTACGCACGCAACAACGATTTGCGTCCCGATCTGACGGCTGGGGTAGGCGGGAGAAAAGTGACGGTAGATACCTATTGGGTTGATGTTCTGGAACAAGGCGCACACGGGAGAATAGGTGGAAGGGTTGATGACGAATACGTTCATAAAAATCAGTACTGGTTGGCAGCCAAATACGGCGGGAGCAGCCCTTGGAATAGTAAAGGCCGTACATACCGCAGCAATTCGGGGACTGTTCATCAGATTCCGGATAACTATTTTCCAGCAGGTGACCCTGAGGCCATGGTTAATGGTCTGACAGAAATTTTTGCCGAAGTTGGCGTCGAAACACCAGGCACTGGCGCTGGGGCGGGCTGGGTTTCCGACGCGGACGGTAATGCCACCGATTATTACCTGACGCGTTATTCGGCGGTCGATTGGTCAGGCGCTTTTGAGGCGTACAAATTCAATGGGATCAAACCTGACGGTTCCGTGGATGGCACGTTATTGTGGGACGCAGCTACCAAGATTGACGGGCAGAACTGGGACACCGGACGCCGTATCGTCACTTATGCAAAACAGGCGGATGGCACCTACAAGGGCGTTCCATTCCGCCTCGGCAGCAGCAGTCTCCTCACGGAGGTTCAGAAGAACGCGTTGGGTGGTGACGATCCAACTCGGCAAGCGGCATTGAATTACTTGCGCGGCGATAAAACCAATGAGGGGCTATCGGGTTACCGCGAACGTAAAACGCTGCTGGGTGATATCGTGCACTCGAAACCGGTGGAAGTTGGAGCGCCGAGCGCTTCGTACAGTGAAAACAAGAACCCGGGATACTCGAAATTCAAAGCAGACAGGGCTGGCCGGGCCAAGGTGGTTTATGTCGGAGCCAATGACGGTATGTTGCATGCGATCAATGGCATCGGCGAAGCGACTGAAGGCATGGAATTATGGGCTTACATTCCCTCGTTTTTGTTCGAAGGGCCAGACAACCCGAAAGCTCCGGAGGTTAGCGGCTTGCAGGCGCTGACGCGGTCAACATACAGCCATCGTTACTATGTCGATGCAGCGCCGATGGTTCAGGATGTCGATTTCCATCATACCAAAAACCCCGGAGGAGGCTTGCCGGAAGCGAATGAAGCCAGCGCCGATTGGCGGACTGTTTTGGTCAGTGGTCTCGGGAAGGGAGGCAAAGGTTTTTTTGCGCTTGACGTGACAGATCCATCAGTGACATCGGAAACGGATGCGGCAAGTAGGGTGTTGTGGGAGTTTCCGCGTTTGGAAGAAACCGATCCTGGCCTGTTGGCGGACATCTCGGATATGGGCTTCTCGTTTGGCCGACCGTTGATTACCAAAACAAAAGCATGGGGGTGGGTCGTCGTCCTTACTTCTGGCTATAACAACGATTCCGGTAAGGGCGTGCTTTATATTCTTAACATCAAGACCGGGGAGACGCTTGCTAAAGTGGAAACCGGTGCAGGGACGATGGTTAGTGAAGCAGGCTTTGCACAGGTTTCTGGATATACACAGTCATATGAGGATTACACGACAGACCAAATCTATGGCGGCGACTTGCTGGGGAATTTGTGGCGTTTCGATTTGACGGGAACCGGAGCATCAATCCCAGCTCCCGACAAAATCGCGGAATTCAAGACTGGCGATGGAAAAGTTCAGCCGGTGACGGCAGCACCCATTATCGAGGTGATTGAAGATACCCGCTCGGCAGAGCACGAAACCCGCTGGATTGCGGTAGGAACCGGGCAATGGTTGTCGCACAGGGATATTGACACTTCGCTGGGGAACACGGTGCAAACCATGTATGTGATTCGTGACGGCAAACACGATGCGACGGAGATTGCTTCGGGGACGACATTGAATCGCAGTGATCTTACCCAACTTTCCAGTCCCAGCGCCGGACTTGCTGCTGCGCCCGAAAAAGGGTGGTATTACGATATGGACGGTGTTATAGGGAGCTCAAGGGAGAGAGTGGTTTTCCCGGCGGTGTTCGTGCCCAACACACTTGTCTGGGCGGGGGTTATCCCGCAAGCTGTTCGGGACGAATGCCGGATCGAGATTCCAGACGGGAAGAGCCGTTTTTATGTAGTCGATTTGGCTACCGGAAAAACCAAGCTGACCAGCGGTAGTGCTGGAGGCAGTTATTTCGAAAAAGACGCGCTAACGATGGGCATGGATATCGTGCAATCGGGGGATGAGTTTTATGTGGTGGCAACCTCCAGCAAAGGCGAATCGTTTGCCGCGCCCCCAGAGGCAGTCGGCGGGCGGGCGTCTGGCGATCCATCCAGATCAGGTGTTATTAACTGGCGAACGGTTGAGTGATAACTTGCTTCTGATCTGTCTAAAGCCCGGCTAAAGGCAGGGCTTTAGCTTTGCGTGATAATGTTTCTCGCATGCAAAGTGGAGTGGCAAGGGCGCAGCCAAAACAGCCCGTTCCTTATGCCAAATTTGGGAAGACGTTTCAGAAAACGAAGGGGTGTTTTAAAAATCGATAAAACGGGTGTTGAGGCGCCTGTTTTTAAGTACGCCGATAAAGGGTGGTTCAACATGTCGCACGACCGCTTGCATATAGATAGTTGTGTGGCGGGGGCCATTGACACGGACGGTAATACGGTAAAGCGCTGCGGGGAAATCGCTCCTGCTAAGACCGGCAATGGTTTCGTCCGGCAGCATTCCGGAGAGGCAGTGAGACGTGTCCGGCGAACCATCGTGTAAGCACATTCTTTCGATCAGATAATAAATGGTGTTGCCTGCGCGGTCGATCAGGATTTTTGCGTTCTCTGGTGGCGATGCGGTTAAAAAAACAGGGATGCCTGTACTGTTGCTTTCTTGAAGGCTGGCGTAGTAACCCTGCGGCGGTGAGTTGGCGCTGGTATCGGCGGTTTCAAGAAAAACGAGGCTATCATCTATCGCCCAAAAAGCAGGGGCTTGTGCCGCCTGTCGAAAAGCCAAATTGCCAACAGCAATGACGGCCATGTCGACGGAGCGCATCAAGGTGACGCAAGCCAAAGACATCAAGACCATGATTATCAATGTAATGAACAGAATAACGCCGCGTTGATGCGTAGAGCCGAAGGGGCGCGAGCAGTGTTTGTGAGCGAGCGGATTAGCCATTCCAGAAATTCCAAATGGCGTTTCTCATTGGAATGATGACCTCATAAGTACGGTAACGCCAGCCGTAGGGTTTGGACGCATCGTGAGCAATGTGAACGGTCTTGCCGCTGCAAGTCGTGTACAGCGGGCAGTCCGGGAAAACTGAAGTGATGTAGTCGTTTTTTATTTCCTTGTCCGGCTCTCCAGAGCGGATGACGAAAGCAATGCGCAATGCCCTGATTTGCTGAATTTGATCAAGCGGCGCTTTTCGCAGAGAATCTTCGTCCCAGATTCCTATGGCGGGCACCCACTGGTCGATATTGTTGTCCTTATCGGTGTCGATACCGTATTGCGCCCAAAAACGGACGACATCTGGGATCAGTGGGTCGCCGGTTGTTTTGAGTTTCCACTTGTGATCTTCCAAACGCCATTCCTGCATATAAAAAACATTGTCTTTCACATAGTAAACCCGGCGAATGGCGCTGCCGAGATCAATCAGCAAGTCGTCTTTGTGAACATCTTCATGGAAGGAATCAATGAAGAGGTGCGTTGTTCCGGTAATGTGGTTTACCGAAATGGAACTGGCGTCCGGCGTGTTGTAGGCATAGCAGTTTTTTCCTGCAGAAGGGACAACAACAAAGCTGCCGTTTTCTGAAAAACCCAAGGGTGTCTGAACGGTTAGGCTGGCGGGAGAAGGAGAGACATCGGTAATGGCGAGGGGAACGGTATGCAGAGGTGCGGTTCCGTAGAAAATGAAAAGCTCGTCATTGGCGTCGTCGTTCAGTCCTTTTTTGATGACGGCAGGTAAGGGGCGAAGTGATAAAAAAGCGGATCCGATGAGAGGCGCATCTTGGCAGTGAGCGAGAAAGGGTGCTGCTGGCAGGAGACCGCTTCCGGCGTTGCTGATTTCTCGTTCCATCAAGAATACAGCGGAAAGTCCGGAAACCCGCAAATCTGCAGCCGCCATGGTGTTATGTTTGACGCGTTCTGATAGTTCGAATGCCTGATAAACGGCATAAATGAGGAGAATTCCCAGTAGCGACGAAATCATCGTCTCGATTAACGTCATCCCTTTATGTAAGGGCATGCGAATGGGCGTTTTCATCTACGAAGCCCAGTCATGTCAATGAGAAATGAAAGATTCTTGGGTGTAGTTGCGCAGTGCTTTTTCTTTCGGGGAGCGCCAGGAAATGGTGATCAGCACATGATTGCCGCCGCCAGCCATTGCGTCAATCGTGACGGAAGGGAGCGTTGCTCCGGGTATGCTCAAATCTTTAGGAAAGCCATTTCCCATGATACGTGCCGCGAATTTTTCATATTCTTCGCCACCTTCTTTGTAGAGATGGAGTTCTTTTTTGTTTGCCCCCCATATTTTTGCCGCGTAACTATTGGCAAGATGCATGGCTTCAATACGGTACTGCATTTCGTTGATAATTGTTACTGCATGGGCTTGTGTCGCCATTAGCGCAACGATGGGCAAAGCGAGAAGGATGATTGAGATCAGAACCTCAAGAAAGGCGAACCCGTTTGTTCGGCGGGAAACAGGGGATGTGTTGGTACAGAGGTAACTGTTAAAAGCGCCATTAATACGACGTGACATGGATAATTTAGAAATAATTCATATGACGCGCCCAAGTATAGACGGGCTTTGGGTTCTAAACAACCATGATATCGGAAGGGATTGGGGAACCTCTGAATAAACCATTCCGTTATTCTGCGCGTAGCGTAGCGTCATTCTGCGCGAAGCAGCGGAAGCGCAGGATGACGAACAGTGAACGGGGGATTGTTCAGAGGCTCCTTGGCGGTTTTTTATGTGCGCATAAATGTTCTATGCAGGTTTGCTTTGAGTGGGTGGGCGAGAGATATTCAATCTGAACATCTATGCCATCAACCAGCAAATGATTTTGAAGCGGGTTCTAATGTGGCGATGTTTTGATAATGTTTCTCAAAACGAAAGCCTTTTCCGCCTTCCCAATTTTTGCCTTTACCACATGCCCGCTTCCTGGCGCTACGGTGATGGCGTTGCCGTCGAGGTTCCACAGCGCTTCCAATTGCAGGCTGTGATTGCTTTCTGGCGTGATAATTTCCAGTGTGTCGCCAACTTCGAAACGGTTTTTGACGTCGAGGGTGGACAAACCGGTTTCGGGGTCGTGGCCGATCACTTCAGCAACGAATTGTTGGGTGAAGTTTGAAGAGGCGCCGTCAATGTAATTTTGCGCAGCGTCTGGCGCCGCGTTCAATGCATGGCGGTCAAAGAAGCCTTCGGTGTAGCCTCGGTTGGCGAGGCCGTCGAGTTGTTTTAAGAGGTCGGGATTGAATTCGCGTCCGGCCATTGCGTCGTCAATGGCGCGTTTGTAAATCTGCGCGGTGCGGGCGGCGTAGTAGTGCGATTTGGTGCGGCCTTCGATTTTAAGGCAGTTGACGCCGATGTCGATTAACCGCCGGACGTGGCGAATGGCGCGAAGGTCGCGCGAATTCATCAGGTAGGTGCCGTGTTCGTCTTCGGAGATTTCCATCCATTCATCGCGTCGGCGTCCGGTTTCTTCGAGGAGCCAGGTTTGGTCGGCGGCGGTGTGACGGGATGAAAAACGCTCTCCCTCTCCCCCAACCCCTCTCCAACTCTCCTCCGCTTGCGTGGGAGAGGAGGGTGCAGCCTCTTGAAGAGGGTTTTCAAGAGGGACTGTTGGCAATAGCGTACCTTCAGCGGTTTCGGTTCCGGGAATGATCCGGTAGCGCCAGCGGCAGGCGTTGGTGCAAGTACCTTGGTTGGCATCGCGGTGGTTGAAGTAGCCGGAGAGCAAACAACGCCCCGAATAGGCGATGCACAATGCGCCGTGCACGAAAACTTCCAGCTCGATATCGGGGCATTGTTGGCGAATGTCGGCGATTTCGTCGAGCGACAGTTCGCGTGACAGGATGATGCGGGCGATGCCTTGTCGTTGCCAAAAGCGCACGCTTGCGTAGTTGACGGTATTGGCTTGAACAGAGAGGTGGACCGGCATGTCGGGCCAACGTTCGCGCACCAGCATGATGAGTCCCGGGTCAGCCATGATCAAGGCGTCCGGCTTGAGCGCTACGACAGGCGTTAAATCGTCGAGGAAGGTTTCGACTTTGCGGTGGTGCGGCATGACGTTGACGGCCAGATAAAAGGCTTTGTTGGCGGTGTGCGCGGCGGCAATGCCTTCGGCGAGCGCAGCGGTGTTGCGGAATTCGTTGTTGCGAACGCGCAGGCTGTAACGCGGCAGTCCGGCATAGACGGCATCGGCGCCGTAAGCGATGGCGTAACGTAGGCTTTTCAGGGAGCCGGCGGGAGAGAGGAGTTCGGGGCGTTTCATGGGTGTGGGGAAGAAATCAGCGGTTAGCCGTAGTCTAAATCATAACGCTTGATGTGGTGGTCGTAAGGTATTCAGGGCTTCCTTTAAGGCCTGTCAAATAGTTTTGATGTCTGATTCTCCTGGATTACGCTTCGCTTCATCCCATACGTGATCCCCGCCGTATAATGATGGCAGGTTGTTCAGCGCAGTGGATTTTTTCGTCGTGTATAACCAGACTCTGAAACGGAGACAGCAATGAACGCAGAACGGGATTGGAATGATGCAATGAAAGCGGAATGGGACAGTCTGCTTCCGCCTGGCGACACGTCGCGGCGGAGATTTGTCGTCGGTTCGTTGGCAGCGGGGTTTGCGCTGGCGGTGCAGCCGGTGATGGCGCAGACGGCGATTACGACCAGCGCAGATGGTCTGGAAGCGTCGGACGTTATGATTCCGGTTTCAGGTGGCGAGATGCCGGCTTATCGGGCGCGTCCGACGAAGGGGAAAAAATGGCCGACGGTTTTGGTGGTGCAGGAAATTTTCGGCGTACACGAATATATTAAAGACGTTTGTCGGCGACTGGCCAGACGAGGCTATCTGGCGATTGCGCCGGAGCTTTTCGCGCGTTATGGTGACCCGCGTCAATACACCGAGGTTCAGCAGTTGTTGCGTGAACTGGTGTCGAAAATCCCTGACAACGAAGTGCTCGCCGATCTTGATGCTTGCGCGGCTTGGGCGGTGCAGCAGGGCGGTGACTCTGAGCGTTTGGGGATTACCGGTTTTTGCTGGGGCGGGCGCATCACTTGGCTTTATTGTGCACATCAGCCGAAGGTTAAGGCGGGGGTGGCTTGGTATGGCCGTTTGGAAGGCGACAAGACGGAGCTGACGCCGCAACACCCAATGGATGTTATCGGCGAATTGAAAGCGCCAGTGCTGGGGCTGTATGGTGGTGCTGATGCAGGTATTCCGAAGGAGAGTGTTGAAAGAATGCGCAAGGCGTTGGCGCAAGGACGTGGCGCGGCCAAGGCATCCGAGTTCAAGGTGTATAAAGACGCGCCGCATGCGTTCCATGCCGATCATCGACCCAGCTTCCGGCGGGAGGAAGCGAAAGATGGCTGGAAGCGGATGTTGGATTGGTTCAAGAAAAAAGGCGTTTGAAGTTAAAGTGCAAATTTTAGGCATCGAAACGTCGTGTGACGAAACCGGCATCGCGCTCTACGATACGGAGCGTGGTTTGCGTGCGCATACGCTGCATTCGCAGATCGCGCTGCATGCGGCGTATGGTGGCGTGGTGCCTGAGCTTGCGTCGCGTGATCATGTGCGGCGAATCGTTCCGCTGATCGAGGCGGTGATGCGTGAGGCGGGAACGACGCTGGATGCGATAGACGGTGTGGCGTATACGCAGGGGCCGGGGCTTGCAGGTGCGCTGTTGGTCGGTGCCAGCGTGGCAAGCGCGTTGGCGATGGCGCTCGATAAACCGTTGGTTGGCGTGCATCATCTGGAAGGGCATTTGCTATCGCCGCTGCTTTCCGAGGATAAGCCGTCGTTTCCGTTTGTTGCGCTGTTGGTGTCGGGTGGGCACAGTCAATTGTTTTTTGTTCGCGGCGTCGGGCAGTATGAATTGCTCGGCGACACGCTCGACGATGCTGCTGGTGAGGCGTTCGATAAAGCGGCGCAATTACTTGGTTTGCCGTATCCGGGAGGGCCTGCGTTGGCGCAGTTGGCGCGTGATGGGCGCGCTGGTGTTGTGCGTTTGCCGCGACCGCTGATCGACGCGCCGCATTTTCATTTCAGTTTTTCAGGATTGAAAACAGCCGTGCTGACGTTGGTGCGACAACTGCAACATGAAGGGCGTTTCAACGATCAAGCGCGTGCCGATGTGGCGCTGGAGTTTGAAACGGCGGTGGTCGATGTTCTTGCGGCCAAAGCGTTTAAGGCATTACGGCAAACGCACAATAAACGATTGGTGGTTGCCGGTGGCGTTGGCGCGAACCAGTCATTACGAGCGCGTTTTGTGAAAGAGGCTGCGGCGCTGGGTGTTCGTGTTTATTTTCCGGAAATGGCTTTTTGCACCGATAATGGCGCGATGATTGCGCTGGTGGGCGCGTTGAGAATCACGGAGGGCGTGCGCGATTATGCGTTTCATGTTCGTCCGCGTTGGCCGTTGAGTGAATTGACGGCGGTGGTCGAGAAAGGAGTGGGCGATGCATGTTGCGGTAGCACAACTTGATTTAACCGTCGGCGCACTTGATGCCAATGCGCGTCGCTTGCTGGAAGCGCATCATTCAGCATGCCGTGTTGGCGCACGGGTCACGTTAACGCCGGAATTATCGCTCACCGGTTTTCCGCCGCAAGATTTGTTGTTACGCCGCGCATTTCTCGATGATTGTGCACAGCGCTTGCAGGCGCTGGCGGCGCAGGTGGATCGAGGCGTTTTGTTGGTAGGCTTTCCCGAAACTGACGGTGCACACTGTTATAACGCGGTGGCGTTACTGCGTCGAGGCAAAGTGCGTCAAGTGTATCGCAAGCAAGTTTTGCGCGAGGAGGAGAAACGCTACTTTGAAAAAGGAGGCTCAAGGGACGCGGTATCGGGAGTCTTTGAAGAAAGCGGAACACGTTTTGCGTTATTGTGCGGTGACGATCTTGTCAAATCAGGGTCGGTCAAGGCGGCGCTGGAGGCGGGCGCACAATGTGGGTTGATCGTTGACGCGCACGCTTATCAGATGGACGACGAAGTGGCTTATCCGGCTTGGTTGTCGGCGCGAGCGAAAACGCTGAGGCTGCCGCTCATCGTTGCCCAGCATGTGGGGGGGCAAGATACGCAGGTATTCATGGGCATGTCAATGGCGGTCACTTCGACGGGCGTTTGTGCGCAACAGTTACCGGCCTGGCACGAAGCGCTGGCGTTGGTGCGTGTTAAACACGGCGAGCCAGAAGTGCGTAGCAACCAGACGCAAGAGGCGAGCGAGTATCACGTTTATCAGGCACTGGTGACGGCGTTGCGCGATTACGTCCGAAAGAACGATTTCCCCGGTGTTGTGATGGGATTGTCGGGCGGTGTTGATTCAGCGTTGGTGTTGGCACTGGCTGTTGATGCGTTAGGCTCTCACCGAGTGCGAACCTTCATGTTGCCGTCGCCTTACACCAGCGCGATGAGTTTGGAAGATGCTGAAACGATGGCGCGGAAACTGGGGGTGGCGCATCACAGCATCGCGTTGGCACCGTTGATGGAAGCGGTGACGAAAACACTGACGCCGTGGTGCGATGACGCACTTGGAGCATTGACGGCGCAAAACGTTCAGGCGCGATTACGAGCGTTGCTGCTGATGGGATTATCGAATCAACACAATTGGCTGTTGCTGGCGGGCGGCAACAAATCAGAAGCGGCGGTTGGTTATTCGACGTTGTACGGCGACATGGCCGGTGGTTTTGCACCATTGAAAGATGTGACCAAAGCGAGGGTTTACCGATTGGCGCATTATCGCAATACGTTGGGTCGAATCATTCCTGAACGTATTTTGACACGGGCGCCAAGCGCTGAACTGGCGCATGGCCAGGTCGATCAAGATACCTTGCCGCCGTATGAAACGCTCGACGCGATTATCGAAAGCTATGTCGAACGAGGCGAAGATGCGGCGGTGTTGTTGGAGCAGGGCATTTCGCGGAAACATCTCAAAGAAACGCTACAACGTTTGGCGGTGAGTGAATACAAACGGCGTCAGGCGGTTCCGGGGCCGCGCATCACGGCATGCGCGTTTGGCGAAGACTGGCGCTATCCGATGACTTCAAAGTGGCGAGAAACATTGGAGAAACCGGAAAGAATTAAAGGCAGCAAGACTCAAAAACGAAAGAAGGGAAAATCATGAAACGCATTGAGGCCATCATCAAGCCATTCAAACTCGACGAAGTACGCGAAGCATTGTCGGAATTGGGCGCGTCGGGCATGACAGTCACTGAGGTCAAAGGATTTGGTCGTCAAAAGGGGCACACCGAATTATATCGGGGGGCAGAGTATGCGATTGATTTCCTGCCCAAGGTTAAAATCGAAGTGGCGCTTCCCGAAGCATTGGTCGAACGAGCGATTGAAGCGATTACCCGTGCGGCGCGTACCGGAAAAATCGGCGACGGTAAAATTTTTGTGATGCCGGTAGAGCAGATCGTTCGCATTCGTACCGGCGAAGAAGACGAGTCGGCGCTTTGACAAAATGTGAGACTTTGTTTTATCAAGAACGAAAGGACGGGCATGAACGTATTCTTCAAAGAGTTTAAAGAGTTCGCAGTAAAAGGAAGCGTCATTGATTTGGCGGTGGGGGTGATCATTGGCGCTGCATTCGGCAAGATCGTCGATTCGATGGTGAAGGATTTGATCATGCCAATCGTCAGTCGCTTTTTGGGAGGCCTTGATTTTACGAATTGGTTTTTTGTTCTTGGAAAAATTCCCGACAACTATCATGGCTCGATGACCTATGAAGCATTGACAAAGGCGGGCGTTCCGCTGTTCGCTTACGGAAATTTCATTACGATTCTGATTAATTTCATTATTTTGGCGTTCATCATTTTTTTGATGGTGCGACAGGTCAACCGGCTCAAAAGGAATGCGTTGCCTGTTGAAGCGCCGCCAACGCCGGAAGAAATTTTGCTGTTGAGAGAAATACGCGATTCACTGAAGAAAGCATGAAATGTTTTTATTCTCATGCGAGGACGCGGAGAAAAGCCATTTTCACACGGAGGCGCGGAGAAAGGCACGATGCGCTCCCCTCGTCCGCTTGCGGGAGAGGGGTTGGGGGAGAGGGTAGTGGATTTTACGGCGCTGTCTTGTCAGGCGATTAAACCAAAAAGTTCCAGATTTTAAAAATGACTGAATTTTCACACTGGAAAAAAGCTCGCGTGATCGAGCGTTTCTCATGGACGGAGCGTCTTTTCTCATTGAAGATTGATGCGCCGGAGATACGCTTTACTGCGGGGCAGTTTGCTTCGCTGGCGTTGCCAGCGCCGAATGAAAGCGCGGAACCAATGCTGGCGCGGCCTTACTCGTTTGTGAACGCGCCGGGCAGCACACCGCATGAATTCCTTATCGCCGAGTTGGCGCAAGGGGTACTCTCGCCGCGCTTGTCGCAACTGCGCGAAGGCGACGCGGTTTGGATTGGTAACGCATACGGTTTTTTCGTGTGCGACGAAGTGCCTGCTGCGCCAGTGTTATGGATGATGGCGACGGGGACGGGCGTTGCGCCGTTTTTGTCGATGCTGCGTACTGATGAACTGTGGCAGAAGTTCGGGCATGTTGTGCTGGTGCATGGCGTGCGGAGCGTGGAAGAATTGGCGTATCCGGGAGTAATTGCGGCAGTGCAACAAGAACGGGGCGCTCGCTTTTCTTATGCGCCGCTTGTCAGCCGTGGGGAAGTGTGCCTCGAAAAGTGCGCGTGTCTTTCAGGGCGAATCACAGCGGCGCTTGCCGATGGTCGATTGGAAGAAACGGTGAGACATACGATTGACAAAGAGACGTCGCAAGTTATGTTGTGCGGCAATCCGGCAATGGTCGAAGAAGTGCAAAGACTGCTTGGCGAACGCGGCATGCGACGCCACCGCAAACGTGCGCCGGGGCAGATAACGGTTGAGACGTATTGGTAGGCGGGTTTATAGTGAACCGCCTAAACTTTTAGGAAGCTCTGAACAATTCACGAAGCACCGTCATTCCTGCTAGAGGCCGCGGGAATGACGGAGTATGCATATCACCACAACCTTTGCACAAGAAGCTGCGGAGAAGGCCGGAGGGGCAGACCCCCGTGTCTGCCCTGGTGCGAATTCACGACTCCATTGAAAAAGGCACGGACAAGCACCCCTCGCCCGCTTGCGGGAGAGGGTGGTGGATTCACGCGAAGACGCGGAGAAAAATCATTTTCACGCGGAGACGCGGAGGCGCGGAGAAAGGCACGATGCATCGTCATTCCCGCGTGTATTTGGCGGGAATCCAGCGTCTTTTGTTTTTCACGCGAAAGCGCGATGTGCGAATTTACGGCTTCATTGAAAAAGGCACAGTCAAGCTCCCCTCGCCCGCTTGCGGGAGAGGGGAGGGGGAGAGGGTGGTGGATTCACGCGAAGGCGCGGAGAAAGGCACGAAGTCGTCATTCCCGCGTGTTTCCCCGCCCAAAATCGCTGCGGGGACAAGCCTGGCGGGAATCCAGTGTCTTTTTTCCGCCCAATCACACAGCGATTTTGGGCAGGAGAGACAAACCCCCGTCCGCCTTCGGCGTCCCCCCTCCCCGATCAAAATCGTTTCGGGGACAAGCTCTTTGAAAAGGGGCTTCGGATGCGCGGAGAAAAATCATTTTCACGCGGAGACGCGGAGACGCGGAGAACGGCGCGAATGTGTCGTCATTCCCGCATGTTTCCCCGCCCAAAATCGCTGCGGAGACAAGCCTGGCGGGAATCCAGCGTCTTTTGTTTTTCACACGAAAGTGCGATGTGTGAATTCACGGCTACCGTAGAAAATGGCACGAAGTACCGTCATCCTGCGCGAAGTCGCAGGATTCACGCTGTCTGCTGGATTCTACGACTTCGCTGCGTTACGCGCAGAATGACACTAAGTCACGCAGGCAATGTGTCTTCTCAAAAAAGCAGGGGGGCTTCCTGTGGTCGCTCTGCTTCCATTGCCCTCACGATAAATGTGTTTGAAAGCCCCCTTTTGAAAGGGGGCTTCGATTTCATCGCGGTTTCTTGTGCAAAGGTGATATGCATACTCCGTCATTCTGCGCGTAGCGCAGCGAAGTCGCAGAATCTAGAGACCGCTTGGATCCTGCGGCTTCACGCAGGATGACGGCGCTTCGTGACCTTTTTCAACGGAGCCATGAATTCACACATCGCGCCTTCGCGTGGAAAACAAAAGACGCTGGATTCCCGCTTGAAGCACGCGGGAATGACGAACAGTGGATGGGGAATTGTTCAGGGTGTCCCTAAAGTCCGATATCACCATCTTCGTCTTGTCGCCCACCGAAAACTTGGGCAAAATGAGTGGTTTCGACGTCATGTCGTGTCTTGTAAAAAACGCTTTCTTTCCAATATAGTTATCGCCGGGTTTCCCGGCCTGTTTTTTTGATCTGGAGATCATTGTGCCAATTTACGAATACCGTTGTACTGATTGCGGGCATACGCTTGAGGCCTTGCAGAAAATTTCCGAGCCCGTTTTAACCACCTGCCCCGCGTGCAGCAAGGCGGCTTTGACCAAGCTGGTGTCCGCCGCAGGTTTCCAACTGAAAGGCAGCGGCTGGTACGCCACTGATTTCAAAAGCAAACCCGCCCCCACCTGCCCGTTGAAGCCCGAAGGTGGAGACAGCAAAGCCGCCGAAGCGCCGCCCCCTGCTTGCGCCGCCAACTGCGCCTGCCATTGATCTTTACCCGATGAAACGCTACCTGATCGCCGGTCTGCTGGTCTGGATACCGCTCGGTATCACGCTCTGGGTGCTGTATTTCCTGCTCTCGGCGCTGGATCAGTTGATGTTGCTGGTTCCCTACGCTTGGCGTCCCGAACAGGTGTTGGGCTTCCGTATCCCCGGACTTGGCGTTGTCATGGGGTTTCTGATCTTGCTCGGCACTGGTATTGTCGCTGCCAATATCTTCGGCGCACGGTTGATTGCTCTCTGGGAGCAGTTTCTTGGACGCATCCCGTTCGTCAAGTCGATTTATTCCAGCGTCAAAAAGGTCAGCGACACCATTTTGTCCAAAAAAAGCAACGCTTTCCGCAAGGCGCTGCTGGTTGAATTCCCGCGAAAAGGTTCGTGGACCATTGCTTTCCAAACAGGCAGTCCCGCTAGCGAAATTGCCGAACAACTCGACGAAGAACATGTCAGTGTATATGTTCCGACCACGCCGAACCCGACTTCCGGTTATTTTGTCATGTTGCCGAGGTCGCAGGTGCACGAACTGCAAATGACTGTCGATGAGGCGTTGAAGTACGTCGTCTCGATGGGCGTGCTCGAACCGCACAGCCACGCGCCACCGCCCGTACGCGCCCCTGCCGTCCCCGCTCAGTCGCCCGCCGCGCCGCCGACTTCCTGATTCCGTCAGAATCCTCTGGCGTTTTCCGTGCTTTCGGGTAAATCGCACACCCGTTTTTCGTTTTAAAATAGATGTTTGAGCGCGTATTTTTCAGCGGAGACTATTTTGAAGCGTACCAACTATTGTGGACTGATCGACGATCAATATCTAAGCCAAACCATTACCGTCATGGGCTGGGTGCACCGCCGCCGCGATCACGGCGGCGTTATTTTCATTGACTTGCGCGACCGCGAAGGTTTGCTGCAAATCGTGTTCGACCCGGATCGCCCCGATTCTTTCGCTGCCGCTGAAAAGCTGCGCGGCGAATACGTTGTTTGCGTTACCGGCCTGGTGCGCCATCGCCCGGAAGGCACAATCAATCCGAATCTGACTTCCGGCACGATTGAAGTGCTCGCACATGAGATCACGCTACTCAATCCGTCGCTTCCGCCACCGTTTCAGCTTGACGACGACAATCTGTCGGAGACTGTGCGCCTGGAAAACCGCATCCTCGATCTGCGCCGTGCGCCAATGCAACGCAATCTGAAATTGCGCCACAAAACGGCGATGGCGGCACGACGCTATCTCGACACACATGGCTTCATCGACATCGAAACACCGATGCTCTATAAATCGACGCCTGAAGGTGCGCGTGAATTTCTGGTGCCGTCGCGGATTCATCACGGCCATTTCTACGCACTCCCGCAATCGCCGCAACTCTTCAAACAGATGTTGATGATGGCCGGCTTTGATCGCTACTATCAAATCGTAAAATGTTTCCGCGACGAAGATTTGCGTGCAGACCGTCAGCCCGAGTTCACCCAGATTGACATCGAAACATCTTTCCTCGATGAACTTGAGATACGCGAGATCATGGAAGGTTTGGTGCGCACGATGTTCAAAGAAGCACTCGACGTCGATTTGCCTCCGTTCCCTGTGCTGGCTTACGCCGACGTGATGCGCGATTACGGTTCGGACAAGCCCGACTTGCGCGTGCCGCTCAAATTCACCGAACTGACCGATCTGATGAAGACCGTCGAGTTCAAAGTATTCCGCTCTGCCGCCGACATGCCGTATGGTCGCGTCGTTGCGTTGCGGGTTCCGGGCGGCGCCAAACTGTCGCGCAAAGAAATCGACGATTACACCACCTTCGTCGCCATCTATGGCGCGAAAGGATTGGCCTGGATCAAAGTCAACGATGTCACGCAGGCCAACGAAACCGGCCTGCAATCGCCCGTCGTGAAGTTCCTGCCGGAAAATGTGTTGCAAGAGATTCTGCAACGCACCGGCGCACAAAACGGCGACATCATCTTCTTCGGCGCCGATCACGAAAAAATCGTCAACGACGCGATAGGCGCGTTACGCGCCAAAGTCGGCCACCAACTCGGCCTCGCCGAAAAAGGTTGGAAACCGCTTTGGGTTGTTGACTTTCCGATGTTTGAATTCAACGAAGATTCCAAAACCTGGTCGGCACGTCATCACCCGTTCACCGCGCCGAAAGACGGGCACGAAAACCTGTTTACAGCCGATCCTGAAAAAGCGCTGGCCAAAGCTTACGATGTGGTGTTGAACGGTTGGGAAATCGGCGGCGGTTCGGTGCGTATCCACCGCGAGGAAGTTCAAGCCAAAGTTTTCGACGCCATGAAAATCTCCAAGGAAGACCAAGAGCGCAAGTTCGGTTTCCTGCTGAAAGCGTTGCAATACGGCACGCCACCACACGGCGGCATCGCCTTCGGTCTGGATCGCATACTGACACTGATGACCGGCGCCGAATCCATCCGCGACGTGATCGCGTTCCCGAAAACCCAGCGGGGACAAGATTTATTGGTCGAAGCGCCAACACCCGTAACCGAACAACAATTACGCGACTTGCACATTCGCGTGCGTGCGAGTGACGCCATGAAACCCTGAAATGGCTCGCACTTTTTTTGGCCGCTTCGTCGTCGCCGCTCTTGTAATTTTTCTTCTGCTTTTGGGTTTAAGCAGTCTGTTCCTGTTTACAGAAAAAACAGAAGCGCCATCGACAATCGAAGCGGTAACAGAGGAAGCGGCAGCGGCAACGCCGTCAGCCGCCGAAACTGTTTCTGTGCAGCAACTTCTGCCTGAAGCCCGACAGACACTGGCCTTGATTTATCAAAACGGCCCTTTCCCCTACGAACGCGATGGTATCGTGTTCGGCAATCGTGAAAAGCTCTTGCCGGAAAAACCGCGCGGTCACTACCGCGAATACACCGTGCCGACACCCGGCGCTCAAGATCGCGGCGCTCGCCGTATTGTTTGCGGCGGTGAAAAACCATCGACGCCCGATCTTTGCTATTACACCGCCGATCACTACCAGAGCTTCCAACGCATCCGCAATGAAACCGCTCAACCTTGACGACCTCGACCGAGCCGGTCTTCACTCCATCAAAACGCCTGAAGCCGTTACCCGCATGATGGCCGCTTGCAAAACGTCGCCATTGCATTACCGTGTCGCCGATATTGCTGACGCTCATAACAAAGCCCAACTGCTTGATCGGCTTTCCGAAACACTGGCGTTTCCGGATTACTTCGGACACAACTGGGATGCGCTCTACGATGTGTTGTGCGATGGCGCATGGTTTGGTGATACCGGCGTTGTACTTCACTTGAAGCATACAACGTCTTTTGAAAAACGTTCCGCCAATGATTGGCTCATCTTGCGCGAAACATTCGAAGAAGCCGCTGATTATTGGCGCTCACAGGATTTGCCGTTCTGGGTGTTTGTTGACCATACGCACGCCATCCGCCGATAATGCCACGCCACAAACGCCCGGAATCCGTTCTGATTGTCGTTCACACACCGCGCCTCGACATTTTATTATTGGAGCGCGTTGATTTTCCCGATCATTGGCAATCCATTACCGGAAGTCTCGAACCCGATGAAACGCCGCTGCACGCAGCACAGCGCGAACTGTTTGAAGAAAGCGGACTCGACGCCACACGCGACGGTCAACTACGCGATGCCCGCCAACAAACCACGTATTTAATTTACGAACAATGGCGCCACCGCTACCCGCCCAACACCACGCATAATATCGAACACCTTTTCACCTTCCTCGTCCCCGCATCGTGCGCCATCACACTGTCACCGAACGAACACCGGCAAAGCCTGTGGTTGCCTTGGCAAGAAGCTGCTGAAAAAGTTTTTTCACCGTCGAACCGGGAGGCGATTTTAGTGTTGGGAACGCAGGCGTAAGTGAGCTCCCCTCGCCCGCTTGCGGGAGAGGGGCTGGGGGAGAGGGCGGTGGATTCACACGAAGGCGCGGAGAAAAATCATTTTCACGCGGAGGCGCGGAGAAAGGCACGAAACACCGTCATTCCCGCGTGCTTCTAGCGGGAATCCAGTATCTTTTGTTTTTCACACGAAGGCACGGTGTGTGAATTCACGACTCCATTGAAAAAGGCACAGTCAAGCTCCCCTCGCCCGCTTGCGGGAGAGGGGTTGGGGGAGAGGGCGGTGGATTAACGCGAAGGCGCGGAGAAAAATCATTTTCACGCGGAGACGCGGAGAAAGGCACGAAACACCGTCATTCCCGCGTGCCTCTGGCGGGAATCCAGTGTCTTTTGTTTTTCACACGAAGGCGCGGTGTGCGAATTCACGACTACCGTAGAAAATGGCACGGCGCACCGTCATCCTGCGCGTGTCATCCTGCGCGAAGTCGCAAGATCCACGCTGTCTCTGGATTCTGCGACTTCGCTACGCTACGCGCAGAATGACGGAATGGTTCATTCAGCGCTTCCATAAAAATTTTTCACAAAAAACCGTGGTGCATCCGACCCCTTTTCAAAGAGCTTGCCCCCGAAACGATTTTGATCGGGGAGGGTGGACGCCTGCGTTCTGCGACTCCGCTTCGCTTCGCGCAGAAGACGGGGGTTTGTCTCCCCCGCCCAAAATCACTGTGCGATAAAGCGGAAAAAAGACACTGGATTCCCGCCAGGCTTGTCCCCGCAGCGATTTTGGGCGGGGAAGCACGCGGGAATGACGAAGTATGTATCCGCGTGAAAATGATCACACTCCTTGTTTTATCAGCCACGCCGTGATCGGCAACCACTGTTCCCAGTCCTGTTTTCCTCTTGACGGTGGCAGATCAAACAACGTCAGACCATCACGTGCGCAGCGTATGTACACCTGCGTTTCGCGCAAATGGGCAATCAACGGAAACTCGAAGCCGTAAAGAAATTCATCAAGCTCCTGTGCGCTTCGGGTTCTCGCGTCAAACCGCATCGCTACCAGCGCAACCGCGAGCTTTTGCTCACGCACTGCTTTGTACTCGGTTACAGCGTCAAGAAACGCTTGCGTTGCTTCCATGTCGAAAGCCGATGGCGATAACGGCACCAGCAAGTGATCCGCTTGTTTGACGAGATCGCGTAACCGTTCGCCGTGCAATCCGGCAGGCGAGTCAATGATCCGCCAGGCAATTCCCTGTTCACGCGCTTCCTTGCGACTGGTTCCGGGTTTGAGCGCTTCAATTTTTGGGAACAATATCGGTCGCCGCGCCAGCCAGGAGGAGCCCGAACGCTGAGTATCCTCATCCTGCAACGCAACACGCTGACGACGGCTTGCAAACCAGCCTGCCGCATGAGTTGCCAATGTCGTTTTGCCGCTGCCTCCTTTGGCATTCGCCACCAGTAACGTCCGCATAAGTCCTCCGAAGCAAGATTGACATTACCATATTACGCCAAAATGTCTTTCCCGTCGCCATCCGTGCGGTATCTCGAGCAATCATTTACAATCATCCTGAAAACCTCGGCTGACCGCTTGTAAACCTGTGGAGAATCGCATGGCAGTGTGCTTTGGAGTCTTTTTTAACACTCTCCCATCGGGTGAAAACGCTACGCACTCGCCAATACAACGCACAACACTGGCATGTACGTCCAATTGAGGTTTCCAGGATGAATGATCACGTTTCCTTGGCTCCGATGCCAACCCCCAACAGCCAAACACGCGACCCGCGCCGCTTGGAATTTGAAGCCAACAAACTCAAAAAAAGGCTGCGCCGTCTGGTCGGTCAAGCCATAGCCGATTTTTCGATGATTGAAGCGGGCGATCGGGTGATGGTCTGCCTGTCCGGTGGCAAGGACAGTCACGCACTGCTCGATATTCTTCTCTCGCTTAAAGCCCGTGCGCCGCTTCCGTTTGAAGTGATTGCGGCCAACCTCGATCAGAAACAGCCCGACTTTCCATCCGATGTTTTGCCGCGCTATTTTGAAGAGCACGGCATACCCTACCGAATCGTCGAGCAGGACACTTACAGCATCGTCAAGCGCCTCATTCCCGAAGGCGGCACGATGTGCTCGCTGTGTTCACGGTTGCGCCGTGGCGTGCTTTATCGTGTTGCCGACGAACTGGGCGCCACCAAAATCGCGCTCGGACATCACCGCGACGACCTGCTTGCAACATTCTTCCTGAATCTCTTTTTCGCTGCCCGCGTCAAAACCATGCCGCCCAAGCTGCGTTCGGACGATAAAAAGCACATTGTGATTCGACCGCTGGCCTATGTGCGTGAGCGCGATTTGATTCGCTACGCCGATTTGAAAAAGTTTCCGATCATTCCCTGCAACCTGTGCGGCTCGCAAGAGCACCTGCAACGAAAACAAGTTTCATTGATGTTGCGCGAGTGGGAAAAGAAATTTCCCGGTCGGCTCGACTCGATCTTCGGCGCCATGTCCACCGTCGTGCTTTCTCATTTGATGGATCGCAGAAGATTCGATTTTGATCATTTTAAACCGCGACAACCTGATGTTACTACCCAACCGGAAGATATCCGCGAACAATTGCCGGAGCTTGACGAAGATGATTTTGGCAATGTCTTGAACACTTTCTCGGATGCAACATCGCCGATCACGTTAAGGAAGCTCTGATTAATTCGGCGATTCACCCCCATCCCCTCCCTATCCCTCCCCCCCGACCAAAATCTCTTCGGGGACAGGCTCTTGAAGCGGGAGAAAACCAAGAGGCGAATTGTGGCAAAGCCTACTACCTGACCGCCAACCAAAACAACAAAACATTTTTGTGCGATATTGCTTTTGTTATTTTTTCTTCTCTCTTTAGCTCGGCATACTCGTCTTTATCATGGGCGTAATCAAAGGCCAGCACCAATGGTTCATCATTTTTCGTCGCCAATCTTAAACCAGCTTTTCCCATTGCATGTGCTGGCATTCTCTGTCGTCAGGTTTCCGCAACGATCAACATTTCAAAATCTTTGGTGGTCAATGTGTGTTCCCTCGAAAATTCGCCAAGCCTCGCTCCGAAGATGTCTATTGTTTTATATCTCAGCGACTTCAATAACCATGTTATTTCGCAAGGCACGTAATATCTTTCATTGCATTCAAGCGTCTTTTTACTTCCATCATCGTCCTCAAAATCTACGATATTACGGTCACGGAAAGTCATTAAATCAAAGGTGCTGTTTCTACACGTCGAGCTGCCTTCTTCTTTTGCTGAAGCGTGAAATTCATCGACTGAATGATAGAGCGGAAACAGACCGTTTAGCGCGTTGAATATAAATTTGGCACGAGGTTTGAGCGATTTTGTAACGCTTTTCAGAATTTCAAAATTCATTTCATCAGTTTCCATCAATGAAAAACCGCCTTCGCAAAGCATGATCGCAACATCAAATTCGTTGTCAAAGGGCAAATGGCGTGCATCCTGGCGCTGAAAATCAATCACCAAATTATTTTCTGCCGCTTTTTCTTTTGCTCTTTTCAGTTGGGATTCCGACAAGTCAATGCCGGTGACACAATAGCCGCGTTTCGATAATTCGATGGCGTGCCGACCTGTACCGCAGCCTACGTCCAATATTTTTAAGGACTTGTCGAAGTTGATTTCTTTTTCTATGAAATCACATTCTCCGACAGTACCATGAGTGAAATTCTCTTTGTCGTATTTTTTTCCGTAGTTTTCAAATAATGTCTCGTACCATTGTTTATTCATGGCATTCGTCTCTGCCGTTTTCTTTATCGTCTAACGAATCATTCAAGCACAGGCAGCACACGCGCCAGAAACGCGCCGACATCCCGCAATTCTTGCTCTACCGCCGAATGTGGCATCGGATAGGTTTGCCATTCGACTTCGTAGCGACGTTCACGCAAAGCATCGCGCGACATCTCGCCCCATTGAGGCAACACCACCGGATCGACCGTCCCGTGCGCCATGAAGATCGGCGTTTGGCGGTTGGCCTCGCTTGCTTCCTGCCTCAGTGTTTCAGCGCCTATCAGATACGTTGACAGCGCCACGATTCCCGCCAACCGTTCCGCATGCCGCAATCCCGCAAACAGCGCTACCGCGCCTCCTTGCGAGAACCCCGCCAGAACCGTCCGCGACGGCGCGATTCCGCGACTGTATTCATGCCGCAATAACGCTTCAATACTTTCTTGAGATGCCCGAATCCCGCTGAGATCGGCGCGTGCGCTCAAATCGTTTCCTGCAACGCCGTACCAAGCGCGCATCCGGTATCCTTGATTGACGGTTATCGGCATCATCGGCGCATGCGGAAACAGAAAGCGAATGCGCGCTGCCGACGGCAGTCCTAATGAGCTTATCTCCGAAGCCCAGCCATGCCCGCTATCGCCCAAGCCGTGCATCCAGATAACCGTAGCGTCAGGATTCGGTTGCGTTTCGATTTCAACGGAAGAAAGCAGTGTCGTCATGGGGAACACCCCTGCAAAAGGCCAAAGGTTTATTGTACCCCCTCGTTCGCACGAGTGGACAGCCGAAAGCCGGAAGAAAGTACTTTCCCACCCTCTTCCCGCAGCAAAAGATGGGCGCTGGCGTATCGCCGACCAGAAATAGCTTCTGCTATTAGGGCATTCTGAGGCAGGTTCTATTATCATAGCAAATGTGAACACATTATCATCAGCTTCATAAGCAGTTTTTTGCCAACTTGCCATTCAGCCAGGATCCGTCTGCCGTAAACTTCCTCTCATGAACTATTTCTTCCTTATCATGCTTACCATCCAAGCCGCTTTGGGGGCTTATCTGGGCTGGCGCTTTCGCTGGGCATTCGGCGCTGCGTTGCCGCCTTGGCTGATGGCCTGGTATGTATTTTGGCCGGTCGTTGCGCTGGTCGTCATGAGCTTTCCGCTGGTTCATTTTTTCAGCCGCCGACTCGGCGTAGAGTTACCGCCTTGGTTGTTTTTCGCCACCGCCGTTTTGTATGGCGCGTTAATAGTAGGATTTACCACCGTCTTTTTCGCCGATGTGCTTGGCCTGATCGCCCGTCGTTTGTCTTTTTTGCAAACCGCGTGCGCGTATGTTCGCCAACATCCGCATCATTTCGGTTTTCTTGTATTGGGGATCATCGCGCTGCAAATGGCTTGGGGAGTTTACCGTGCGTACGCGCCGCGCGAAACGCATTATTCGCCGATCATTCACAAGCCGCTGAAAAACAACGCAACACAATTGCGCATCGTCCAACTTTCCGATCTGCACATCAGCCGTTACAGTTCCGTGGCACTGATACAAGAGATGGTCTCTCGTGTTAACCGCCTGCAACCGGATATCATCGTCTTCACCGGCGACATCATTGACAATTCGGTTAAACCGTATTTCGATCAGGAGATGCCTCGCATCCTGAGCGAACTCAAAAGCCGTTACGGCGTTTACGCCATCATGAGCAACCATGATTACTACGGAGAATCGCCGAAACTCAACATTGATGCTTATGCCCGTTCCAACATGCGCGTCTTGCGTGACGAAGCTCTTTACCTCGAAGAACCGGGCATCACCCTGATCGGACGCGACGACTGGATTCTCGACACCCGTCAATTGCCGCCGGGCGTTTTGCTCGACGCTCCAGGAAGCCGCGCTTCACTCGCCGCCCTGACAGCGCACGCCGATCCGACGACACCGTGGATTCTGCTCGATCACCAACCACGCCAAATTGATGAAGCCATCGCGCAGAAAATCGATCTGCAATTCTCCGGCCACACGCACAACGGCCAATTTTTTCCCATCAACTTCATCGTTAAATTCCTCTACAAAAAACCCTGGGGACTGCTGACAGAAGAAACCTATTCGCTAATCGTCACCTGCGGTTTCGGAACCTGGGGGCCGCCACTGCGTTTCCCCGGTTACGCCGAAATCGTCGTCGCCAACGTTCTTTTTCAATCCTCTCATCCTTGATTCCTGACATGCGCATCGAAACCGAAATCAAACTCGACTTTAAAGATGTTCTGATCCGTCCCAAGCGTTCGACGCTTAACACCCGTTCGGACGTCGATATTTCTCGGGAATTCTCGTTTCGTCACAACAAACAGCCCTACCAAGGCATTCCGGTCATTGCCGCCAATATGGATACCGTCGGCACTTTCGAGATGGCAAAAGCGCTGGCCAGCCAGCGCATGTCCACCGCGCTTCACAAGCACTACGAAGTTTCGCAATACGTCGAGTTCTTTCGAGCCTTGCCGCCGCGCGATGTTGTTTTTTATTCGCTGGGGATCAGCGAACAGGATGAAGACAAACTGCATCAAGTCATGCAGCAGTTGGGAGCATCGTCGGCAATCCGCCATATGTGCATTGATGTTGCCAACGGCTACACCGAAAACTTCGTCAGCTTTGTGAAAAAAATCCGCAACGCCTATCAGGATATTGTGCTGATGGCCGGTAACGTGGTCACCGGCGAAATGACCGAAGAACTCATTCTGGCCGGTGCCGATATCGTCAAAGTCGGCATCGGACCGGGGTCTGTCTGCACGACACGAAAAATGACCGGCGTCGGTTATCCGCAACTGTCCGCCATCATCGAATGCGCCGACTCCGCGCACGGCCTCGGTGGACGCATCTGCGCCGACGGCGGCTGCACAACCGTCGGCGACATCGCCAAAGCATTCGGCGGCGGCGCCGACTTCGTGATGATGGGCGGCATGTTTGCCGGACACGATGAATGTGGCGGCGAAATCACCGTTCGCGGCGATGAAAAATACATGCAGTTTTACGGAATGAGCAGCAAAGCGGCGATGGACAAATACGCTGGCGGCGTTGCTGCTTACCGTGCAGCAGAAGGCAAAGAAGTCCTGATTCCCTACCGAGGCCCGGTCGAAAACACCGCTCAGGAAATCCTCGGCGGCGTGCGCTCGGCATGTACTTACGTCGGCGCCCGCCAACTGCGCGAACTTTCCAAACGCACCACCTTCATCCGCGTCACCCAGCAACTGAACGAAGTTTTCGGGAAAAATTGATTTCCCGCTTTCGCTATCGTTGTTCTTTTTGCTTCAAAGCACGTTAGGTAAAGTGCGCTAAAAACTGCTGCCCCAAAGAAGAAGCCCCGCAAACGGACTAGGGAGGAAGTCGTTGCGGGGCAGTACCCTCGTTCTCTAATGAAAAGGGGTGATTAGAATATAACACACCGCCCCCGCCGCCTCAATAAAAGAACAGCATAAAGTGCAACGAGCTGTAAGCATTTGCGGATTTACCACGTCTATCATGGCGCTCTCGCCAGCAGCAGCATAGGCGAGATTTGAAAAATACTGACCGCCAAACCCGAAACAACCCAAAAAATCAGGCGGCTACAATCAGTTGGATTTACGTAACCTTTTGATTTTTAAAGGCTCGTGAGAAAAATAGCTGGCGTCCCTAGGACAACCTGAGCTTATCCCCACTATCCGCATCAGCCGACCAGTCACTATCCGCTATCGCCGTCCATCAATGCTCGCGCCTCCGAAACCCTTGACGTAAATCAAACACCCACAAAACAAGGACAAAAATGTCCATATTTCTATTGGCGGCACAGACATTTTTGTCCATAATGCACCCATAGAAACACAACAAAGAAAGGAGGAAACGGTGAAGCAAAGTGAGTTTCGCCGATGGCTTGAAGAAAAAGGCGCAACGTTTGTAGAAGGAAGCAAGCATACAAAAGCCAAACTAAATGGTAAACAAACCACCCTCCCGAGGCACCCAAACAAGGAAATACGTAAGGGAACCAGAAAGGCGATAATCAAACAACTCGGGATTAAAGAGTAACACCAGCCCCGAAAGAGGCTAGATACTTCTACCCGGAGAAAGGAGAAAATGGTATGCGGTACCCTGTAAATATCGAAAAAGATGGGGATGGATTTATGGTGAGCTTTCCGGATATACCAGAGGCTTTAACCTGCGGAGACACCTACGAAGAAGCGTTAGAAATGGCGGCTGATGCTTTAGTTACTGCAATGGACTTTTACTTTGAGGATCGCCGCACGGTTCCGGCTCCAAGCAAAACGGCGCGCGGGCAGACAACTATCGAGTTGCCGGTCAGCGTGACCGCGAAGGTGTTGCTGCTTAATGAAATGTTGCGCCAGAACATAAGCAACGCCGAACTTGCGCGCCGCATCGGTTCGCAGCCAAGAGAGGTACAGCGGATTGTCGATCTCGGGCACGCTACGAAAATCGACACCATCGCCAAAGCACTTTCGGCGCTCGGAAAGAACCTTGATGTCCGGCTGACGACAGCATAAATAAGAAACGGCGGCCAGTAAGTCCGCCGTTTTTTTCTAACAGCCAGCAAGCGCCGCTTTGGTCTGCGTATGACCGGCGGCGTGACGCGCTGCGATAATTTGTTCAGGCTTTGGCGTTTTCACGTTGGTTTTTGTTTTTTTGCCATGCCCAAGCGTCGCCAGCCTCTTTCATTGTACCTTCGGGGATTTTTTGATTGTCTTAAACGCTGGCTGGGGGCCGCTGGAGCCTGCGTATATCTGCGGATTATCTGGGATGATCCACGACCGCCCTACACGTTGTGCGCCCTTGACACGACCCTCGACAAGAAGCGCCTGTAGACGGCGTTGGCTGATCCCCAACAAAGCTGCCGCCTCAGCAGTTGATAGCACCGGTAGCCTCTTGATAGATTCGACTGGCCTCGCTCGCCAGGCGGCGCAACATGATTGGTGTGTTGTGTAGACCGTTTTTTGCCTCAAGCGCAGTCTGCACTGCGGCGAGGTTGGCGGGAGTCACAGAACCCGCGCCGAACAGCTGTGAACCGCTCGGCGCGTTGCTGAAAGAAACAACCAGCCCTGTATCGTGCGTAGCAGTGCAGGCCGAAAAATCAACCTGCCACCTGCTGCGCCACCCTTTATGCTTGCCAGCCACTGCGTCCCTCATTTTTTCGACTCCAGAGAAATTGTAACCCACTCCCTGAGCCGCCGAGTGCTGTTGTAGACATCGGTCATCGCTTGCCACCGGTGGCCGAGCAGTTTACGGGTGTCGATGCCTTGGTCGGAGTAGAGCCGCTCGGCCAACGACCGCTGCTCGTGGAAGATTGGCGGTGTCCCCTCATCACGCCCGAGCCGCAGACATCCAGCCTGAACGCACAAAAACGGCTGGATAACAGCGTCGGGCAAACGTCGCGCGGCGGTGCAAGCTCCGTATGGATCAGATACGGGCTGCCGCTACCATCGCGGCAGAGATCGATCGCATCCGCCAGCGACCAGCCTATCGCGTTGCAGCGTAGCGCCAGCGGGATCGCCACACGCGAAAGCCAAGGCGGAAGCCGAGAAAGTCATGTCAGAGATCACAGGAAAAGATACCAAGAGCATGCTTGAGCACCTGACAGAAGAGATCTCAGGCCTTGACAGGAGCGGATTGCGGAACCTGATCCGCGGCCTCGTTGACCGCATTACGCTTGATCCCGCTACACTTTGTTGCCGGATCGACTATCGACTACAGGTCATTTCCGGGCAAAAAAGTGGGGATAAGATGGCGTCCCCAGGGGGAGTCGAACCCCCGTTACCGCCGTGAAAGGGCGATGTCCTAGGCCTCTAGACGATGGGGACCTGGAACTTTTTACTACGAAGCGGGATGGCGTCTCTTGTAAGAGCCTTTGCAGAAAACGTCTTAACCAGTCCCTAACTCGCAAAGGTTTTTGATTATAGAGTACAAAGCGAAAAAAAACAAGCCCAAGTCTTGTCCAATGGTAAATGAGCCTGAATGAAGAAGTGGCTCCGTTTATTTGGGCTGCCTTTTCCGTCCATGCTGATCTTGATACCGTTTTGTTCCAGCGTCTCGATGAAGGACGCGCTGGTGAATTGGCTGCCCTGATCGGTGTTCATGATCTCAGGTTTGCCGTACTCCAAAAGGGTTTCTTCCAGTGCGTCAGCGCAAGCATCCGCTGTCAAGCTGTTGGGCAAGCGCCCGCTTTTTGCATGGAGAGCTGTTTTACGATGTTTGTGTGATAAAGCAACGGTTTTTGCAAGAGCGGTGAAATATTCGGTCTAGGGCGATGAGCTTTATGAGCGCGATGTTACAGCGCATGCAATTTCTCTTTCTTTGATGTTTGACAGAGCAGCCCGGACAAGCGAAGGGCCGCCCGGAAAGCCGCCTACAGCAATCCCGCCCACGCCAATGCGCGCACGGTGGTATCCAGAAGCACGCTGGGGAACAATCCCAACACCAGCAGCACCAAACCGTTCAGCGCCAGCATGGTACGCGGGATAGCGCCTATCGCCGGAAGTGACTCTTCCTCTCCTTCGCTCTGGTTCGAGAAAAGCATCAGCCGTATCAGGCGCAGGTAGTAAAACGCCGCGATGACCGAAGTGAGGATAGCGATGATCGACAACCAGACGAAGCCGTTAATCAGCGCAACGGCGATCACCGCGAATTTTCCGTAAAAGCCCAGCAGCGGCGGCACACCGGCCAACGAAAGCATCGCGAGCGTCATCAGGACGGCGCGAATGGGAGAACGGTGGTAGAGGCCGCGAAAATCTTTGAGGTCGCTGCCGCAGCTCAACGTGATTTTACCGTTTACGTTTTCAGCATCGCCATCCGAGGTTTCGTTCATCGACAGCAATACTCCGAACGCCACCAGATTGGAGAGCACATACGTCAAAATATAAAACAGCACCGCTGAAAAACCGTCCGGATTGCCCACCAGCGCCCCAAGAAGCAGGTACCCCATGTGCCCGATGGTCGAATACGCCAACATCCGTTTCAGATTGGGTTGCGCGATAGCGGCAACCGCGCCGACGATCATCGAGAGCACGGCAAGCAACGCCAGCATGGTTTGCCATTCGGTCAATAACGACGCTAATGCGCCGCTCATCAACCGCAACAATAGCATCACAACCGCCAGTTTCGGCACGGTGCTGATGAACAAAGCCACTACCGTCGGCGCACCGCGATAAACGTCCGGCGCCCACATATGGAACGGCACTGCGCTCAATTTGAACGCCAGTCCGGAAAGGATGAATATCAGTCCCAAGAGCAACAAAGTGTTGCTGGAGTCGAACCCCTCGGCCAAATGCATGATGGAGAGCAGTCCTAACGAGCCGGTCGCTCCGTAAACGAGTGAAATTCCATAAAGCATGAATCCCGACGCCAGAGCACCAAGGAAAAAGTATTTGAGACCGGCTTCTATCGACAGCGCATCGTCTTTGCGCAACGCAACCATCGCGTACAGCGGCAGCGCCATCAATTCCAGACCGACGAATAACGGAACAAAATGATAAGAACCGATCACCGCCAGCACACCGAGCGTCGAACACAGGAACAACATGAAAGTTTCCGGCTGCCACAGTTTTTGCCGAATCAGCGAAGCGCGGCCATAGACAAGCGTCAGCGACAGCGCCAGCAACGCGGCGCTTTGCATTAGCAGCGTTGGCGCAGAGCGCAGCAACATGCTACCCATGACGAACTGTGTGCTTTTGAAGTCCTGCGTCAGCCACAACGCCAGCAGCGCGACCCACAGCGCCAGTTGCGTTAACCCGTACGCTGCCGTTCCGTCTTGGGATGGGAACAGCGCCACCATCAGCAAGAGCAATGCCAGTGCCGCCAACAACGTCAGTTCAGGGAGGAGAGGTATCAGGGAGAAAGTCATGGCTTTGCCGTTCAACCTAAATTAGAGTTTGGACAGCGCCATATGCGCCAGCAGTTGTGTGACCGAAGCGTCCGCCATTCCCAGAAGCGCCTGCGGCCAAAGGCCGAATCCCAGCATGGACGCCGCCAGCACGCTTAACAGCAGGCGTTCCTGAATCCCGAGATCAGACAACGCGCTCACTGACGGATGCGTCACCGAACCGAAAACCACGCGCCGAACCATCCACAATGTATAGGCTGCGCCGACCACCACCACAGTTGCCGCCAGCAAGCCAACGCCCAGTTGGTAGCTAACCGCACCCAGGATCACCAGGAATTCGCCGACAAAGCCCGAAGTGCCCGGCAATCCGATATTCGCCATCGCAAAAAACACCAGCAAGGTTGCCAGCCAAGGCATTGCATTGACGATTCCACCGCAATCGTTCAGCCGACAATCTCCCAACCGCGTTTTCAACGCATCCGCGCAGAAAAACAGCGCCGCGACCACCAGTCCGTTCGACACCATCAACAGCACTGCGCCTTTCAACGCCACCGCATTGAGCAGGAAAAAGCCGAGCGTCACCAGCCCCATGTGCGCGATCGAAGAATAAGCGATCAAACGTTTGAGATCGGTTTGCGCCAACGCCACAAAACCGAAATAAATCACGGCCAGCAACGACAACCCGATCATCCAGGGCGCCAGCACTTGCGCGGCATCAGGAACAATCGGCAGCAACAGCCGCAAAAAACCATAAGCGCCGATCTTGGTCGAGGCCAGCATGATCGCGGCACCGGTCGGCGCTTCGACATAAGCATCGGGCGCCCAGGCATGCAGCGGCCACATCGGCGTTTTGACCGCAAACGCCATGAAAAACGCACCGAACAGAATCAGTTGCGTGTGCAGACTGAGCGGCAGATGGTGCCAGGCTTGCAGCGAAAAAGTTTGCGAAACGCCGTAAAGGTAAAACAGCGCCAGCAACATGAACAGCGAGCCGAACAATGTGTAAAGGAAAAACTTGGTGGTAGCGTATTTCCGTTGCTGACCGCCGAACACCCCGATTGCCAGATACATTGGAATCAGCATTGCTTCGAAGAAGATGTAAAACAACACAGCATCACGTGCCGAAAAAGCGCCGTAGGTCAAACCTGAAGTAATCAACAATGCCGCCAGATAACTGCCTTTGCTGCTGATCTTTTCCGAGGTCACAACCAATAGCGTGATAAACGCGTTCATGCCTATGAACAACACCGACAAACCATCGATCCCAAGCGAGTATTCGATGCCGAAATACGGAATCCACATAACACGTTCGGAAAATTGCATCGCCGCTGAAGTGGATTGGAATTGACAAAGAACGTAGACCGCAATGAAGAACGTGACCCAAGCCGCAGCGTTCGCCAGCCAGCGAGACGGTCGCCCGCTATCGACGTTGCGCAACGCCAGTACTGCGACGCCCGCAATGATCGGCAACCAGATCAGTAATGAAAGTACCGGCACGCTCATTTCATTCCCCACCAAGTCATCAACACTACCAGCCCCAGCGCCATTGCAAAAGCGTAGTGGTAAAGATAGCCTGTTTGCAGATAGCGCAAAGATTGTGCAGCCCACTGTACTAGCCGCGCCGTGCCCTGTACCAGTACCCCTTCACTCCAGAATCGTTCACCGCCTCGCACGAACCACAACGATAAAGAATGTGTGCCTCGCACAATCACGCGCTCATACAGTGCGTCGATGTAGAAGTGGTTTTTGAGTACACCATACACGGCGCCCAACATGTGCGCCAGTTTGCCTGCTGCCGTCGGTGCCGACAAGGTGAAATACCAGGCAGTCGCAATGCCTGCCAACGCCAACCATAACGGCGGTGTCAGGAACGCATGCAGGAGATAGCTGATAACCCCGTGCCATTCGGCATGCAGAATGGCCATCGCCGGATGGGCAACGTAATCGCCGCGAATCGCCGTGCCGAAATAGTCTCCAAACAGCACCGGCGTTGCGAACAAAATTCCGGCCAGCACAGAACAAATCGCCAGCACGATCAGCGGTATCGTAACGACTTTGGGTGATTCTTTGGGCGGTTCGTGGTGCGCTGCATGTTGCTCTTTGTGCGAGGCTTTGTGTGATTTATGTTTCCCGTGCGACGCCTCGCCGTAGCGAGGCGCACCGTGGAACGCCAGGAAAATCATTCGAAAGGTGTAGCACGCCGTCAAAAATACGCCCAGCGTCAACGCCCAGTACGCGTAGGCGTGTCCCGTCACTTCCGCAAAACGCGCGGCTTCAATGATCGGTTCTTTCGAGAAAAATCCGGAGAACGGCGGCAGCCCGGCCAACGCCCAAGCGCCAATCAACGCCGTCCAGTAGGTAATCGGCATCCTGTGCCGCAGACCGCCCATCTTGCGCAAATCCTGTTCGTGATGCAGCGCGATGATGACCGAACCAGCCGCGAGGAACAACAACGCTTTGAAGAACGCGTGGGTCATCAGATGGAAGATCGCCGCCGAATAGGCCGACGCGCCCAGCGCCACGGTCATGTAACCCAGTTGCGACAGTGTCGAGTAAGCAACGACCCGCTTGATATCGTTTTGCACCAGCCCCAACAACGCCATCGAGATCGCCGTCGTCGCGCCAATGATGATCATGAACGAAAGCGCCGTGTCCGAGCCTTCAAACACCGGACTCATCCGCGCCACCATGAAAATACCGGCGGTGACCATCGTCGCCGCATGGATCAACGCCGAAATTGGTGTCGGGCCTTCCATCGAATCGGGCAACCAGGTGTGTAGCGGCACTTGCGCACTCTTGCCCATCGCGCCGATAAAAAGACAAATGCAAGCAACCGTTAACAGCGACCATTCCAGCCCCGGCCATAACGAAACATCCAAGCCCTGAAGTTCGTCAACCCGTGCAAAAATTTCTGCGAAATTAAGCGTGCCCAACACAGCAAACAACAAGCCAATGCCGACGATGAAGCCGAAATCGCCGACACGATTCATCAGAAACGCTTTCATCCCCGCCTTGGTTGCCGACGGGCGCGTGTACCAGAAACCAATCAGCAGATACGACGCCAGCCCGACTCCTTCCCAACCAAAAAACATTTGCAGGAAGTTGTCCGACATCACTAACATCAACATCGAGAAGGTGAAAAACGCGATGTACGAAAAGAAGCGCGCATAGCCGGGGTCGTCTTTCATGTAGCCGATGGTGTAAACGTGCACCAGAAACGATACCAGCGTAACGACGACCATCATCAGCGCCGATAACGGGTCAATCAAAAAGCCGATGGTTAACTTGGTGCTGCCGAGATCAAGCCAGGTGTACAGTGTTACGTTTTCGGACTGGGTGCCAAGAGACGGCCACAAAAAAGCCACTTCGTACAATACGAAGGCTGAAAGAATGAAAGAAAAACCCACCGCCGCGCAGCACACCCAATGCGACCAATCGCGCGGCGCCCGACGACCGAAAAAGCCGGCAAACAGCGCAGCGAACAGCGGCAGCAACGGGATAAGCGCCAGCATCATTGAGCTATCCTTTCATTACATCAAGTGTTTGCACGGCAACGTTGCCACGGCGACGGAACAACAGGATCAGCAACGCCAATCCGACCGCCGATTCGACCGCCGCCGTCGCCAATACAAACATGGTCATCACCTGGCCGGACAAGTCGTCGAAATACGCCGAGAAGGCGACGAAATTGAGGTTCGCCGACAACAGCACCAACTCCACCGCCATCAGCAACACCAATACATTGCGGCGGTTGGCGATAATGCCGACCACGCTGATCACCAGCAACGCCGCTGCCAGCAGCAGGTAATGCGTCAGTGTCGGTTCCAGTCCCGGCATCTCAATGCCCTCCTGTTTTTTCTGGCGAGCGCTCCAGCGAATGAACGGGCGCGTCTTCCGTTTCCGTTTCTGCCGGCATGGACACGACCCGCAAGCGATCATCACGATTGACGGCGATCTGCTCGGCCGGCTCCTGCCGCTTCACAAAACGGCTTTGCCGATACGTCAGCACAATTGCCGCGATCATTCCGACCAGCAAAAGCACAGCCACGAGTTCCAGCGGATACAGGTAATCTTCAAACAGAAGTTTCCCAAGTTCGCGCGTGTTTTCCATCGAGGTCGCGTTTTCCGGCAATGCTGCTTTCGTTTTTACGCCTTTCACAATCAACAGCACGATTTCCGCCAGCATCACAGCGCCGACCAGCAACGACGGCATCAAATGACGTTTCCAGCGCGGCGTCTGGTCGGTTTGCCGCACATCGAGCATCATCAACACGAACAAAAACAGCACCATCACCGCGCCGACATATATCACCACCAGCGCCAATCCCAAAAATTCGGCACCGAGCGTGATCCACAACGCCGCCATCGTGAAGAAAGCAAGCACCAGCGACAGGGCTGCGTGCACCGGCTGACGCGCACTCACGACGCGCACAGCAGACACCAGCAGGATCGCCGCAAGTACATAGAAAAGAAACGCAGAAAAGCTCATATCGTGGCTGGCCTCATGGTGTCATCGGTAAGGAGCGTCTTCTTCCAGATTTTTGGCGATCTGCGCTTCGTAATGGTCGCCGATCGCCAACAGCATGTCTTTGGTAAAACACAAATCGCTGTGTTGCTCGCCGTGGTATTCGTAAATCCGCGTCAACACAATCGAATCGACCGGGCAGCTTTCCATGCACAGCCCGCAATAAATACATTTGCTGAGATCGACATCGTAGCGCGTCGTGCGCCGTGACCCGTCCTCGCGTTCGGCAATATCAATCGTAATCGCCAGCGCCGGGCAAACTGCCTCGCACAGTTTGCAGGCAATGCAGCGTTCCTTGCCGTTCGGATAACGACGCTGCGCATGCAGGCCGCGAAAGCGCGGACCTTGCGGCGTTTTTTCCTCAGGGACGTGTATCGTGAACTTCGGCTTGAACATCCGGCGAAACGTCAGCCACAACCCGCTGAGTAATTCCAGCAACAGCCAGGTTTTTAGGAAATGCCGCAGCCGGTTCATGCGCCGCCTCCGAGCAGCACCGACCAACGAACTGCTACCGCAACAACAACGATCCACACCAGCGTCAACGGAATAAATATTTTCCAGCCGAGCCGCATGATTTGATCGTAGCGGTAACGCGGAAAACTCGCCCGCACCCACAGGAAGAAGAACAACAACAATGTAACTTTGAGCGCAAGCCACAGAAATCCGTCCCCCAGCGGCGCAATACCAAAGATTGCCAACTCATTAAAGATCGGCGCTGGAGCCATCCAGCCGCCGAGGAACAGAGTCGCCGCCAGCGCCGACACCAGAATCATGTTCATGTATTCGGCAAGGAAAAAGAGCGCAAACACAATTCCCGAATACTCGACATGAAAACCGGCAACCAGTTCGGATTCCCCCTCTGCCATATCGAACGGGTGGCGGTTGGTTTCGGCGATTCCCGAAATGAAGTAAACGACAAACAGCGGAAAGAGCGGCCACACATACCAGTGAAGAACACCGCCGGCTTGATGGCGAACGATATCGCCGAGGTTCAATGTGTTTGCCAACAAAATCACGCCGACCAGCGCGAATCCCATCGACAGTTCGTAAGAAATCAGTTGCGCGGTCGAACGCAGCGCCCCGAGAAGCGCATAGCGTGCATTGGACGCCCAACCTGCCAGAATAATGCCGTAAACGCCAATCGAGCTCATCATCATGATGTACAACAAACCGGCGTTGAGATCGGCCAACCACAGATTTTCCGAAAACGGCACCACCCCCCACGCCGCTACCGCAGGTGCCAAAGCCAGAAGCGGCGCGAAGCGGAACAACATGCGATTGGCGCGTGCAGGAACGACCACTTCTTTGAAGAGCATTTTGAGAACGTCGGCAAACGGTTGCAACAAACCGTTGGGACCTACCCGGATAGGGCCGCAACGCGATTGCATCGCGCCGATTACGCGCCGCTCGGCCAGCGTGAGAAACGCCACACACAAAATCAGCGGCGTTGCGATCACGACGATTTTGATCATCGTCCAGAGCACCAGACCCGGCGTACCCATACTACCAAAGAAATCCGCTAACAACTGGATCATGGCGCCGCCTCCAGATGGAATTCCCCACACACATCGAAACCGGCTGTCAACGGATGCGCCATGTCGAAGCGCACGGTGTCCGCCGGCAGCGTTTCATCGCACACCCAGGAAAGTACCACCGTTACCGCATCATTTTCTTCGCTTTGCCGTATCCGCACCGCACCACCTTTTACGAGGTTCAACCGCGTTGCCAGCGCCGCGTTCATCATCACGCGCGGCGGCGCAGCCAACGCCGTACGCTGCAACGAGGGTGCGCGTCGCACCAGCGGGTCGGCATGGTAAATCGGCACACCGGCAACCCGCTCCACCGTTTCTTTCGCCGCTGCTTTCGGCAGCGCCTGCAACGCTGTATCAATACGGTTCGACAAACGCGCCGCGATGCTGTCCGCCGACGGCAAGCACGAGGCGCGCACCACTTCCGGCGTTGTCTCGGCAAATGGTTGTTCGAGCAGTCTGGCAAGCGCCACAATCACTTGCCAGCCTGGTCGCGTTTCACCAAGCGGCGGCGCAACGCCATAAAACGATTGAACGCGCCCTTCCATGTTGATGAACGTTCCCGACGTTTCAGTGAACGGCGCGATAGGCAATACAATATCCGGCAACACAACATCTGGCAGCACGCCTTCGTCCGCCGGACGGAAAGGCGACAGCGAAAGCACGAAATCAGCCTGCCGCAACGCTGTCAGCGCCGTGCCGCCCTGCGCAATATCAAACGGCGCTTCCGTGTGCAACAACACATACGCTTTTCGCGGTTTTTCCAGCATCGTTCGCGCATTCAAGCCGCCTTTTTGCGGCTGTGCATTTATCAAGGCCAACCCTACGCTGTTGGCCGCTTCCGGCAACACCGCAAGGGTCGTTCCCGTATAGTCGGCTAACCGTTGCGTCAGCGCATGCAGGAGTACCGCGTGTTCGTGTTGCTGAGCAAAACTGCCAAGGAAAATCGTTGTCCGTTCCGGCGCGTTCATCAAGCTGCGAACGATCGCTACATCATTTTCCAGTGGCGTCACTTCATCAAACACTTTCGGCAACGCTTGCGCCACTTTCGCTTCACGATGCGCAGCCACTACCAACGCCGCCAACGCCGCTGCCAGTTGCGATGGCGGTACCACGTTTTCGTGCGCCAGCGGCAAATGCCAGTCGGCGCGTACCGAATGTAAACTGGAAATGGCCGCGCCATGCCGCGCCGCTTGCCGCACCCGCGCTGTTAGTAACGGCTGATCCTGGCGCAAGAAGCTACCGATGAACAACGCTGCTTTCAGTTGCGACACGTCGGCAATCGGCATGCCAAGCCAAGGGACATGCGCGTCTTTGGAAGTGTTCGAAAAATCCTGTTGCCGCAAACGATAGTCGATATTGTCGCAACCCAGCGTCCACGCCAGCCGTGACATCAGCGTCGCTTCTTCAAGCGTCGCATGCGGTGAAATCAACACACCAAGCGCCTCGCCGCCATCGCGCTCAACAATATTTTTGAGACGGGCAGCGGCCAGCGGTAATGCCTCCTGCCAATCGGTTTCGATCAGCACACCGTCTTTCTTAACCAGTGGCCGCATCAGACGCGATTCGCTGTTCAGCGCCTCGTAGGAAAAACGATCTCTGTCTGACAGCCAACATTCGTTGATCGCTTCATTTTCAAACGGTTGCACCCGCACAACCTGATTGCGTTTCAGTTGAACGATCAGATTGGCGCCCAGCGCATCGTGCGGCGACACTGATTTGCGCCGCGACAATTCCCAGTTCCGCGCCTGATAGCGGAACGGCTTGGACGTCAACGCGCCGACCGGACACAGATCAATCATGTTGCCGGACAATTCCGATTCCACCGTCTCGCCAACGAACGGCACGATCTCGGCGCGGTCGCCGCGCCGAATCATTCCCAGTTCCATCTGTCCGCCTATTTCGTCACTGAAACGCACACAGCGCGTACATTGGATGCAACGGCTCATTTCAACGGCAGACACCAGCGGCCCCAAGTCTTTCCCCAGCACGACCCGCTTGACTTCCTGGAACTGCGAACTCCCCTTGCCATAGCCTACCGCGGCATCCTGCAACATACATTCGCCGCCCTGATCGCAGACCGGACAATCGAGCGGATGATTGATGAGCAGGAATTCCATCACGCTTTGCTGTGCCGCCAGCGCCATTTCGCTGCGCGTCCACACCTTCATCCCCTCGGACACCGGCGTTGCGCACGCAGGAACAGGCTTGGGAATTTTTTCGACCTGCACAAGACACATCCGGCAGCTTGCGGCAATCGACAATTTTTTGTGATAGCAGAAATGCGGGATGAACACTTTTAACGTTTGCGCGGCATCCATCACCGTGCTGCCCGGCGGCATCTGCACCGGCTTCCCGTTGATTTCCAGATTGAGCCAACCGCTCTTGTCGATGGCGTTTTCAGACATAATCGGCCACCTGACAACGACGGTGCTCAATATGATATTCGAACTCGTCGCGGAAATGTTTGATAAAGCTGCGCACCGGCATCGCCGCCGCATCGCCCATCGCGCAAATCGTGCGCCCCATGATGTCGTGCGCTATCCGGTCAAGCGCCTCAATGTCACCGGGGCGGCCTTCGCCGTGTTCAATCCGGTGCATCATGCGCGACAGCCAGCCGGTGCCTTCACGGCACGGCGTACATTGTCCGCACGATTCATCGTGATAAAACTCGGACAAGCGCGCCAGGCAGCGCACCATGCAGCGCGTTTCATCCATCACGATCACCGCGCCCGACCCCATCATCGAACCGGCTTTGGCAATCGAGTCGTAATCGAGATCGGTCTCCATCATGACCGCCCCCGGCACAACCGGCGATGATGAACCACCGGGAATCACCGCTTTCAATTTCCGGCCATCGCGCACACCGCCGGCCATTTCCAGCAGCTTCGCAAACGGCGCTCCCATCCGAAGTTCGTAATTACCGGGACGCTCAACATCGCCCGAGACTGAAAAAATCTTGGTTCCTCCCGCGTTGGGACGTCCCAATTCCAAAAACCATTGCCCACCGTTTTTGACAATAAGCGGCACGCAGGCAAACGTTTCAACATTATTGACTGTTGTCGGCTTTCCGTACAAGCCGACATTGGCCGGAAACGGCGGTTTGTAACGCGACTGCCCTTTTTTGCCTTCGATCGATTCGAGCAGCGCCGTTTCCTCACCGCAGATGTACGCACCGAAACCATGATGGTTGAACAGTTCAAATGAAAAATCGCTTCCCAAGATGCGAGAACCGATGAAACCCGCCGCGCGCGCTTCGTCAACCGCTTCCTCGCAGCGTTCGTAGACTTCCCAGATTTCGCCGTGAATGTAGTTGTAGCCGCGTGCGCAACCCATTACATAAGCGGCAATAACCATTCCCTCGATCACTGCGTGCGGATTGAAGCGCAGAATATCGCGATCTTTGAAGGTTCCCGGCTCGCCTTCGTCTGCGTTGCAGATCACGTATTTTTCGGGCGCACCGCGTGGCATGAAGCCCCATTTCATTCCGGTCGGAAAACCTGCCCCGCCCCGTCCGCGCAACACCGACAACTTGATTTCGGCAAGTATCTGTTCAGGCGCAATCCGTTCACTCAGAATTTTTTTGAGCGATTCATAACCGCCGCGCGCAACGTAATCCTTGAGCCGCCAGTTATCGCCGGTCAAGCCCGCCAGCAACACGGCATCCGAGCCGAAATCAAGAAAGGCGCTCATCCGTGACGCTCCTCTTGCGCTGCCTCGACTCGCAATTGCGCCAGCAACGTATCTATTTGCGGCGGCGTTATTTTGCAACACATCCGCTGATGGTTGGCAAGCAACACCGGCGCTTCCTGGCAAGCACCCATGCATTCGCCCTGAAGCAATGTGAACATGTTGTCTTGAGTCGTCTCATTCCAGCCGATCTTCAACGTTTCCTGCAAATAGCGCCCCGCCTCACCTGCTCCCTGTAGTGCGCACGGCAAGTTGGTGCACAATGTCAGCACATAGCGTCCCACCGGCTTCAGATGATACATCGAATAAAACGACGCCACCTCATAGACGGCAACCGGCGACATCTCCAGATAGTCCGCTACTTCGCGCAGCGCTTCGGGCGACAACCAGCCGCGCTCCTCCTGCACAATCGTCAGCGCGGCCATCACTGCCGACTGCTGTCGGCCTGCCGGATACTTGGCAATGGCTTTGTCGATCTTCTGACTGGCAGTGGTAGAAAGCGGCATCGTCGCTCCTCTCAACGGTCCACAGAACCGAAAACAATATCGTAAGTACCGATCAGCGCTACCACGTCCGACAACATGTGTCCGGGCGCCATCGCCGCCAACATCGACAAATGCACAAAGTCCGGCGTGTGAAGTTTGACGCGGTATGGTTTGTTGCCGCCGTCGGAAATCATATAAACGCCGAATTCGCCTTTCGGATGTTCCACCGCCGCATACGCTTCACCGGCAGGCACAGGGAAGCCTTCCGTGAACAGCTTGAAATGGTGAATCAGCGCTTCCATGTCGGCCTTGATTTCGGCGCGTGGCGGGGGCGCAATTTTGCGGTCGCCGGAAATCACCGGGCCGGGATTGGTGCGCAACCAGTTAACACATTGCAGAACCAACTTCGCCGATTGCCGACACTCTTCCATCCGCACAAGGTAACGGTCGTAGCAATCGCCTCCGGTGCCCGTTGCAACGTCGAAATCGAGCTTATCGTAAACAGCGTACGGCTGCTTCTTTCGCAAATCCCAGGCAACTCCGGAAGCACGCAACATCGGGCCGGTACAACCCATCGCTATCGCTTGTTCGGAGGAAACCACGCCGATGCCAACCGTGCGCTGCTTCCAAATCCGGTTGTCGGTCAAAAGCGTTTCAATATCATCCACTCGCTCCGGCAACTGTTTGGCAAAATCTTCTATGAAATCGAGAACCGTCCCTTGCCGGTTGGCATTCATCCGCGTCAGTTCTTCGGCGCTACGTAATGACGACTGGTATTGCGGCATCTTGTCGGGAAGATCGCGATAAACGCCGCCGGGACGGTAGTAATTGGGGTGCATCCGGGCGCCCGTGGTCGCTTCCAGAATATCGAAACAGGATTCGCGTTCACGAGCGCCGAACAGGAAAACCGTCATCGCGCCGAGATCCAACGCGCACGTTCCGACCCACAGCATGTGGTTCATGATTCGCGACAGTTCGTCGAACATCACCCGCAAGTATTGCGCACGTATCGGCACCTCGATCTGCAGCAGCTTTTCAATCGCCAGACAAAGTGCGTGTTCGTTCGCCATCATTGAGCTGTAGTCGAGGCGATCCGCATACGGCAACCCTTGCAGATACGTCTTGTGCTCCATCAACTTTTCAGTACCGCGATGCAGCAACCCGATATGCGGATCAGCGCGCACCACCACTTCGCCGTCCAGTTCCAGGACGAGACGCAACACCCCGTGCGCCGACGGGTGTTGCGGTCCGAAATTGAGTTGGTAATGATGCTCGCTCATCTCACGTTTTCGGCTCAACGGGTTTCTGCGGAAGGCAATGGCGTCGGTGTGCTGTCGCCGTAATGCGGTTCACGAACAATGCGCGGCACGTTATCGCGCGGTTCGATGGACACAGGCTCGTACACCACCTGCTTTTGCTCCGGGTCGTAGCGCATCTCAATATGACCCGACAGCGGAAAATCTTTTCGGAACGGATGACCGGTGAAACCATAATCGGTAAGAATCCGGCGCAAGTCGGGATGGCCTTCAAAGGCAATACCGTACATGTCAAAACACTCGCGCTCCATCCAGTTCGCTGACGGCCATAACGACACCAGCGAAGAAACCACCGGCTCCGTTTCACTTTCGACGAAAACACGAACCCGCAACCGCCCGTTGTTCCGAATGGATAGCAAATGATAAACCACCGCAAAACGCGGCGCATCCGGTTCGCGCCCAGTGAATTCTTCATAGTCAACACCGGCCACGTCGATCAGCGCATCGAACGACAAATCGGGTTCGTCACGCAAACGTTGCATCGTTGCGAACAGCTGCGCCATTGGAACTTCCAGCGTCAATTCACGATACGCCTCAACAAGAACAACACTCTCGCCGAAAATTCTGGTGAGCGTCTTTTTGAGATGTGACAGCGGCAGTCTCATGAGCGTCTCACCGACCGCGTCCGCCAGATTTTATTCTGTAGTTGCAAGATGCCATAAACCAATGCTTCCGCCGTCGGCGGGCAACCAGGCACATAAATATCGACCGGCACGATGCGATCACATCCGCGCACCACCGAATAAGAATAGTGATAGTAACCGCCACCATTGGCGCACGAACCCATCGAGATCACCCAGCGCGGTTCGGCCATCTGGTCGTAAACTCGCCGCAATGCGGGAACCATTTTATTGCACAGCGTTCCGGCGACGATCATCACGTCCGATTGACGCGGGCTGGGGCGGAAGATCGTTCCGAAACGGTCAAGGTCGTAACGCGCTGCGCCGGAATTCATCATCTCCATAGCGCAACACGCCAGCCCGAAGGTCATCGGCCACATCGAGCCATCACGCGCCCAAGCAGCCAGGATGTCCAGCGTCGTCGTCACGAAGCCTTGGGACGTGACGTTTTCGTTCAACGCGTCGGTAGCGATCCGATGGTCAGGTGTCAGCGAAATCGGTGTCAAAGCCATGGTGTCCGGCCTCAATCCCATTCCAGCGCTTTGCGGCGCCATTCATAGACAAGCCCCAAGCCCAACAGGGCAAGAAAAATCAGCATCGCCACAAATCCGGCTATGCCGATTTCCGGCAGCGCCACCGCCCATGGCAACAAAAAGATTAATTCGAGATCGAAGAGAATAAAGAGAATCGCTACCAGATAATAGCGAATGTTAAACGGGGAACGGGCGTCTTCCAGCGCGTCGAAACCGCATTCGTAAGGCAAAACTTTTTCGGGATCGTGACGGGGCGGCGAAAACAACCGATTCAGCCCTATCATTGAAAGGCCGATCAAAAAACCTACAAAGATGATGAGTAAAATCGGAAGGTAATTTCCTAACATGTCACATCTTTCTAGACTGCATCTCTCAACCTGTTCACGGCTTCACATCAGCATCTTCAGACGTTCAGCAATGCGTCGTGAACAGACTTTTGGTTGCTCGTCTCTACCGAGCTTGCAACCCAAGACATCTCCTCTATAGCCCCCGATTGCTCCCACGATCATACCACCGAATTTGAAAAAATATAACCATGTTTTAATAGGGGAAATAGCAAGAAAAACTCTTGTTTCCCATGACGGCTATCAGGGTTTTGGACGCCCAGTATCAGAGGCCACGCATCAGGAACCAGAAAAGCACTATCTCACGCGAAGCTGCGAAGAAAAAGCCTTCCCCTTCTGTTTGCCCCCTTTCCCGCTTGCGGGAGGAGGGGCGAGTTGTCAGAGATCGTAGCGCCGTAGGCCAGGATGAAGCGTAGCGCAATCCCAGCGCCTTGGATTTTGATGATCGTTTGAAGCTGGGGTTTCACCTCGTTTCATCCCCGCCTACGCTCTTATTTTATTTGAGAGAAAATCATTTCAAGCAGCGCAGTAATAACAAAGCAAATAAGCAAGGCTATCACAAATGCGATTGCCGCAAAGAGCTACAAGAAACCCAAATAAACACGATCAGCCAATTGAAACAAACGCCGCTCACTATCAAAACCATGATCGCAAGAATATTAAGCGTGTAGACCATCATCAAGGCACAAAAAGCTTAACCACAAAGAACGCATAGCGTGCAAAGAAAAAAACCGGCGTTCATTGCGAGCGAAGTGAAATCCCGGCCTATAGCGGTAGATTCTGCGGCTTCGCTTCGCGCAGAATGACGGCGACCCCACCCGAACCCTCTCGATCAAAATAGCTTCGGGGGCAGGCTCTTGAAGGGGAAGGAGAAAAACGTCTCAAAAATTCAGCGCCCGTCCATCCAGCGCCAGCGCCGCTTCCTTGACGGTTTCCGTCAGTGTCGGATGTGCGTGGCAGATTCGTGCGATGTCTTCGCTCGAAGCGCCAAACTCCATTGCGATCACACCTTCCATCACCAACTCTGACGCCATCGGCCCGATGATGTGCAAGCCAAGCACGCGATCCGTTGTTGCGTCAGCCAACCACTTGACGAATCCCCGCGTATCGCCGAGCGCTCGTGCGCGGCCATTGGCCATGAACGGGATGCTCCCTGCCCGATACGAAACACCCGCTGCTTTCAATTGCTGTTCGGTTTTGCCAACCCAGGCGATTTCTGGAGACGTGTAAATCACATAAGGAATCGTGTTGAAATCGACGTGCGCTTTCTGCCCAGCCAGACGTTCAGCAACAGCCACACCTTCTTCTTCGGCCTTGTGCGCCAGCATCGGGCCGCGCACCACATCACCAATCGCCCAGACATTGGGAAGATTGGTACGGCAATCATCATCGACCGCGATGAAACCCCGCTCGTCGAGCGTCAGACCAACCGCTTCTGCGTTCAACCCGGAAGTGTTCGGAACCCGACCGATGGAAACGATGAGTTTGTCGAAGGATGATTTTTGTGTGACGCCTTTTGCGTCGGTGTATTCCACCAAAACGTCTTTACCATCGGTTTTAACACTCGTGATGTTTACGCCTGTATGAATCATCAGCCCCTGCGCTTTGAACAGCTTGGCCGCCTCTTTGGCAACCGCACTGTCGGCAACACCGAGAAATTCTGGAAGCGCTTCAAGCAGGGTCACTTCCGCGCCCAGCCGTCGCCACACCGATCCCATTTCAAGCCCGATCACACCTGCGCCAACCACACCCAGCCGTTTCGGCGTTTCTGTCAATGCCAGCGCTCCCTCGTTATCGAGAAGTCGTTTGTTGTCAAACGGCGCTCCCGGCAATGCTCGCGGCGACGAACCCGTCGCAACAACGACGTGCGTCGCTGCCAAGGTTTCTGTTTTTTTATCTGCGCCGGCTAACGAAACGTTCAACTGCCAACTGTTTTCTTTCTTTCCCTCAAACGCCGCACGCCCATGAAAAAACGTGATCTTGTTTTTTTTGAACAGGTAAAGAATGCCTTCGTTGGTTTGTTGAACGATCTTCGTTTTACGAGCGATCATTTTCGGAACGTCGATGCTCAGATCTTTTAAGCCAATGCCGTGCTCGACAAAATGCGTCCGTGCCATCTCGAAATGTTCGGACGATTGCAGCAACGCTTTCGACGGAATACAGCCAACATTGGTACATGTGCCGCCCGGCGCAGGCTTGCCATCGACGCGCACACCATCATCAATGCACGCCACTTTGAATCCCAGTTGCGCCGCCCGAATTGCCGCAATATAACCGCCCGGCCCTGCCCCGATTACTGCTACGTCGAATGTGCTCGCCATCGCTGTTTTATCCTTTCATCAAACGTCCAGCAAGATGCGCGCCGGGTCTTCCAGCGCCTCTTTGATCGCAACCAGTGACAGCACCGCTTCACGGCCATCGATCAGACGATGGTCGTAAGACAAGGCCAAGTAGTTCATCGGTCGAATGACGATCTGCCCGTTTTCGACCACGGGACGTTCCTTGGTGGCGTGCACACCAAGAATCGCTGATTGCGGTGGGTTGATGATCGGTGTTGACATCATCGAACCGAAAACGCCGCCGTTGCTGATCGTGAACGTGCCGCCGGTCAATTCTTCGATGGTCAGCTTGCCTTCCTGAGCGCGCTTGCCGAATTCGCCGATTTGTTTTTCGATCTCGAGAAACGATTTTTGATCCGCGTCGCGCAGAACCGGCACGACCAGTCCGCGTGGGCTGCCGACCGCCACGCCAATATCAAAATAACCGTGATACACCACATCGCTGCCGTCAATGGACGCATTAACGATGGGATATTTTTTTAGCGCATAGACCACCGCCTTGACGAAAAACCCCATGAATCCCAAACGAACGCCATGCACTTTCTCGAAGCGGTCACGGTATTTGTTGCGCAAATCCATCACCGGTTGCATGTTGACTTCGTTGAACGTGGTCAAAATCGCCGCCGTCGATTGCGATTCCACTAAGCGTTCTGCAACGCGCTGACGTAGCCGCGACATCGGCACGCGCTGTTCGATGCGACCAGAGTCCGTCGCGCCACTCACAGTCGGAAGGGAGGCCACCGCTGGCGCAGATGCCTTCGGCGCTTCTGAGGTTTTCGCCACAACAGCAGACATCACATCGGCCTTGGTAATTCTGCCGCCACGCCCGCTGCCTTCGACATCCGCCGCCGTCAGGTTTTTCTCGTCCATCAATTTGCGAGCAGCGGGTAGCGCCGTCGTTTCGGCTCCGGTTTTGGCTTCTGTTGCCGAAGGAGGTTGCGGTTCGGGTGCGGCTTCCGCTTTTTTGGCGGGTGCCACTTCCGCCGCTGTATCAAGCACGGCGATCACTTGTCCGGCCTTCACGACAGCACCATCGCTCTCAACGATTTCCACCAGAACCCCCGCTCCCGGCGCTGGAAGTTCCAGCACGACTTTATCGGTTTCAAGGTCAATCAGGTTTTCATCACGGCCAACCAGGTCTCCGGTTTTTTTGTGCCACTGCACCAAAGTTGCTTCGCTGACCGATTCAGGAAGCGGCGGGACTTTGATTTCAATCTTCATGAATTATTTTCCTCTGTGCAATACGGTGAGTCTTGTCAACCTTTAGACGCGGCGGCCAGCAATAAACGGAGCAGTACAAGCAATGCGGTAAGACGAAGTCAACGATGTGTGAAGGTTGACGCGGTTCACGGCGCCTATCCTTTGATATCCATGCTGCCCGTCCCCAGCGCCGAAGAATCCGCAAAAGCGTCTTCAATGACTTTCTTTTGCTCAGCAGCGTGCTTGGCCGCATAGCCCACCGCCGGTGATGCGGAAACGGAACGTCCGGCGTAGGCCAGAACGGGCTTGCTGCCGATGTCCTCCCGCAGATACGCCCGAATGCGGTACCAAGCGCCCTGATTCTGCGGCTCTTCCTGACACCAGACGACTTCCGCCGCCTTCGTGTAGCGGGCGATCTCCGCCTTTAAAGCGTCATGCGGGAACGGGTATTGTTGTTCGAGGCGCACGATGGCCACATCTTCGCGCTGGTGTTCGCGCCGGTAAGCATTAAGCTCGTAATAAATTTTTCCGGAACAGACAACGACGCGTTTGACTTTTTTCGGATCGACCTGCGCATCACCGATCACGTTGTGAAATTTTCCATCGGAAAGTTCGCGTAAATCCGACACGGCTTCTTTATGGCGTAGCAAGCTCTTCGGCGTCATGACGATGAGCGGCTTGCGGTAGGGTCGCATCATCTGGCGGCACAGCAGATGAAATATCTGCGCCGGTGTTGACGGAACAACAAACTGCATGTTGTGCTGCGCACACAGTTGCAGGAAACGTTCAGGACGCGCCGAGGAGTGTTCCGGTCCCTGTCCTTCGTAGCCATGCGGCAACAGCAGCGTCAGCCCGCACAAACGTCCCCATTTTGCTTCACCTGAACTGATGAACTGATCAATGACGACTTGTGCGCCATTGGCAAAATCACCAAACTGCGCTTCCCAGATCACCATTTGATTGGGGGCTGAGGTTGCATAGCCGTATTCAAAAGCCAACACGGCGTTTTCGGTCAGCACCGAATCAATGATTTCAAATTCCGGTTGTTTTTCCTTGATGTGTTGCAACGGAATCCATATTCCGGCGTCCCAGCGTTCACGGTTTTGATCGTGCAAGACTGCGTGCCGGTGAGAAAAAGTACCCCGGCCAACATCTTCTCCCGACAAACGCACTGGAAAACCGCGATCCAGCAACACCGCGTAGCCAAGGTTCTCAGCCATTCCCCAATCGAGTGGCAACGTGCCCTCGCCCATCGCTCTGCGACTGGCAATGACTTTTTCAACACGCGGATGCAGTTTGAAATTGGCAGGCGCCTCGGTTATCTTCCGCGCCAGCGCTTGCAAATGTTCGTAATCGACCCGGGTATCGACGGGTTCGGTCCAGTGTTTCCCCCGATACGGTTCCCAGTCCGCCGGATACGGCGTTTTGTAGTTGGATAAAATCGTGCTGTTGGTGTGTTCGCCGCGATCAAGCGCTGCACGATACGCTTGAACCATTTTGTCGGCTTCGCCCGCCGCGATAACGCCACCCTGTTCGAGCCGTTCTGCGTAGAGCTTGCGCGTCCCCGGATGAGCGCTGATCGTTTTGTACATCAACGGCTGTGTCACCATCGGTTCGTCGGCTTCGTTGTGTCCGTGTTTGCGGAAACACACCAAATCAATGAAAACGTCTTTGTGGAATTTCATCCTGAACGCCAGCGCCAACTCGATGGCAAACAGGCAAATTTCAGGATCGTCACCATTGACATGCAAAATCGGCGCTTCGATCATCTTGGCGATGTCGGTGCAGTACGTCGTTCCGCGAGTGTCGCGTGGATCGGAGGTGGTAAAGCCGATCTGGTTGTTGACCACGATATGCACTGTCCCGCCGGTCGTATAACCGCGTGTCTGCGCCATGTTCAACACTTCCTGATTGACGCCCTGACCTATCAGCGCCGCATCGCCGTGGATCAGTATCGGCAACACCTTGTCGCCCACCAGATCGCCACGTTGACGTTGCTGGGCGCGCACCGAACCTTGAACAACAGGGTTGACGATTTCGAGATGTGACGGGTTAAACGCCAGAGATAAACGCACCGGCCCGCCAAGTGTGGTGACGTTCGATGAAAAACCTTTGTGGTATTTGACGTCGCCTGCCAGCAAATCAAGCGACACCTTTCCTTCAAATTCACTGAAAAGTTCGGACGGCATCTTGCCCAACGTGTTGACCAAAATGTTGAGCCGCGAACGGTGCGCCATGCCGACCATGATTTCCTGCACTCCCGAAGCGCCCGCTTTTTGAATCAGGTGATCGAGCATCGGCGACAAGCTTTCACCGCCTTCGCCGGAAAACCGCTTCTGCCCAACGTAGCGGGTATGCAAATAACGCTCCAGCGTTTCTGCGGCAGTCAGTCGTTCAAGAACAAAGCGCTGCGTTGCCGCGTCAAACACAGGGCGGCCATGCACGGCTTCGAGTTGTTCGCGCAACCATTCGCGCTGCGCGGTGTTGGTCATGTACATGAATTCGACGCCTATCGTTCTGCAATAGGTGTCTTTCAAAAGCCGGAGGATGTCTTTGAGTTTGGCGTGTGGCGCCGAATGCAGCGAACCGGTCGCAAACTCGGTCTCCATATCGGCATCGGTAAAGCCGTAAGCTCCCGGGTCAAGCTCGGGCAACAGTTCCTGTGATTGGCGTTGAAGCGGATCCAGGTTGGCCTGCCGCACACCGAGGATCCGGTAACGGCTGACCAACAACTGCACCGCTGCCTGCTTGCTGTCGTGAACACCGCCCGCAGGCGCCGCCGCAACCGTTCGTATCGGCGCTTTCGTCAACTGCTCGAAAGCGCGCACAATCGGCGCATGTGGCACATCACGAACCCCGCCGCGCAACAGTCCGAAATAATCGTGCCATTCTTCGCTGACTGACGACGGGTCTTCGAGATAACGCTCGTACTGCTCTTCGATAAACGGGGCATTGCCTCCGAACAATGCACTGGTGGAAAGACTTTCCTTCATGCTGGTGGAGCTGCTCATCAATTTTCCCTCATTAGCTCATTGTCCGAAGAAACGCCCAGTCTGTTTAACGCTGCACCAGTGGTTTGACGGCGCGATGCGTCTCGCCAATATAGCGCTGACGCGGACGACCGATCTTGTACTCGGGATCGGCGATCATTTCGTTCAGTTGCGCAATCCAGCCGACGGTACGCGCCAATGCAAAAATCGCGGTGAACAGCGGCGTCGGGATGCCGATCGCTTTTTGAACGATGCCTGAGTAGAAATCGACGTTCGGGTACAGTTTGCGCGCTACAAAGTAATCGTCTTCCAGCGCGATCTTCTCCAGCGTCATCGCTAGTTTGAACTGGGGGTCGTTGCCCAAACCGAGTTCGTTGAGCACTTCGTGGCAGGTTTCACGCATCAGCTTCGCACGTGGGTCGTAATTTTTATAGACGCGATGGCCGAAACCCATCAGACGAACACCGGAGTTTTTGTCTTTGACCTTGGCGATGAATTCGCCGATCTTTTCAACGCCGCCTGCCGCCTGAATCTCATCCAGCATCACAAGGCACGCTTCATTGGCGCCACCATGCGACGGTCCCCACAGACACGCCACACCGGCGGCGATCGCCGCAATCGGATTGGTGCCGGAGGAAGCGCACAAGCGCACGGTCGATGTTGAGGCGTTTTGCTCGTGGTCGGCGTGCAAGGTCAGAATCCGGTCGAACGCACGCTCAACCACCGGGTTGACCTTGTACGGCTCGCACGGTGTGGCAAACATCATCCGGAGGAAATTGCCCGCATACGACAAGCTGTTGTCAGGATACACATACGGCTCGCCAATCGAGTACTTGTACGACATCGCCACCAAGGCCGGCATTTTCGAGATCAAACGGATGGCCGATGTTTCGCGTTGCTTCGCATCATGAATATCCATCGAGTCGGGATAGAAGGCCGACATCGCCCCAACCAGTCCGGTCAGCACCGCCATCGGGTGCGAATCCCGGCGGAAGCCGCGCAAGAAATAGTGCATCTGCTCGTGCACCATCGTGTGGTGCAACACTCTCTGGGTAAATTTGTCGTTCTGTTCTTTCGTGGGAAGATTGCCGTAAATCAGCAACTGGCAAACTTCAAGGAAGTTACAGTGATGCGCCAGATCATCAATCGGATAACCGCGATAAAGCAATTCGCCTTTGTCGCCATCAATGTAGGTGATGGTGGAACCGCACGATGCCGTTGAAAGAAAACCCGGGTCGTAGGTGAATTTTCCTGTTTTCCCATACAGCGCTCGAATGTCGATCACATCCGGACCGAGATTGGCTTCAAACATCGGTAGCGTAATCGCCGGCGAGCCGTCTGAAAATGAAATGGTCGCAGTCTTTTCCGTCATGGCCTTTCCTTTCGCAGTAAGTGGTAAAGTCGATCCTCATTGTAAGCAAGATCAGGGGTAGTGTCACCATGCTTTTCCGTCAAATTGAATTTTTTTACAGGGATTCGCTTTATTGGTTTGATAACCCTACTGCCAGTAACCGCACTCCTAATAACCACAATGCCCGCAACTCTGCTGCCAATGAGTAAATCGCCAATAACCCCACTGCTAGTAATCCAACTACCCATATAACCCTAAGTAAAGTGTGCCATTAACAAGACCTTTACAGCTTGGGATGTCCGGCCTACTATTATAAAATTCGCGTCGTCCCCTATATGTGCGTTTTGCAACCCTTCAACCACCACTGTTTTTTGAACCAAGGAGAGTCTCAAATGAAAAAACCTGTTCGCGTTAGTGTTACTGGTGCAGCCGGCCAGATCGGTTACAGTTTGCTGTTCAGAATTGCTTCCGGCGAAATGCTCGGCCCGGATCAGCCGGTCTTTTTGCAACTTCTCGAACTGCCGATGGAAAAGCCCCAGTCCGCCCTGAAAGGCGTGATGATGGAACTTGACGATTGCGCCTTCCCCCTGCTCGCCGGCATGCAGGGATTCAGCGACGCCAGGGACGCTTTCCGCGACACCGACATCGCCTTGCTCGTCGGTGCCAAACCGCGTGGACCGGGAATGGAGCGCAGCGATTTGCTCCAGGAAAACGCCAAGGTTTTCATCGCCCAGGGCAAAGCGCTCGATGAAGTTGCAAGCCGCGATGTCAAAGTGCTCGTTGTCGGCAACCCTGCCAACACCAACGCCTATATCGCCATGAAATCGGCGCCATCGTTGCCCAAAAAGAACTTCACGGCGATGCTGCGCCTCGACCACAACAGGGCGCTGACACAGTTGGCAACAAAAGCCGGTGTACCCGTCGCCAGCATCACAAACCTGACCGTCTGGGGAAACCACTCTCCGACCATGTACGCTGATTATCGCTTCGCCGTCAGCGGTGGCGTTTCCCTCAAGGACAAAATCAACGACGACACCTGGAACCGCGATGTCTTCCTGCCCACCGTCGGCAAACGTGGTGCGGCGATCATCGCAGCGCGTGGCGCTTCGAGCGCCGCCTCTGCCGCCAGCGCCGCCATCGACCACATCCGCGACTGGGTGCTCGGCACGAACGGTCAGTGGGCGACGATGGGCATTCCCTCTTCCGGTCAATACGGAATTCCGGAAGACGTGTTGTTCGGTTTTCCGGTGATCTGCGCCAACGGCGAATACCACGTCGTTCCCGATCTGCCAATCGACGAATTTTCCAGGGAACGAATCGCCGTAACGTTGAAAGAGCTTGAGGAGGAGCGCGAAGCCGTCGCTCCGCTGCTGGGTTGAGCGACCCCACCAAGCTGCTGAATTAACCCCGAACGGCTCTTCGGCTCGAAGGCGACAGCATCGCTTTCGAGCCGAAAGTGTTTCTCAAGCTTTATAATAATGTATCTGGTACCAACAGTTTTTTACCCCTCCACATCATTGCGCTTTGTTCAGAAAGGATTCTCCAAAATGCTAGACGCCTACCGCCAACACGCCGCCGAACGCACGGCGCTGGGTATTCCACCGCTTGCACTCTCCAAACAGCAAACTGAGGCACTGGTGCAGTTATTGCTGAACCCTCCCGCAGGAGAAGAAGCGTTTCTGCTCGAACTGCTCACACACCGCGTCCCTGCCGGCGTCGATGACGCGGCACAGGTCAAGGCGGAATTTCTGGCAGCAATCACACGAAACGAACTCCATTGCCCGCTCGTTTCACGCACCAAAGCCACCGAACTCCTGGGCACGATGCTTGGCGGCTACAACGTGAAACCACTGATCGACCTGCTTACCGACGCCGAAGTCGGTGCCATCGCCGCCAACGCGCTCAAATTCACGCTTTTGATCTTTGATTCTTTCAACGACGTGCGCAAACTGGCCGAACAAGGCAATGCCAACGCCCGCACCGTGTTGCAATCGTGGGCCGATGCAGAATGGTTCACGTCACGTCCGGAAGTTCCGGAAAAACTCATGATCACCGTGTTCAAGGTCACAGGCGAAACCAACACGGACGACCTTTCGCCTGCGCCGGACGCCTGGTCGCGTCCCGACATTCCGTTGCACGCAGTCGCCATGCTGAAAAACCCGCGCCCCGGCATCGACGCCGACCAGCCCGGCGAACGCGGTCCGATGAAACAAATCGAAGCGTTGAAAGCAAAAGGTCATTCTGTCGCCTACGTTGGCGACGTCGTCGGCACCGGCTCCTCGCGCAAATCGGCGACCAACTCAGTCTTGTGGTGGACCGGCGAAGACATCCCCTTCGTTCCGAACAAACGTTTCGGCGGCGTTTGCCTCGGTGGGAAAATTGCACCGATCTTCTTCAACACCCAGGAAGACGCAGGCGCCCTGCCCGTTGAAATCGACGTTTCGCAAATGAACATGGGCGACGAAATCGAACTCGTCATCGACCAGGAAAAAGCGACCGTCAAGGCGCTGAAAAACGGAACGCCCATTGCCGAAGCGCCGCTGAAAACGCCGGTGCTGCTTGACGAAGTGCGAGCAGGTGGCCGCATCCCACTAATCATCGGGCGCGGCCTGACCGCCAGAGCACGCGAAGCGTTGGGCTTGCCTCCCTCCACGGTTTTCCGCCTGCCGCAAGCGCCCAAAGACTCCGGCAAGGGCTTTACCCTGGCACAAAAAATGGTGGGGCGTGCTTGTGGCCTGCCTGAAGGCAAAGGCGTGCGTCCCGGCACGTATTGCGAACCGCGCATGACGTCGGTCGGCTCACAAGACACCACCGGCCCGATGACCCGCGACGAGTTGAAAGACCTCGCCTGCCTGGGTTTTTCCGCCGATCTGGTGATGCAGTCCTTCTGCCACACCGCCGCTTACCCCAAACTCGTTGATGTCAAAACACACCGCACCCTGCCTTCCTTCATTGCCGCACGCGGCGGCATCGCGCTGCGCCCCGGCGACGGCGTCATCCACAGTTGGCTCAATCGCTTCCTGCTCCCCGACACCGTCGGCACGGGCGGCGACTCACACACCCGTTTCCCGATCGGCGTATCCTTCCCCGCCGGTTCCGGCCTCGTCGCGTTTGCTGCGGCCACTGGCGTGATGCCGCTCGACATGCCCGAATCGGTGCTCGTGCGCTTCACGGGAAAAATGCAGGACGGCATCACCCTGCGCGACCTGGTCAACGCCATTCCATACTACGCAATTAAAGCGGGACTCCTGACCGTCGCAAAACAGGGAAAGAAAAATATCTTTTCCGGTCGCATCCTTGAAATCGAAGGACTCCCTGATCTGAAAGTGGAACAAGCGTTTGAACTGTCCGACGCCTCTGCCGAACGTTCCGCTGCAGGGTGTACCGTGCGGCTGAACAAAGAACCCATCACCGAATACCTGCGTTCCAACATCGTGCTGATGAAGTGGATGATTGCCAACGGCTACGAAGACAAACAAACACTGACGCGACGGATCAAAGCCATGGAAACATGGCTTGCCGATCCACAATTGTTGACGGCAGACGCCGATGCCGAATACGCGGCAGTCATTGACATCAATATGAGCGAGATCAAAGAACCCATCGTTGCTTGCCCGAACGATCCGGACGATGTCAAATCTCTTTCCGAAGTCGCTGGCGACAAAATTGATGAAGTTTTCATCGGCTCGTGCATGACCAACATCGGCCATTTCCGCGCTGCCGGAAACGTGCTCGACGGCAAGAGCGATATTCCGGCGCGCCTCTGGATTGCGCCGCCAACAAAAATGGACGCCATGATCCTGAACGAAGAAGGCTATTACAGCATTCTCGGTAAATCCGGCGCACGCATGGAAATGCCCGGCTGCTCGCTGTGCATGGGCAACCAGGCACAAATCCGCAAAGGCTCAACAGCGATGTCAACATCAACGCGCAACTTCCCCAACCGACTCGGGATCGACACCCGCGTCTACCTCGGTTCCGCCGAGCTTGCCGCCGTCTGCGCACTGATGGGCAAAATCCCGACAGCCACGGAGTATCTTGCACAAGTAAACATCGTCAACAAAAAAGCGTCCGACATTTATCGCTATATGAACTTCGACCAGATTGAAGCATTCGCGGAAGTGGCGAAGACAGTTACGGTTTGAGCCAGAAATCAGGGATCAGGTTTTCCTGATCCCTGACCTCCAATCTTTGCCCCCCACCCCGTCGCCATCGCCTTCAACGCTTCCACATCGAGATCAACCAACACACGATTCTTAACCCGCGCTTTCCCGTCCACCCACACATGGCTCACGTCGTCGCCGCTCACCGCGTACACCAGATGAGATACGGGATCGTAGCAGGGCGATAAATGCAACGCGCTAAAATCCACCGCGCACACGTCCGCCGCTTTGCCCGGCTCAAGCGAACCGATTTCATCGCCCAACCCAAGCGCCTGTGCGCCGCCGATCGTCGCCATCGCCAACGCACGATGTGCATTGACGGCGGTGGCCTTTTCCTCGCTTCCTTTGGCCAGCAACGCTGCCAATCGCATTTCTTCAAACAAGTCGAAGCGACTGTTGCTTGCCGCGCCGTCGGTTCCTAAACCAACATTGACCCCCGCCTCAAGCAACGCGGCCAATGGCGCGATGCCACTGCCGTGTTTGAGATTGGACGTTGGGCAATGCACAACCGAGGCGTCGCACGCCGCCAACTGCGCTATTTCTTTCGCCCCAAGATGCACCGCATGCACCGCGATCAACTTCGACTCGACCAACCCAAGACGATGCAAGCGCTCCAGCGGACGTATCCCGTGTTCTTTCAGGCTTTGCGCAATTTCGTCGCGTGTTTCGTGTACATGAATATGCATCGGAAGATGAAGTTCATTCGCCAACACTGCGACACGCTCAAAGCTGCGGTCTGAAACGGAATACGGCGCGTGCGGCGCCAGACAGAAGGAGAGTCTCGGCCTGCCTCGCAAGGTTTCGTGAACCGCCAACCCTTTAGCGAAGTAATCGTCCGCGTCTCTTGCATACGCGCCCGGAAACTCAAGCACGGTCAAACCGAGCGCCGCCCGAATTCCCGATGTGTTTACCGCTTCTGCTGCCGCTTCCGGAAAAAAATACATATCGTTGAAACACGTCACACCACTGCGCAGCATTTCGACGCAGGCGATCAGCGTTCCATCATGAACAAAACGATGGGAAACATGTTTCGCCTCCGCAGGCCAGATGTGCTCCAAAAGCCAGGACATCAACGGCAAATCATCGGCAATACCACGCAAAAGATTCATCGCCGCGTGACAATGCAGATTGACCAGACCCGGCATCAGCAGATGCGTTTCAAGCGTTTCTGTTTCACGCGCAACAAACCGCTCCCTGGCTTCACGAGCCGGTAACACCGCCACAATTCGCCCCTGCTCCACCGCCAGCGCATAATCTTCAAGCACGACACCGGCAGGAACAACCGGCACCAGCCAGCGCGGATAAATTAAAAGATCAATAGGTTGTTGCATAACCGTTGCGCCCTTGAAAAAGCCTTCCGAATAAAATGTTTGCAATACTTGCCGTCGTTCCTGGCGACTGCGGAGCATGCCGGACAACGGCATGTGATTGATGCCGCTGCCGACATTCTGACATAACAAAGCATTTCTTTCTTCCGCACAGCGTCCAGCAACAAGTCGGTTTACATCTGAAGCGTATCAGCGCACAATAGAACGCCAGCGTGTTATCGTTTTATTTTTTGACGTTCTGTTTGCATGTTCCAAGACCTTTCCAAATTCGGGCGTTACCTTGGTCAAGCTGCCAAGTTGATGATCGGTATGCCCGACTATGATACATACGTTCAGCACATGCGTACAACCCACCCTGAACAGCCGATCATGACTTACGAAGAGTTTTTCCGCGACCGTCAGGACGCACGTTACAGTGGCAAGAACGGCACCATCCGTTGTTGTTAAATCCGCTCCTCTCCAAACGATGACGACCCGCCCCCCTCCCGTCTTTGCCATGATCCCCGTCACGATTCTTACCGGTTTTTTGGGCGTCGGTAAAACCACTTTGCTCAACACGCTCCTGCGCGAGAATCATGGCGAAAAAATCGCCATCATCGAAAACGAGTTCGGCGAAATCAATCTCGATACCCGTTTGCTAACGCAAAACGCTGAAGTCGAGATCATCGAGCTAACCAACGGTTGCGTGTGTTGTACTGTGCGCGGCGAGTTGACCGCCTCTTTGCAGAATTTACTGGAACGTCGCGATGCCGGAGCGCTGGCTTTCGACCGGTTGATTCTCGAAACCACCGGCCTCGCCGATCCAGCGCCGATCATCCAGACTTTTTTCGTTGACGAAATTTTGCGAGAGCGTTTTCAACTCGACGCTGTGATTGCACTGGTTGACAGCGAGCATGCGCAGAAACAACTCAACGAACATCGCGTCGCCGCTTCACAAATCGGTTTCGCCGATCGGTTGCTGTTGACCAAAGTTGATCGCTTGCCGTTGACAGGAATCAATGATGACGATAAAGCGTTGTTGATCGACCGTCTGCGAAAAATCAACGCGCGTGCGCCCATCATCGAAGTCGTGCATGGACAGTTATCACACAAAGACTGGCTCGGCCTTCACGCTTTCAATCTCGAATCTACGCTCTCGCTCGATGAGGCTTACATCGCTCCGAACGCTTCCGCGCCCGCTTTCATTCCGATCCGGCAACCGCGCTCTTTGCTGAATCGTTCGTGGAACGACAATATTGCCTCTCATATATTTGAAGCCGGTGAAATGAATCTGGTTCGTGTCGGCGCCTGGATGGAGTCCCTCATTGAAGCCCACGGCAACGACATGCTGCGCTACAAAGGCATTCTCGCCATCGCAGGTGAACCGAGGCGCTTGATCGTGCAAGGCGTGCACAAAGTCGTCGGCTTCGATTACGGCGAACCCTGGCGCTCCAAAGAACCACGACGCTCGGTGCTGGTCGTGATCGGGCGCGAATTGCCGCTCGATGCGATGAAAAACGGCTTTATGGCAGCGCAATCGGCGCAGTTTAATTAGCCCGAATATTTCACCAAAATTTCTCTTTGACGAAAATGGTACATTAAAGAGTAGCAAAATATTTTAATGTAGCGCAAGCTAAATTTATGCCTACCATTTCATCATCCCGGACGTGCTAAAATGCGCCGATTAGACTTATTCACTCCACTATCTCGAACAGGAAATGAAAGTGACCAAAAAAATTACTACCGCTATCTTCATCTACTTAATCGCTTCTTCTGCCAACGCTCAATCGCCGGGACAACCTGTAAACCCCAATCAATTGTTCCCAAGTAATATATTAAATATCCATGCCCCCGATTCTGAGGGTTGGATTATTACTGCCATAACGAAAAATGGCATTAACTTCGGAAAAAGAGGAGCCGAAAATAATGAAACTTACGGCGCACAAGCAGTGATTTTTGAAATGCCACCTACTGACGACAAAGAAGCTCTTATCCATTTTGTGAAGAATCGCATTTCTGTCATGAACCCTTTTCCTCGATTTGTGGAGACAACATCCAATTATCAGTACACTGAATATCGCGGCTATCCATGTGTTAGCGTCTATATCGTTTTTGATGATACAGCCGCTGTTACCCCTTCAGGCAAAGAGCTGCTTAAACTACAAGTCACCGCTCTCTATTGCCGTCATCCGGTACAACCGCAACTCGGGTTTTTCGCTGCATATTCCCATCGTGGAAAGACAATAGACAATCAAATTGAGAAAGCGGGCAAGAATTTTATAGATTCCATCAATGTTCCAAATCAATAGATCTAACATTACATTAAAACAGTTTCGCTTCAAGCGCATACACTTTTAGCTCTCTCCTCCTGCCCCTCTCCCGCAAGGGAAGAGGGAAGCAAAGCGTAATGCCCCCTCACAAGAATGCAAGAACATAAACTAAAAACGCTCTAGGGCGTTTCTTTCGACGTACCCGTTCCCATCGCCTGAAAAAACGCCACGGTATCCGTGTAGCGGTCTGCTGTCGATTGAGTCTGCGCAAGCAATGTCTCAAAATAACGTCGCTCGGCATCAAGCACACTCCACAGGTCAACACCGCCCAACTGATAACGCGCCTTCATCAACGTGTAAGTTGCCAACGCTTCGCCGGTCGCCGCGCTGCGTGCTTTCAAAGTCAACGCATCGGCTTCCAGCGCCCGCAACGCATCGGCCACGTTCTGAAATCCGTGCAATACGGTTTGTCGATAACCGGCGGCTGCCGCATCAAATGCCGCTTCGGCAGCGCGTTTTTGTGCCTGCAATTCACCACCGCGAAACAACGGTTGGGCAACGCCCGCTCCCAGGTTCCAAAGATTGAAACCCTCGGCAAAGAGTTTTTCTCCGCTCAAGGCCGCTGAACTCAAATGGCCGCTCAGTGTCAGGCGCGGATACAGATTGGCTGTCGCCACGCCGACGTGCGCACTCGCCTGATGCAGCATCGCTTCGGCAGCACGAATATCGGGACGTTGACGAACCCATTCGGAAGGAACCGTCAACGGCAGTGTCTCCGGCAAATGCAAATCGGCAAGATGGAATTGCGGTAACGTCGCTTCACCCGGTGTCTGCCCCAGATACAACGCCAGTTGGTGGCGCACGCTGTGCAGCAATCGGTGCAACGGCGGCAAGCGCGCCTGATAATCGGCCAGTGCGCTTTTGACGTTTTGCACCTCGGCATCAGAAACACCTCCCAACGCACGCCGTGCTTCAAGAATCGTCAACTGTTTCTGCAAAGCATTGATCACGGAATCCAGAACCCCGATCTGTTCTCGCAACGACGCTTCGCGCACAACGGTTGTAGTGATATTGGCCGCCAAGGTCAGCCGCGCTGCGTCCCATTGAAAGGACTTGATTTCTGTTGCCGCTTGCAGCCCTTCCAGTGCCCGGGCATGGGCGCCAAACCAATCGAAGGTATAGGAAACACCGACCGATACGTTGTAAAGCGTAAACGGTGAAGGACTGGGCATCGCCGTGATGCCCATTGTTTCAAATTCCAATTGTTGCCTCGCTGCTGAAACATTGGCATCAACCGACGGATAACGGAGTGCTCCTGAACGCGCCAGATATTCTTCCTGCGCCTGCCGGAGACGCGCTTCGGCTTCTGTCAGCGTCGGGCTGTTCTCCAACGCCTGTTCGATCAACTGGTCAAGCGCCGTGTTTTGAAAAAGCGTCCACCAGGGTTTGCCGGACAACACGTCTTCTGCATCGTTCATCACAAACCGTTGCGCCGCGCCACCGTGTGCAATCTCCGGAATGGCTGCGGTGTGTTCAGACATCGGGGTTTCCGTATAACGTGTTGCTGTTGGCGCTTCTGGCGGTTGAAACTCCGGCCCGACGGCGCAGCCGGTAAACGCCACAGCAACGCAAACAAAAAGGGCGTTGAAACATCGTCGGGTTACGCGATTAAATAGCTCACGCGAAGGCGCGAAGGCGCGAAGGGATATCGGGGAAATTGCTGCGTGGGTGATTTTTTCCTCTGATGACATGTTGACCGTGGGTGAAGAGCGGCACAGGCTGAAGTTCCCGCCTTCGTGCCTTCGCGCCTTCGCGTGATAACTCTCTGGATAGCTTCGTAACATGCGCGTTTCCTCAATCCAGTGTGCGCCGATAAAACTTCAGTGCAATGCCCATCAGAATAACTGTGAATGCCATCAACGGCCACAAATCAGGCCACAAATCCGGCCAACTGTTTCCTTTCAACATGATGCCGCGCACCAATCGGTTAAAGTACGTCATCGGCAACGCATGGGCAATGACTTGCGCCCAATGCGGCATGCCGTAAAACGGAAACATGAAACCCGACAACAACACATTGGGCAAAAAGAAAAAGAACGTCAGTTGCACTCCCTGCAATTGATTGCGCGCCAACGAAGAAATGGTGATTCCGACCGTCAGCGTCGCTGCGATGTAAACCAGCAAAATTCCATAAAGCTCCACGATGCCACCAAAGAATGGCACACCGAAAAGCATCGTCGCCGCCAAAAGAATAATCGTTGCCTGAAGCATGCCGATGAAAATATACGGCACGATCTTGCCCGTCATCACTTCCAGCGGTCGCGCCGGTGTCGCCAGCAAATTTTCCATCGTGCCCCGCTCGCGCTCGCGGGTCATCGCCAGCCCCGTCATCATCACCATCGTCATCAACAAAATCACGCCCATCAAGCCGGGAACGATGTTGTATTGTGTGATGCCTTCCGGATTGTAGCGACGATGAACCTGAACATCGAATGGCGGCGCGGATCCGCTCGCATTTGTCAACGGCCTGCCGAGGTCTTTCCAAACCACACTTTCAGCCAGCCGGGTGACCGCGTCAATCGCGTTGCTTGCTGCCGCAGGATCGGTGGCATCCGCAAGAATCAATACCGCCGGTCGTTCGCCCCGCATCAGGCGTCGGGAAAAATCGCTCGGGATGTTGACGACAAATTGCGCATCGCCCCGCGCCAGCGCCGCTTCACCTTCCGCTTCATTGTTCAGTGCATCAATGAATTTGAAGTAGCCTGTGTTGTGCATTGCCGTGACGAAGCTGCGCGAAAATTCACTGCGATCCGCATCAAAGACCATGGTCTTCAAATTCTTCGGATCCATATTAATCGCGTAGCCGAACAAAATCAGCATCATCACCGGCATACCGACGATCATCGCAAATGTCACACGATCCCGTTTCAGTTGCAGGAACTCTTTGAGCACAACGCCCCAACAGCGCGTTGCAGAAAAGGGAAACGACCGACGGCTCATCGCTTCGCCTCTTGCGCCTCTTTCGAGGTTCGCATCAAGTGAATGAACACTTCTTCGAGACCGGTTTCTGTTCGCGCCACTTCATACGGAAGTCCCGCCATCGTTTCTTGCAGCGTTTTTTCGAGCAAAGCCGAATCGCGTCCGGTCACATGAAGCGCATTGCCGAACGCCACCGTTTGCAAAACACCCGGTTTGTTGGCAAGCATGCTCGACAATTGCACCAGGTTTTCGTCGGCGATTTCTCCTCTGACCACCCAGGTGAATAACTTCTGCGCTGCCACGATTTCCTGCGCTGTTCCTTGCGCCAGCAAAGTGCCGTGCGAAATGTACGCAAGTTTGTGGCAGCGCTCCGCTTCGTCCATGTAATGCGTGCTGACCAGAACTGAAATGCCCTGCGCTGCCAACCGGTGCAACTCTTCCCAGAAATCGCGCCGCGCTGCGGGATCAACACCCGCCGTCGGCTCGTCAAGCAACAACAACATCGGCTTGTGCAGCATGCACGCAGCCAATGCCAGCCGTTGTTTCCAGCCACCGGACAATGTGCCTGCCAACTGATTGGCGCGTTCTGTCAAACCCAAGCCTGTCAACGACTTTTCTACGGCAACTTTTCGATTCGGCATCTGGTAAACACGCGCAATAAAATCGAGATTTTCGCGGATGGTCAAATCATCCCAGAATGAAAACCGTTGCGTCATGTAGCCGACGCTTCGTTTAATCGCGTCGGTCTCGGCAATCACATCGTAACCAAGACAAGTTCCACTGCCTGAGTCCGGAGTCAGCAAGCCGCACATCAAGCGTATCGAGGTTGTCTTGCCACTGCCGTTCGGACCGAGGAAACCGAAAATTTCTCCGGGTCGAACCTGCATCGACAAATCATTAACAACATGTTTGTCGCCAAAGCGCTTGTTCAATCCTCGCACATCAATGGCGAATTCGGAACAGCAAACGCGGCTTTCCTGGCGGGTTGCCATGATCTTTTGTTTACAACAGGTTTACAGACACCGGCTGGCCGGGATGCAGCGAACGCGCATCGCCTGATTCAGGATGCGCTTCGATCATGAACACCAGCTTGCTCCGGCTTTCATTGCTGAAAATCACCGGCGGTGTGTATTCAACCCGGTCGGCAATGTACGTTATCGTCGCATCAATCGGTGCGGCACAACCGTCACAAACAAGGCGTACCGGCTGCCCTTTTTTCAAAGAACCGACTATGGTTTCGGGAATAAAAAAACGTACTTTGACGTTTTGCGGCGGCAGCAATTTCACAACCGGTGCTCCTGCGGCCACCCATTCACCTTCACGGTACAACGTGTCCACCACCTCGCCGCCTCTCGATGCCGTCACCGTTTTTTGTCGCAACACCCAATCTGCCTGATCAAGCGCCGCTTGCATGGCGTCCACTTGCGCTTCCTGTGCTTTGATTTGTTGTTCGCGGTTGGGAAGACGCGCCACCTCGATCTGGTTGCTTAACTCGCGCACACGCGCCGCAGCCGTCTCAGCTCGGGCGCGGCTGTCGTCGCGTTGCGCTTCGGCAATGCCGCCTATCGCCCATTGTTTTTCATCGCGTTCTTTCTGGATCGCCGCCTGTTTTTCCTGCGCCCTGGCCTGCGCCAGTTGCGCTTCGACCACCTGCACTTCCGGAAGCCTCCGGCCTGTTTTCATATCGGACAACTGCGCTTGCGCAGCATCAAGTTGCGCCCGCGCCTGCTGCAACGCGGCGTTTTCTTTTTCTGATTCCAGTGCAAAAAGGGGCGCACCGTCTTCGACAACCATCCCGCGCCGCACCGTCAGTTGGTCAAGCCGCCCTCCCAGCGGCGAAGCGATATAGACATACTCGCCTTCCACATATCCTTGATAAGCCTCCACCGCTTTTTTCTCGGTACACGCACCCGACAACGCACCGAAAAAAACAACAACGCCGACTTGCAACCAACGCATACAGGACATTGCGACTCCTTGGCTTGATAATCATTGCTCAGCGACACTTGGATCAATGCTCAAAACCCTTCACGCTTTCCCAAAAACACCCATCCAAACCACACCGTCGTTCCATATTCTATCAATAATAGGGATAAGAAGACGGTCTTGCCAACCATTATCGAACCGGGAATAAATTTCCCAGCTTTTCCTTTGGTATTTCAAGATCAGCCCAGCCTCGGCAGCGGTTTTTAAAAAACGCGGCAAATCCAAAGGCGTTTCCTCGGGCGCAGGCGCCAAAGTCAGGTATTGCATGAGGTGCGGTATCACCGGCTTGTTCCACCACCGTATCAACGCTGGCTCGGTCTGCTCTGTTTTTACAGGTTCCGCAATGAGAACGCAGCCATCTTTTTCAAGAATTCGATGAATGTTTTTTAGCGTATTCGCCAGTTCTGTTTCATCCAAATGGTGAAGAAATCCTGAGCATGCAACAAAATCAAACGACGCTTCGGTGGCGTCGATAAACTCAAGCGCATCCGCCTCCATGATTTTAAATTTGACATTCTCGATAGCGGAGATGTTTTTTTCTGCTTGC
>JAITMR010000059.1 GCA_031277215.1 Burkholderiales bacterium
TCATGAATTCGCAGGCGGCGTCATCCGCCGTGTGTACTCACGCGAAAACGCAGAGAGGGAAAGTCATACACCACGCCTTCGTGTGAAAAACAAAAGACGCTGGATTCCCGCCAAAAACACGCGGGAATGACGGCACTTCGTGCCTTTCTCCGCGCATCCGCGCATCCGAAGCCCCCTTTCGCCGAAGGCGGACGGGGGTTTGTCTCTCCTGCCCAGCCCCTTGCATGATTTTATTTGTCGCAATTCACACACCACGCCTTCGTGTGAAAAACAAAAGACGCTGGATTCCCGCCAAATGCACGCGGGAATGACGGCGCATTCGTGCCTTTCTCCGCGCCTCCGCGTGAAAATGATTTGTCTGTGCCTTTTCAACGGAGCCATGAATTCACACACCACGTCTTCGTGTGAAAAACAAAAGACACTGGATTCCCGCCAGACTTGTCCCCGCAGCGATTTTGGGCGGGGAAGCGCACGGGAATGACGGTGCACCATACCTTTTTCAATGGGGTCGTGGATTCGCACACCGCGCCAATTTGAACCACCCTCTCCCCCAACCCCTCTCCCGCAAGCGGGCGAGGGGAGCGCATCATTCAAACAACCCCATCCACCCTCCCCGCCCAAAATCTCTCCGGGGGCAGGCTCTTGAAGGGGAGGAAACTTTGTCCGTGCCTTTTTCAATAGAGTCGTGAATTCATACATCGCGCTTTCGTGTGAAAAACAAAAGACACTGGATTCCCGCCAAAAACACGCGGGAATGACGGCACATTCGTGCCTTTCTCCGCGCCCTGACCTCTGATCACGGCGCAAGAAGTTTCTCCCACAAAGCGAGGACGGAGGATCGTTCATTTTCCGTCAAGGAAGGTTCGATCATTGCGTTGTCTATTTCTTGCAACTGAGCCGTATGTTGTCGCCGACGGTAAAAACGGTAAGCCTGGATGGCGGCTTCGGCTTCGGTGGCGGCGATGAGGCCGAGTGTGGCGGCGCTGGTGAGCAGCGCGACGTTGCCGGTGTTGCGGGTCAGTGTCGGGAAACGGTGGGCGTGCGCGAGTACTAAAAATTGCACGAGAAATTCAATATCGACCATACCGCCACGATCATGTTTAACGTCGAACAGGGCAGTCGGGTTGGAGCGTCCTTCCAGCATGCGTTCGCGCATGGTGATGATGTCCCGGCGCAAAACAGCAATATCGCGTGGTTGTTGCAATAAGACGGCGCGCTCACGCATGAACGCCGCCCCCAATTCGTTGTCGCCTGCAATGAAGCGGGCGCGTGTGAGCGCCTGATGTTCAAACGTCCAGGCTTTTTCGCGTTGGTAACGAAGGAAAGCGTCCCAGCGTGATATCAGCAGACCGCTGCTGCCGTCTGGTCGCAGGCGCAGGTCGGTCAGGTAGAGATTACCGGCGGCGGTGGTGCTGGTCAGCCAGGTGTTCATTCGTTGCGCCAGTCGTGTATAACGGGCGACGGCTTCGTCACCGTCATCGCCGACTTTATAGAGGAAGACCAGATCGAGGTCGGATCCGTAACTCATTTCCTTGCTGCCCAGTTTGCCGTAACCGATGATGGCAAAACGTGGCGGCGGCGCGTCTTCAGGCATCAATGTTCGCCAGCAATGTGTGAGCGTTGTTTCGAGAATGAGGTCGGCAAGTGCGGTCAGGTGGTCGGACAACCGTTCGACGGCTAATTGTCCGGCAATGTCCTGTGCCAGCAAGCGGAATGTTTGAGAATGCTGAAAATGTCGCAGTTCATCCATTTGCCGCTCGGTGTCGCCGGTGTGCGCTTCCAGAATTTTTGTCAGTTCTTTACGCCAGACGATCCAGTCGGGTTCGGCAAGCAGGATGTGCGGCGACAGCAATTCGTCGAGCAAAATCGGGTGACGGTTCAGATAATCGGCAGCCCACGATGAAGCGGCAAGCAGGCGGGCGAGTGTCGGCAGTGTTTGCGGGTGTTCAGAGAGCAACGCCAGATAGGCGCTGCGTCGACTGATGGTTTCGAGCAGCGTGAACATCCGCAGGAATAAAGTGTCGATGGCGTTTTCCACGTTCGGCGTGGTTGCGGTCGAAGCGGTCGTTGAAGCGATGTCGGTGAGTTGCTGCGTGAGCGCGTCGAAACGTTGTCGTGAACGTTCCGGAAGCGTGGCGTAACGCTTGCTTTCGCGTGTGCGCACAATGCGGTCGGCGATGGTGTCTGGATCGCTGAAGCGGCGAGAGAGCAACGTCTGACGAAGCAGCGTGGGTGTTTCCGGGGTGTCCCATGCAAAATCGGTGCTGGATGGCGTCGGATGAACTTGTGCGGAAGGCGTTGATGAAAGTCCTTCGTTGCCGTAGCCGAGCAGTGTTTCAAAATGCCGGACGACACATTGCCGGTGCGTGTCGAGCGCTTCCTGGAAGTCTGCGGAGGACGCAAAGTTCATGCTGTGCGCCAGCGCGGTTCGGGAGGCTTCGTCTTCCGGCAGGGTTTGTGTGGCCAGATCGTCGCGGTATTGCAAGCGGTGTTCGACACGGCGCAAAAAATCGTAAGCAGCCAGAAGATCATGAACGGCATCGTTCGGCAACAGGGTACGTTCGCCGAGCGCTTTCAGCGCCGTGCGGGTTCCGCGCAGTTGCAATGCCGGAATGCGACCGCCGCGAACAATTTGCAGTGCCTGGGCGATGAATTCGATGTCGCGGATGCCGCCGCTGCCCAGTTTGATGTTGTGGGCGTAGCCGCGAGTTTTTCCCTGCGTCCGGATTTGTTCGCGCACATCGCGCAGCCCCTCGTAAGCATCGAAATCGAGGTATTTCCGATAGACGAATGGTGTGATCAATTGCTGAAGTTCATCATGATAAGCGCTGCCGGTGAGCGCTTGCGCTTTCAGCCAGGCGTAACGCTCCCACATGCGCCCTTGTGCCGTCAGATAATGCTCAAGCGCGTCGAACGAAACGGCCAGCGGCGCGGACTCGCCGTAAGGGCGCAATCGCATATCAACACGGAACACGAAACCGTCGGCAGTGATTTCGTCGATTGCTGCGATGACGCGCTGCCCCAACCGGACGAAAAACTCGTGGTTGCTCAGAGGGCGGGAACCATCGGTTTCGCCATCTTCGGGGTAGAGAAAAACAAGATCAATGTCGGACGACACATTCAATTCGCTGCCGCCCAGTTTGCCCATGCCGACGATGATGAACGGTTGGATGGTTCCGGATGTGTCACGCGGCCATCCGCGAGTTTCGGCCAGTTGTGTCTGGTGCAACGTGACTGCGGCGGTGAGAGCGTCACTGGCGAGTCGGCTCATGTTGCCGCAAACTTCGTCGAGGTCGGCCAAGCCGATCAAATCGCGTGCCATCGTATGCAGCATGACGTGTTGGCGGACTTGTCGCAAAACAGCGGCAAGGCCATCTGCATCACCATGAGCAAGTGCTGCGGCTATGGGTTGTGTGACGACGCTGTCCCAGTCGAGGGTTTTTTCGGGTGCGCCTTCCCAAGTGTCGCGGTATTCGGAACGCGCCGCGACCATGCGCTGGGCGTAGGAGCTGAAGGAAAGAGCTTGGGACAGATTCATATCGGTGAAATGACCTTTCCGCTAAAGGTTGCCGGAATGTGCGCGGTTACGCAAGCGCAGCAGAAATACGGGTGAACAGGGTACAATCTTCATATTGATATTATGAACTACCGGCCCGTGGGGGGAACAGCGTTTTATGTCGGCAGGTGCAAAGAAAGCGGGCTTGAATATCCGTAGCCTTTTTCTCCTTTTTCGCTTTCTGCGATTTCTTCAGTATGTCCTGATTGTAGCGGGCGTGTTGGTGGCGGTTTTTGTCGCCAGCCTGCTGACGCTTCGTTTCGTGCTGTTGCCGCAGTGGGAAGCGCAACCGCATAAAGTCGCGGATTTTCTTGGAGAGCGGATCGGGCGACCGGTGACGCTCGGAAACCTCAAGACGGGTTGGGAAGGATGGAACCCGCAATTGACGGTTCACAATTTGCAGATTTATGTGCCGTTGCCGGAAAACGTTGATACTTCCGGCGCTGACGCGCAACTGGCGCTGCCCAAGGTTGGGTTGCAGGTGGACACATGGAACTCGTTGTTTCATCTGGATGTCCGCTTTAAGCGTTTGCGGCTTGAACAACCAACGTTGATCATACGGCGCGACACAGCAGGGCGCGTGTTTATCGGCAGTGTGTTGCTTGCGTCTTCGTCGGAGGGCGAGAAAGACAGCGGAGGAGAAACGTTTGCCGACTGGCTCTTGCGGCAGCAAGCGATAGAAATCAAAGGCGGAACAGTCGAGTGGCACGACGAGAAGCGTGCGGCGCCACCTCTGGTCATTGAGCAACTGGATTTTCGCGGGGAGCAAGGGCTGTCGCATTACCGCGTAGGCTTGCGCGGCAATCTGGTATCAAAGACGGGAGCGACCTTTGAAGTGCGCGGTGAGACGGTAACCGGTTTGTTGCGGCGCAGTTTCGACCGCGATTGGCAATGGTATGCGCGGTTGAACCGCGTCGATCTTGGCAGCTTTCGGCAATGGGTCGATTTGCCGATTGACGTGGCGTCTGGCGAAGGAAATGTTCAGGCATGGGCGTCGTTGTCGAAGCAGCGCGTGACATCGGTAACTGCCGATATGGCTTTGTATAATGTCAGAGCGAATCTGGCGCCCGACGCTGAATCAGCAGCAGCGCTACTGGAACTGCGGGAAATGCAGGGTCGCTTCAAAGGACGCGAAGACCGTCACCGATTTATTTTTTCGGCAGAGGGCCTGACCTTTGTCGAAAAAAGCGGTCTCCGTCTTGAGCCGATGGCGGTGACGTTGACACTGGAGGATTTGGATACGACAGCGCCGCCGCAGGTGACGAAATTGTTGACGCAGGCACCGCGTGGTCATCTCGAGTTCGACCGACTCGACATGTCGGTATTGGCCGGTTTGTCGCGATCCATTCCCTTGCCGGAAGGTTGGCGCGAAACGCTGTCGGCACTCAATATCCGCGGGATGCTGGAGAACGGGAGCGGCAGTTGGGAAGGCGTTCGTGAAAAAAACGAGTCAGAAGAAACATTGCGACTGGTTCATTACAACGCGCACGCCACCGTTCGCGGAGCGAGCGTGCAAGCCTACGATGCTTATCCTGGTGTACAGGGGATCAACGGCACAGTGTCGTTTGATGAAACGCAGGGAACTGTGGCGTTGAATGGCCGTGATGTCGTGCTCGATCTTCCGCAGGTGTTTCCCGAAGCGTTGCCGCTGGATACGATGGACGGTAATGTGCGCTGGACTCGCAAACCAGAGGGTTTGTTTGTTCAAATCGACGCGCTTCATTTTTCCAATGCCGATGTCGAAGGCGCACTCAAGGGCACATGGCAAGCCAACGGCGGCGCCGGTATCGCCGACCTCTCGGCACAGTTGCAACGAGCGGCTGCCGTCAGCGCATACCGCTACATTCCGCATGTGGCCGGAGAAGATGTTCGGCGCTGGTTACGTGAAAGCCTCAAGGAAGGTGCGGCGGATCGCGCCCAAATGGTTTTGAAAGGTAACCTGGATTATTTCCCGTTTCCGGATGGCAAACTCGGCACCTTTGTGGTCGACGCGCATGCTGTCGATGTGCGAATGGTGTACGACCCGGAATGGCCTGCCATTGAAGGGATTGAAGCGGATCTTCGTTTTGAGGGAGAGCGCATGACCATTGTGACCGAGCGCGGTTCGATTTTCGATGCGGCGCTTGGGAAAACACAAGCGATGATTCCCAACCTTGATGCCGATCATCCGCATTTGCGAATTGAGGGTACGGCCAGCGGGCCGATGGCAACGTATTTGCGCTTTCTCGAAGAGAGTCCCGTTGGTGGCTGGCTGGATCACATGCTGGCGGGGACACAGGCAACGGGTAACGGCGCGTTGGCGCTGAAACTGAACATTCCGTTAAGCGGCGAAGAAACCAGCAAAGTCAATGGCACCTTCAGTCTTCTCGGAAACACGATCGACATTCCGGGAGTGCCGCTGCTGACGCATGCGCAAGGATTGGTAGCTTTTACGGAGGACGACATCAAAGCGGACGCTTTGAAGTTTGAAGCGTTCGGAGGCCACGGAACCGTAACATTGGCCTCGCGGAATGGCGGGCTTGCATTGACGGGAACGGGAACAGCAGACCTTTCGAAATTGCGCACGAACGCCGCGCTGCCGTTGCTTGATCGCTTGTCGGGTACGACGCCCTGGCAGTTGACGCTCAACACCGGCGGCAAGAATAAAGCATTGCGCTGGGCGCTGACAACGCCGCTGACCGGCGCGGTCATCGAATTGCCCGAACCTCTTGGGAAAGAAGCGGATGTTGCTGCGCCATTACAAATCGTGCACGATACGCTGACAATAACGAGAGGAAAAGAAACCGGCAAAGAAGAACACTGGCGGATTGATTACCAGCCGCCGGGAGAGTCGCTGGCCGTTATCGCCAAGCGCGTTCCTGATGGAGCAGCATGGAAGCTGGAGCGTGCGTTGATTCATGCTGGCGAAAAAAAAGGTTCAGCAGGCATTGCATTGCCAACGATGCCGGGTGTGTCGGTGCGCGGCACATTGACGCGGCTCAGTATCGATCCCTGGCACGCGCTGTATCAGGCATTGCCCGGCAACGAAGAAGCGGAAGCCTTAACACTGGACGACATGGATGTCAGCATCGGAACAATGAACGTATTGGGACGGCTGCTGCATGATGTGAAATTTTCAACGCGCAAGGACACGAACATCCGGGGCTTCAATCTTGTCAGCCGTGAAGCCGAGGGGCAGATGGCCTGGGAAGCTGCCGCCGCCAACGGAACGGTGAACGGTCGTCTGAAGGGAGACTTCACGCGCTTGACGTTTCTCGAAACTGGGGAATTGTCGCCGTGGGACGCCCGTTTCATCGGAGAAACGGCTGGTGGGAAAACCAACACCTTGTTGATTCCCGGTAGCGCCAATCCTTGGCCGGAGATCAATTTCAAAACCGAACGCTTTTTTTATAAAGAAAGAAACTTGGGGCATCTTTCGCTTCAGGCGGAGCCTCGGGGAACCGACTGGCACATGAAAAACGTCGTGCTGTCCAATCCCGACGGCACGATTACGGCGAATGGCTGGTGGCGGGCGGCCAGACAGGAACAACGCACCGAAATCAATATCGAAATGCAAGTCAACAACGCTGAGAATTTTCTGGAACATTTCGGCGTGCCGAAAAGCGTGGTGGCCTCCGACGTGCGCCTGGGAGGAGCGCTCTCCTGGACAGGCGCGCCAAGCAACTTCGCCTTCGACACGCTTGATGGTTATTTGACTCTGAACGTTGGCAGAGGGCATTTCACAAAGATTGAGCCGGGAATCGGTCGACTGTTGGGCGTATTGTCGCTGCAAGCATTGCCGCGCCGGATCACGCTTGATTTTCGAGATGTGTTCAGCGAAGGCTTCGCCTTCGACTCGATTATCGGAACGACCGAAATCAACGATGGCATCTTGCACACCTCCGATCTTCTAATGAACGGCGCTTCTGCAAAAGTGAAACTTACCGGCACCGTCGATCTGGGCAAGGAAACGCAGAATTTGAACGTGTACGTTCAGCCCAGTCTGACCGACAGTTTATCGGTGGGCGCGGCGGGCGCATCGGTACTGCTGATGGCCAATCCGGTCGGCGCGGCGGCGGTCGGTGTCGGCGCATTGGTCGGACAGATAATTCTCGGAAACCCCTTCGAAAAACTCTTCAGCTACGAATATACGGTTAAAGGATCGTGGGACGATCCGACCGTCGAGAAAAAAACGCGCGAAGGGTTGCGCGCTCCGTCTGCCGAAACATTAGCGCCCGGCGAAACAGAACGCACGCAACAAGAGCAAACCCGTTAGGAGAGAGCATGCGTAATATGAATGTTGCAGCGGTGCAAATGGTGTCCGGCCCTGAGGTTGAAGAGAATCTTGTTGCAGCGCGGCGCTTGATTGACATCGCCGTTGCGGAAGGCGCCGAACTGGTGTTGTTGCCCGAATACTTTGGGACGCTTGGCGCGTCGTTGGCAGCACGGCAAGCCGCCTATGAAAACGACGGCGATGGCGTACAACAACAGTTCCTTTCAGAAATGGCGCGAAATCACAGTATTTTTTTGATCGGTGGTTGCGTTCCTGTCCGCAGTTGTGTTTCTAATGATGGCGCTTCCGACGAACAAGACACGCAACGCGCCAGAAGCGCCTGCCTCGTCTATGGGCCGGATGGCGAACGCGTCGCGCACTACGACAAAATCCATCTTTTCAAATTTGCCTACGGTGACGAATCGTACGACGAAGCAGAGTTGATCAAAGCCGGCGATACACCGGAAACATTCGAAGCGCCGTGCGGGCGCGTCGCCTTGTCGATCTGCTACGACCTGCGTTTCCCGGAGCTTTATCGAAGTTTCGGAGAAGTGGCGCTGACGATAGTTCCCGCTGCATTCACGTCAGTGACGGGGCACGCGCACTGGGAAGTGTTGCTTCGCGCCCGCGCCATTGAAAACCAATGCTACGTTCTTGCCGCCGGTCAGGGAGGCAACCATCCCAACGGGCGCGAAACCTATGGGCACTCCATGCTGATCGACCCGTGGGGGCATGTCGTGTCTTGCCTGCCGTACGGCGAAGGCGTTGCCGCGGGTCTGGTCGATCTCGCACGGATTGATGAAGTGCGGGGCTGGCTTCCGGCGTTGCAACATCGGAGGTTATAAAAAGCCCTCCCTCTCAAAAGCCTGCCCCCGAAGTGACTTTGATCGAGGGGAGGCTTTGGGTGGGGCGCGAGCGTCTCGCCCGCAAAAAAATCACGCGCAGAGCGCGGAGCGTACGGAGAAAACCCTCTCCCCGCACGAGAGGGGCTTGCGTGAAGATGACGTAACCTGAACACGCAAAACGTCGTCCGGAAAGGCGTTACGGGAGGCGATCTGCCGCCCGCGATATAATCAGGCATCTTTGGGAGTAGCCATCATGTTATCTCGCCTAGCTCGCTTTCTCTGGAAAGCCGTGAAGTGGACATTTCTCGTCGCCATGACGCTTTTTACGTTGGCGGTACTGATTAACTGGCGCGATGAGGCCTTGAGCGATGAAGCCCTCGCTCTTCTCGAAACAACGCCGATAAAAGTGCCGGACAATGAGAACATCTTCGTGGCGATGGCGGGCTTTAACGCGCCGGAAGGAGACGATATCTTTGAAGTCGGACGAAGGCGTATCGAAAAAATCGAAAAAGAGCTCGAAAAAGATCCTTCTGGATTCAAGCTAACATTTGAAGGGTTTAAAGAGCAAGGCGAAAGAGAAGAGCTGCGCTGGCAGGAAATGAACCCTCCCTTTGATTGCCTGTACGATGAAAAAACGGATTTTCTGGAGTGTATTCATTCCCAAAAAGACCGCCTCGAAAAGACGTTGACGGCGAATGAAACGCTGATTCGCCGGTACCACCTTTTGCATGAACTGCCTCATTACGCCACTCATCAAAACCCCAACGCCTTGTTTTTCATGGAATGGTATTCAGCGGCGTCCTATGTGCAGAGATCTCTGGTGGCGCGGGCTTTACTGGACATAGAGAGCAGAAACGCAGACGCAGGGCTGACTTTTTTCAGAAAAGAGCAGGCTTTCTGGCGCCGGATTTTCGAAGAGAAGAGTTTTCTTTTCGATAGTATGGCGGCGATGACTATGATGACAATAAATGTTCACAGGCTGAGTCTTTTATTGTCGTCGGCGTCGGTCAATGTTGAGGGGCAAGCGTTGGAATGGCGGGAGATGTTGATGCCGTTATCGCACGAACAATACCGCTTGCGTTCAGCGATTAAGGGGGAAATCAGGTTCATGCACAACGTCCTTCCAACAATGAAGAAAAGGGTATCGTATCAGGAAGAAGTCGAACGACTCGACGTAGTTTGTCCATTTATAAAGACGGACACAGGAACTTGCTCTGCGTGGCGAGTGTGGCTGAAGCAAAACTTCCAAACCTTTTTCTTTCAACCCAACGCAACGTTCAATTATGGTGTTCCTTTTTTCAAAACATGGCTCAGTCTAACCGATCTCCCTTGGAAGGAATATATCGAGCAGCGCGATGAGGCGTTGGCGCCGTTGGCTGTGCGCTCCGAGCCAGGGATCGGTTGGATTTACAACCCTGTTGGCAAGGGGCAATCTCACTACATTTATCTTTGGGACACGTATGTAGGAAGACTTCACGACCTCGACGCTTATTTGAGAATGGTTCGATTGCAGTTGGAATTGCGTTTGAAAAAAATCCCTTCGGAAGAAATCTCGGCATTCATTGAGCAACTGGATGAAGCGTATTGTGCGCCATGCTCCGATTTTTCCTGGGACGCCGAAACCCGTATGCTTTCGTTTCAGCCGTACCGTGAAAACTCGTTTTTGCTCCTCGTTTCCGCTTCGGTTTATGTGCCGGAGTAGCCCGAATAAGCGAAGCGCCGCTGAAAATGAACCCACCCCTTAAAGGCATTGATGCTCTAATCAGGATTCAAAAAGTTCGACGAGTTTGTCCGTGGCTTTGAGGCCGCTGCCGGTGAGTTCGACGACGACCGTGTCGTCGGCGCCAACATCTCTTTGTGCACGAAGTTTGGTGAGTGCAGCGGGGGCGACGGCAGAAGCCGGTTCGATATACAGCCCGGCGGATGCCATGGTTTTGATCCCATCGAGGATTTCGTTCTCTTCAACGGTGACAAACAAGCCGTCTGTTTCGCGTACGGCGGCAAGAACGGCGCGTCCTCTGACCGGTGTGGCGATGGCGACGCCTTCGGCTATCGTGATGCCTTTTTCGACGGGGACAGAGTCGTTCATCCATTGCTGCCAGGCGCGTGCCAGCGGCGCACAACGCGCTGCTTGAACGGCGATGATGCGCGGCAACCGGTCGATCAGGCCAGCGTTGCGCAATTCGCCGAATCCGGTGTGGCAGCCCAATACCAATGAACCGTTACCAACTGGAACGATCACGGCATCAGGTGCGCGAAAGTTCAGTTGTTCCCAAAGTTCGAAGGCCAGTGTTTTGATGCCATGAATGAAATACGGCGACCAACTATGGCTGGCGTAAAAAATTCTCTGCGCGGCTTTGAGCGCAGCGGCGATGGTATCTTCCCGCGTTCCCGAGATTTTGGTGGGTCTGGCGCCATAGAGGGCGATTTGTATGGCCTTGCCGATTGACGCATGGGCGGGGATAAAGATGTTGGCGGCGATACCGGCGCGGGCACAATAAGCGGCGATGGAGGCGCCCGCATTACCCGAGGAATCTTCGATGATCTCCGTCACCCCCCAGCGTTTGAGTTGCGAAACCATCACCGCGCTACCGCGGTCTTTGAAAGAGCCGGTCGGCATCATGAAGTCGAGCTTGAAATGGGCGTTTCCCCACGGACCTGCGAGCGGGAGAAGTGGCGTCAACCCTTCACCAAAACTGACGGCGTCGGAGACAGGAACGGGCAACGCTTCCGCATAGCGCCACAACCCCGGCCACAAATTCGGAGTGCGCTCACGCAAAGCGGCGATGTCGAAGTGCGCCGAGAATTCCAGCTTTAAAGTACCGCCGCAGTCGCAGCGCCAGCGCGGTATTTCGGTGGTGCAAAAGGCAGCGCAGCGTTCGCAAATGAGCATAGTGTTTCTCCGGTGTTGCGGAAGCGAGGGAGGTCAGCGTTTCAGCGCCAGCAAAAGCACACCGACGCCGATCATCAAAATGCCTGCCCATTCGCGGACGGAAGGGCGTTCATCGAGAAAGAAAAAAGCAAAGACGGCAACCAAAAGAACGCTGAGTTTATCAACCGGCGCAACTTTGGAGACTTCGCCGAGCTTGAGTGCGCGGAAATAGCAGACCCAGGAAGCGCCGGTCGCCAACCCCGACAACACCAGAAAGACCCAGGCGCGTGTCGGCAGTTCGTGAGGGAAACGCCATTTGCCAGCGAAATAGACAAATCCCGCGAGTACGACGAGAATCACGACGGTACGAATCAAGGTCGCCAGATCGGAATCGATATTTTCGACGCCCGCCTTGGCGAAAATAGCCGTCAGCGCCGCGAATACGGCAGCCAACAAAGCCCAGAAAAACCAACTTGACGTTAACGACATGGGTGCTTCCGAGAGCGTGATACCGTTACATTATAATCAATAGCGCAGATATTCGGGCGCTCGTTTCTCTCCCTCTCTCGCTTTCGGGAGGAGAGGAAAATATTTTCTCCGCGTGAGAGACAAAAAGGGCAGGTTTAAAACCCGCCCATTGAGGCTTGATCGATGGGCACGCTACGCTTTGCCCACCCTGCGGCGCCACAAAATTACTCCAGCTTCACAAGATCGATTTCGCGTGCGGCGCCTTCAACGTTGTATTTGAATTTCGCTCTCGTCGTCGATGTAAACGTCAGCGTGGCCGTCCCCACCTCACTCCACGAAACCCTGTTGTTGTAACCGGCTTCATGCGTACCCCAGGCAGGCCCCTTATAACGACGAACCGTCGCTGTCACGCTTTCGCCCGACCAGACATCGCTTTGAAAAATGTACCAAACGGCTTTGCCGGTTTTGTCGTAGGTGTACCAGGGAACGAAGATATAGTTGGGGTTTGTCGGGAAGGTCATCAGAACAGACAAGCCCCACGCATCTTCATCGGTCTTGGCCCATTGCCCCGTGTATTTTCCCGGTGTGGCGGGTGCGCCTTCCAGTCTGTCGAGGTTGATTTCGCGTTGTACGCCTTCAATGTTGTATTTGAATTTCGCCTTCGTCGCCGATGTGAACGTCAGCGTAGCCGTTCCTACGTCTTCATACGAAACCGTGTTGTTGTTGTAGGGCATGGTTCCCCAAGGCGATCCCTTGTAACGGTGAACTGTCGCTGTGATTGTATCGTTTGCCGACCAACTATCGCCCTGAAAGATGTACCAGGAAGCCTCGCCGGAGCTGTCGTAGGTGTACCAAGGGACGAAGATATAGCGGCTATTGCCCGGAAAGCTCATCAGAACCGATAACCCCCATGCATCTTCGTCGGCTTTGACCCACTGCCCTGAGTATTCACGGGTGGGGCCAAATACGGAAGGATTCGGGCTTGAGTTCGAAGCGCCCAGATACTGCTTGATGCTGTCGTAAACCAGACTGAGGCTGAAATAACAACTGGCGTTGTTGCTGGTTTGAGGCGGGAGGCCGAGTTGCCAGCAGTAATTGGGAGCGCCGCCCATTAAGCCGCCTCGCAAATGATAGGCGCCGTTCGACAGGGTGAACAGGCCGGATCCGCTGCTCCCGCTTTCAACTATACCTTCCGTCCAACTGACCAAAGACAAGAGAGGTATATTCAAGCCCGAAAGATTAGATGTCGAAAAACGGGTATTACAGGCGGCTCCCGCCCCATTGCCTGTGCTGATCTTTTTATTGTCTCCCTGAGGGTGATGAATGCCGATGAAGGAACCGTCGGAAAAGTAAGTCGCATCCCAGCCGGCAAAAAAAGCTCCTGCCGGAGGGGGATTGTTGAGTTGAAGCAGCAGGGTGTCCGTGGATGCCTGGTTGTGCAAAATTTGTGCGCCTCCGGTCAGTTGGCGATAGTCCGGAGTTTGCTGCAAGCCTTCGCAACCGGCGGCTTCATAGAACCAGTGCGTTTCAAGGGTGTTCGCCATTTGTTGGGCGGGGGTAAATATTCTGGAGCCAAGGCAATGGTTGGCGCTCCAGAAATATGGCGTTTGCGAACCGCTGGCGTTGTTCAGCAGCGTTCCCGAGCAAGAATAGGTGTAGATGGCATCCGACGTTATCATTTTGGCGACGGCTCTGGAAACGTTCTGAAAAGCCGCGCCAAGCGCATTGAATTTGCAAGCGACATCCACCTGACAGGAGGCTGACCGTTTGAAAAGACTGGGCGCGTTAAAACCGTCCTGCGCCGATGTGAAAAGATGGGAAACAGCGTTCAGGCGCACCTTGACATCATCTGTTCCAACCGCCGAAGGCAGATAGATTTCGATGTTTTGGGTTTCGCCTTCAGTGACGGGCGTCCAGTAAACGTTGTTGTCGCCGCGCAAGGCGTTGGCCTCCTTGCCGCTGATGACGCCGATGATTCTCTCCGGCGCTCCCGAACCGGAAAAACGCAATTCGGCGCTGTCGGGCAGCGCGTCAAGGCGCAACGCAACACGCATTCCTCGCGCTTCGGGGGAAGTTACCGCCCATCGGGCGATGTGTCCGTCTCCGTTATCCTGCCAGCTCAGGGCAGGCAACTTGGCATCGACAAGCTCGGTGTCGGCGTTTCGCCCCACGCCGATTTTGAGGGGTTTGGCGTTCAGAACGCGGTCTGAACCCGTACTGCTTTCCGGGCTGTTTTCTTCCTGCAACGTTTTCAAAGCCGACGCGGGCAGTGGCGTGAAAGTGATGGCGGTTGCGTTGCCGACACCCAACGCCGAACGCCACAAAACCATTTCTTCGGCTTTGGTCAAAATAACCGGCGCACCTTCGATACGCATGATGTCGGAAGAAAACACGGTCGGCGCGAAGAGCGTCAGCGCCGCAGCAAATAATCCGACTACGCCGGAGCAAATTGAACAGCGGGAAATGTTCACGATAACGCCCTTTCTTCGGAGACACGCATTGAATTGGAATGCGTAGCGTAAAAGAAAGACAAAAAAGATGCAAGATTAAAAACAGTTTTCAATGACTAAAGGCAAAGCCGCGTGTGTCATTATTCTAGCGGTTACTTTTTTCGCCGTCCGTTCTTCTCCTTTCAAGCGTCGCGCGTTTCAAAACCAGCCACCCCATAACCCCTACGAAAACAAGGCCAATAACGATCATTATTTTGCCGCCGGTGGTCGGCCCTGCCGTATTTGATGCCAGACTGAAATTGTGCGCCGTCGCAGCGCCTAGCAACATACCGAGTGTGACAACGGCGGCGTCGCCATCGCCCTGTCCGGCGCTAACCAGTTGCCGCAACGGGCAACCGCCCAGATAAACACCACACCAGCCAACCAACACCATTGACAAAAAATTCCAGACGCCGTCCGTGTGCGCAATCGGTTGCTCAGCAAATCCAAAATGAAATTGTTCCAACACAAAATTACCGACCAGCACAACGCCCATCAACGCCATCACGCCCAGCATCATCGACCAACGCCTGAACAAGAAAAGGTGATTCACCATCCCGATAAAACAGAAGCGCGTGCGCTGTACAAGACCGCCGATCACCAATCCGGCGGCAAGCGACAACACGAGCGGCGCGTGCATAGCGGCGACGCCTTGTTGGCTGACAGCGAACACTTCTCTCTTCCACAATACCAGCGCAAAGATGAGCGCACACAGCAATGGAAAGATCGCGCCTTCCATTTTTGTTTGTGGTTGATTCGCCGATAACATGAAATCCCGTTTCAGGAACAGCGCACCGACCCCGATTCCGCACGCAAAACCTGCAAGCCCGATCACGGCATTCATGTCACCGCCAGCGATTCGCAACACCATTCGCAGCGGGCAACCCAAAAAAACCAAACAGCCGATCATCATCAAAAAGCCGAGTGAAAAGCGGATCAGTGGTGACGATCCGGCGCGTGGGTTGAATTCTTTAAAAGCCAGCGCCATCAAGAACGCGCCGAGCACGAAACCGAAAATTTCGGGGCGCATGTATTGCAGCGGTTCGGCGTTGTGCAATTGCATTCCGCCCGCCGTGTCGCGTAAAAAGCAGGCGACGCAAACGCCCATATTCGGCGGATTGCCGTAATGGCTGAGTGCCAGCGCCAGCAATCCCATCACCGCGCCGGATACTATCAAGATCAATGTTTTAGACATGGGCATTCTCCTTGACCCTCGCGCACGCTTGAGGCGCTACAACGCAACGTGCGCGTCCACGCAAATCCGCAGGAATCGAATAAGGAAACGCGCCGCACGGGCGACAGATATACAGGAGGAAATGCCATCGCACAGTCGTATCGGCATTTCGCGCGACGGATCATAGCACAGTCAGCTCGTATGCTCGCAGTCCTATGCCAACGACGCTTTTGATTCGATGCCGACGGGGTTTTCTCGCGGTATGCCGCCGAATGAAAATACGAATGGAAAGGCAAGAGAAAATGAATCCCGATTAAAAACAAGGCGTTATCAAAAATCTGTTTTTCACTGCGCCGAATCAAAATGTTTCCCCGGCGCTGAGGTAGAATACTTCCAATCTTTTCCGCGCGGCCATTGCTTACGGGCGCGCTTTTTTGTCCCCCGTTTTTCTGGAAAACGATTGTCCACAGTGCCTCCATCTGCCGATACTTCGATCTGGTCTGCCTGTCTGGCAACGCTGTCGAAGGAGTTGAGTCCACAGCAATTCTCGACGTGGATCAGCCTTTTGTCGTGCGAAGAAAGCGGCGAAGAATTGTGCATTCTGGCGCCCAACACATTCGTGCAGGACTGGGTGCGACGACATTTCGGCGAGCGCATCGAAACACTGGCGCAAACCGTTGCCGGGCAACCGCTGCGAGTCCGCTACACCATCAAGAAAACCACGCCCGCAACTGTTGTTCCGAACGGGGAAAGCGCATCGGAGCTTGTATCCAATAGCCGCCGTAACGGCGGATCGGCGCCGATTGCTTTTGCGACGCCCGTTGTTGTTCCACCGGTCACCCCTGCAATCGTTCCCACCAGCAACGGTTCGCGCCACGAAACACACCGCCTGAATTCGTCGTTTACTTTCGACAGTTTTGTGACCGGCAAAGCGAATCAACTGGCGCGCGCTGCCAGTCTGCAAGTGGCCGATTCGCCGACTTCGTACAATCCGCTGTTTATTTACGGTGGCGTCGGCCTCGGCAAAACCCATTTGATTCAGGCCATTGGCAATCATTTGTTGCAACACACGCCTTCCGCCAGAATTCGCTATATTCACGCGGAGAAATACGTCTCCGATGTGGTGCATGCGTATCAGCACAAATCGTTCGACGAATTCAAACGCTATTACCATTCGCTCGATTTATTGTTGATCGACGACATCCAGTTCTTCCGCGACAAAGGGCGCACGCAGGAGGAATTTTTCTACCTGTTCAATGCGCTGGTCGAAGCGCACAAACAAGTCGTTATCACTTGCGACACCTACCCGCGTGAAATCAAAGGATTGGAAGAGCGGCTGGTTTCGCGCTTCGGCTGGGGGCTGATCGTCGCGCTGGAGCCGCCGGAACTGGAAATGCGGGTGGCGATTTTGCTGGCGAAAGCGAAGTCGGTCAACGTTGCGCTTGACGAACAAGTGGCATTCTTCATCGCCAAGCACATCCGCTCCAACGTGCGCGAACTTGAAGGCGCACTAAAGCGCGTTCTGGCCTACGCCAGTTTCCACGCCACCGAAATTACGCTGCCCGTTGCCAAGGAAGCGCTGCGCGATTTGATTGCCGTGCAGAATCGGCAAGTGTCAATTGAAAACATTCAGAAAACCGTCGCCGATTACTACAAAATCCGAATCGCCGACATGCAATCGAAAAAACGCTCCCGCGTTATCGCACGACCGCGACAAGTCGCAATGGCGCTTGCCAAAGAATTGACCGAATTGTCGCTGCCCGAAATCGGCAACCGCTTCGGCGGTCGCGATCACACCACAGTGCTGCACGCCTGCCGTCAGATCAGTCAGTTGCGCGAAGCCAACCCTGAAATCAGCCACGACGTGAATTTCTTGCTGCAAGTGTTGCGCAGTTGATGTCAGGCATCAGGTGTTGTACAAGGGGCGAAAAATCTTTCGCCCCTACAGGTTAGAAATTTTGCGACGGCTTAAATATTCAACATGAACGCCTGCGCACTGTTTTGCCGGTCGGCGCATTCCAGTAAATCCTGAATTGTCACACTGGAAAGACAGGCTTCAATCGCTTTATCCAATCGCTCAAATACTTTCTCTCTCAGTGCCGCTTCTGTGGCAGGTGATTGTGAGAAAACCGTGTCGTCGGCTTTTTCAAAAAGCGTGTTTTCCACGGAGGCAAGCACATCGAGCGCAGAAATTCTGCTTGCCTCGCGTGTGAGTTGATAGCCTCCTTTCGCGCCCTTGGTAGACTTGATGATGCCGCTTTTTTTTAACAATGCGGCGGTTTGCTCAAGAAAAATTTTTGAAATCCCCAATCGTTCGGAAATGCTGACGAGCGAAACGATTTCGCCTCTTTGCGTCTGCCGCGCAATCTCAACAAGCGCAGCAAGCGCGTACCGTCCTTTTGCCGATAGTCGCATTATCCTTTTGCCTTTACTTGAATTCTTTTTCCAACCTGCTCAACGCTTCCGCCAGCGTCGCTCGCGGGCAAGCGATGTTGATTCGCTGAAAACCCTCGCCGTCTTGACCGAATCCTGTTCCGCTGCTTAGCCAAAGCCTGGCGTTCTCCGTGACACGTCGATCCAGCTCCTTCTGTGTGAGCGCATAGTCCGAGAAATCCAGCCATAGCAGATACGTTCCTTCCGGCTCAACGAGATGAATTCTCGGCAGGCGTGCCGCCAGAAATTCACGCGCAAAACGAATGTTCTCCGTTAGGTACGAATTCAATGCTTCCAGCCAAGCGCCGCCGTGGGTGTAGGCGCTTTGACAAGCGACAAGCCCAAGTGTGTTCAACTGGCTGTAGCCGCTGCGACCGAGTTCCGCTTTCAGCTTGTTGCGAAGCTCGGCATTTTTTATAAAGAGATGAGAGGTTTGCAACCCCGCCAGATTAAACGTTTTGCTGGGCGCGGTAGCGATCACGGCGTTTTCATTCAATACGCCGAAGCAGGTGTGCGTATGCCTGGGCCAGACGAAATCGCAATGAATTTCATCAGACACGACGATGACGCCGCGCCGCTCACAGATTTCGTTCATCGTTGCCAGTTCGCTCCGTGTCCACACCCGTCCGACGGGATTGTGCGGGTTGCACAGAATGAACAGCTTGACGTCGTGATCGATTATTTTGCGCTCGAAGTCTTCGAAATCAATGAAATACTTTCCGTCTTTATAGACAAGGGGATTCGTCACCAGCGTTCTTTCGTTGTCGCGGACGATCTCGTAGAACGGATGGTAAACCGGCGTTTGTATCATCACCGCATCGCCCGTTCGGGTGCATGCCCGGATTGCTTGAACAAGCGCGAAAACGACGCCAGGCGTTTTGATGATTTCATTCGCCGACAGGCGATAGCTAAAGCGCGAATCGAACCAGTCGATCACTGCGTCGTAGTAATCGTTTTTCACTTCGGTATAGCCGAAAATTCCGTGACTGACGCTCTTGTGAATGTTCACCAGAACTTCCGGCGGCGCGGGGAAATCCATGTCGGCGACCCACAGCGGTAACAACCCGTCGGGCTTTCCCCGCTCGCGGGCGAAGTCGTATTTCATGGAGTTGGTGCCGTGGCGCTCGATAACGGTATCAAAATCGTATTTCATTGCATCGCCTTTTCCAGATCGTCGATAATATCTTCCGCCGCTTCAATCCCGACCGAAAGCCGCAGCAACTTCTCGTCTATCCCTCGCGCCAGCCGCTCCGGTTCCGGCACATCGGCGTGCGTCTGCATCAGCGGGTAGGTGATCAGCGTTTCCACACCGCCGAGGCTTTCGGCAAACAAGATCAGCTTCGTGTTGCTCAGAATGGCATTCGCCGTTTTCGCGCTGTCCACCGAAAAACTGATCATCGCGCCAAACCCGTGCGCCTGTTGTAGCGATAGCGCATAGGCGGGATGATCGGACAGGCCGACATAATGCACCGCCGTCACTTTCGATTGTTTGCCAAGCCACGGCGCAATCTTGAGCGCGTTCTCCTGCGCTTTTTCCATACGGACGGCGAGCGTTTTTATTCCGCGCGTCACGAGAAAAGCGTCAAACGGCGATAACACAGCGCCGATGGTTTTTTGGAGAAGTCGGAGTTTTTCGGCGATCTCCGGCGAACGGACGACAACGAAACCGGCCAGTGTATCGTTATGCCCTGAGAGGTATTTCGTGCCGCTGTGAATCACAATATCCGCGCCGAGCGCGAGCGGGTTGCAAAAATACGGCGTTAAAAAAGTGTTGTCCACGATCAAAAGAATTTTCTTATCCCCGATGATCCTCTTGATCGCGCCGATGTCGCTCACTTTCATCATCGGATTGGTGGGACTTTCGACAAAGATGGCCTTCGTCCTGCTGCCGACCGCCGCGCTGACCGCTACAGAATCGGAAGTATCGACATAGCGCACGGTCACGCCGTTTTTCGCGGACACGTTGTTGAACAAGCGTACCGAGCCGCCGTACAAATCATCGGTAGCAATCATTTCATCGCCGGGCGATAACAGCTCCATCACGGCTGCTATCGCAGCCATCCCACTCGAAAACGCCAGCGCATCCGTGCCGCCCTCGAGCGCAGCGAGCATTTTTTCGACGTGCTCCCGCGTCGGGTTTTGCGCCCGGGAATAATCGTACCCCGTGCTTTGGCCGACACCCGGATGGGCAAACGTGGCCGACTGATAAATCGTCCCCCCCACCGCGCCGGTGGAATGGGTCGCATCGCGCACGGCATGAATACAGGCCGTTTCCGGCTTCACCTTAAGCATTCTTCTCCCCGAAAAATCGGCATTGACATGTTGTTGGCACGCTGTTGACATCCTGAAAAATAAAACATACTATAACTATATGTTTAGTAAATTTAAACGGGAGCGCCCAAAATGTCAAGAGTTGCGAACAGTCTGACCGAACTTATCGGGAAAACTCCTATGCTCCGTCTGAACGGATACGCCAGGAGGTTGGAGCTGGAAGCGGCCATCATCGGCAAACTGGAATATTTCAACCCGGCCGGCAGCGTTAAAGACCGTGTCGCGTTGGCGATGATTGACGAGGCGGAAAAAAGCGGGAAATTGAAGCCCGGCTCCGTCATCATCGAGCCAACCAGCGGCAATACGGGCATCGGGCTGGCGTCCGTCGCTGCGGCGCGGGGCTACCGTATCATCCTCACCATGCCGGAAACGATGAGCATCGAGCGCCGTAAACTGCTGACCGCCTACGGCGCCGAACTGGTGCTGACCGAAGGTGCGAAAGGGATGAAGGGCGCCATCGCCAGAGCGGAAGAACTGGCCGCCGTAACCCCAGGCACGTTTATCCCCGGCCAGTTCGTCAATCCCGCTAATCCTCGAATCCACAAAGAAACGACTGGCCCCGAAATCTGGGAAGACACTGGCGGCAAGATCGATATCTTCGTGGCGGGCATCGGCACGGGCGGAACCATCAGCGGCACCGGGGAATATCTCAAGTCCAAAAATCCTGACTTGAAAGTCGTTGGCGTCGAACCGTTTGATTCGCCGATGTTATCGGAGGGTCGCGCCGGCGCCCACAAGATCCAAGGCATCGGCGCCGGCTTCGTGCCGGAGACGCTGGACAAGGCGATTTACGACGAAGTTATCACCGTAAAAACCGAAGACGCCTTCCAGGCTGGGCGCAACGCCGTCAGCACGGAAGGACTGCTCGTCGGCATCTCCTCCGGCGCGGCGCTCTGGGCGGCAACCCAGCTCGCTTTGCGCGAGGAAAACAAAGGGAAAACCATAGTGGCGATTCTTCCCGATACAGGCGAACGGTACTTGTCCACGCCGCTGTTTGAGGGATAACTAACTGAGGGTTAACGCAATGATCGGGGCGTCAACGCAGTTCGTTATAATGGGCGGAACACTCTCAAAGAAGGGCCTGCTATGGTGCTTACTCCGTCCACGATGTTGCCGCTTGGCAGCAGGTTGCCCGCTTTTGAATTGCCCGATGGCAAGGGTGTGCTTTATCGCAGCCAGGATTTGATGGGTGCGAAAGGCTTGTTCATCATTTTTATTTGCAACCATTGTCCTTACGTCAAGCACATCAATTCCGCATTGGCGCCACTGGGACGCGAGTTTGAGGCGCTGGGTATCGGCATGGCGGCCATCTCCAGCAATGATACTCAAAATTACCCTGAGGACGCGCCTGACAAAATGGCGGCACAAGCCAAAGCGCTTGGCTATACATTCCCTTATTTGTACGATGAAACGCAGGAAGTCGCCCGTGCGTTCGACGCCGTTTGCACGCCCGATCTTTTCTTGTTCGACGCCAATGGAAGACTCGCTTATCGCGGGCAATTCGATGCCAGTCGACCCGGCCAAGGCAAGGCGGACGCCGCCGACATCCGTCGTGCTGTCCGGGCGCTGTCCGACGGTGCGCCGCCGCTGCCCGAACAAGCCCCTAGCGTCGGCTGTAGTATCAAGTGGAAGCTGGTTTGACTCGCAGCAATACAATCGTAATCCTTCTCCCGCAAGAAAGGAAAAGCTCATGTCTCAAAAAACAAAATCCGGCCACTGCCTTTGTGGCGCTGTCAAAGTTTCGGCGGTTCTCGCCAGTAACGACGCAGGTGCCTGCCATTGCAAAATGTGCCAACGTTGGGCAGCAGGCCCGTTTGTGTCGATTCCCTGCACGCCGGAAACCGTGTTTGACGGCCAGGATGCCATCACCCTTTATCCGTCGTCCGACTGGATTGAGCGCGGCTTTTGCAAACACTGCGGCAGCCCGCTGTTTGCCCGTGTAAAAAGCGACGGCTCGCTTTATCTTTCCGTCGGGTTGCTCGACGATACAGAAGAATTGACGCTGGCCAATGAGATTTTCATCGACAAGAAACCCGCGTTGTATTCGTTCGCCGAAAAAACCAACCAGATGACCGAAGCGGAAGTCATGGCGATGTACGCTTCTTCATAAAAATCCTGAGCGCCACGTTTAAGGAATCGGGCTGTGGATCAAAACAATTCTGACCACGCCGAAAAGCTGACCGTCGCCAACCGCGCAACGCTGGATGCGTTTGCGCGATCTCTCAGCACTCATGCGACTCTCACCCGCGCAGCGTATTTACGCGATACCCAACGGCTGGCGCAGGCGGTTCACCCCGCAGCGTTGCCGTCGCTCACCCGTGCGCAATTGGCGCGTTGTCTCGCGCAATGGCACGCGCAGGGATTGTCCGGGCGCAGCCTCGCGCGTGTGTTGTCTTCGTGGCGTGCGTTCTACCGCTTTTTATTGTCCTCTTCTGAATATGCCTTACAGGACGATCCGTGCGAACATCTGAAAGCGCCACGGGCTGCGAAACGGCTGCCCTCGGTGTTGACGCCCGACGAAACCGGGCAGCTTCTGAATGAAAACGCAGAAAGCGATATGCTGCTGCCCGCTCGTGATGCTGCAATGTTTGAGCTGGCGTATTCATCAGGATTGCGCGTTTCTGAGTTGGTCGGCCTCAACCTCGCGCAACTGAACTTGCGCGAAGCCGAAGCGCGTGTCCTCGGCAAAGGCAACAAAGAACGTCTGGTGCCGATTGGAGAGCGTGCCATTGACGCGCTACAACACTGGCTTGCGGCACGTCAGGGCTGGTTGCAGGATGCCGACGAACCGGCGATTTTCATCAATGCGAGAGGGAAACGCCTTTCCGTGCGGACAGTACAGCAACGGTTAAAAAACCACGCGATCCGGAAAGGGCTGGCGCAGCATGTCCATCCCCACATGCTTCGCCATTCATTTGCCACACATCTTCTGCAATCGTCGGGCGATCTACGCGCAGTGCAGGAATTGCTCGGCCACGCTTCCATCGCAAGCACTCAGGTTTACACGCACCTCGACTATCAAGCGCTTGCAAAAGTTTATGATGCAACGCATCCGAGGGCGCGGAAAAAAGATACAGGAAAAACTTCAAAAGGAGGAGCTTCCCGAAAAGACAAACCGTCTTCGCAAGAGTGAAACTTCCGCCCCTTGCGCGTGAGTGCCTCCTGATCCTTGGCACAAGCGCATCTTCCAGCACCTACGCAAACCTTTCCACCACGTCATTCTGCGCGAAGTCGCAGAACACAGAATCCAAAACCCGAATCACGCGGAGGCGCTGGGAAAAATCATTTTCACGCGGAGACACGAAGGCGCGGAGAAAGGACAGGAATTGTCCGTGCCTTTTTCAACGGAGCCATGAATTCACACGCCACGCCTTCGCGTGAAAAACAAAAGACGCTGGATTCCCGTCCAATCACACAGCGATTTGGGGCAGGAGAGACAAACCCCCGTTCGCCTCCGCCGTCCACCCCTTTAGAAAGGGGCGTTAAACTCGCGTACGTCACTTTCGTCAGCGGTCAAAACGCAGCGGTTGCCAAGAGGGCTGTCCGGCAGCGGGTGATGCATTCCACGCAACGCCGTAGAAAGTTTCGAACGGCACCGCCGCCGAGCCATCGGCGGCGGTCAGCGCTCGCTCGGCGTCTTGAGCGCATGATGTTGCGTGTAGTGTTGTGTTAAACCAACCGTCTCGCGCCAGTTCATCGAGCGCATCGGCGGCAGAGGCGTAGGTAAACGTCAGGGTTTCGCAGTCAAGCACTGGCCGCGCCAGACCGGCTGCCACCAGCGCATTGCCCAGATCGACCAGCGTCGGCCAGGACGCGAAGGTGTGCAAAGCCGTCGCCGATGAACACAACGATTGCAACGGCAGCAGGGTTTGCGGCCCCAGCGTTGCAAACAGGAAGACTCCGCCGCCCGCCAGCGCGTTTTTGATGTTGCTGAACATCGTGGGTGTGTACGGCGCAAAGTTTGCGGCGGCGGCAGGCATTCCCAAAATCAAATTCGCGTCGGCGCCATCGCCAACATCCACCCACTCGGCGTCAGGATACAGCGCCCGCAACATCGCGAACGTCGCGCCAAAACAAGCGATGCGGCGCGGCGCGGTCGCCTTCATGAGCGATGGCAACCGCGCCAGCAATGTTCGCTCGATTTCGGCGGCAAGCGCGGAGGTCGGCTCCGGCAACGTTTCTACCACTCGGTGCGCACCCGATATTTGAGCGCGGTCTTGCCGTCCGCAGGAACAGAAACGTCCCACATCGCCGAGTTGGCACTTGACTTGATGTGCGGGTGGCTCTCTTTCAAAATTTTCCAGTCGCCCGGCACCGGCTCGACAACGCGCACGGTGGCCGGAACATCCTTGGCGTTCGATAGTTCAATAGCGATTTCTTGTTCGGTTATCCGCTTGGAGATACGCGAAAAATCGGTGCGCTTCCAGTTGCCGGTGATGTCGAACGCTTTGCCGAGTTTCAACCGCACTTGCTCATTCTTCGGCGTGTGGTCGATTTGATCTTCGCCGATAAAAAGCGGGCGCCCCTCTTTGTCTTTTTTGTACACGCGCACGATGCCCTTCGGCAGCGGCTGGCCGAGGTCGCCGCCCTTGTTGTCGAATTCAATAAAGATTTCAACGCCGCGCTTGTCGCCGCGCTCCGGCGTTTTACCTTCGCTATAGAACCAGTGTTGCGCACCTTCCATCCGGTATTCTTTTTTCACCGGTACACGCGCTGCCGACAGCAACGCGACTTGCTTTGTCTGCTGGTCGCGTAATGTTGTGGTTCGCCCCAGCGTATAAAGGTGATACTCAAAAAGCTCTTCACGCGCCATAGATGGCGCTGGTGCTTGTGCGGCAGTTTCATACACCATCGCCTGCTTCCGAACGCGCAAATTTTCCTGCACACGGTTGATATCGCCGGCAACGAGTTGCAGTTTGGCGTTTTCGTAAGCTGCGCCGCTTTTGTTGGTCAGCGTGACCCAACCGGCAAGATCCAGGTTTTTTTCATCGTCGGCAAGCGAGGCAACGTAGTCTGCCTTCCACGACAAGCCGCCGGACAGGTACGACAATTCCGTGCGTTGTGCGCCGCTTTTATCGCTGTCGAGGTCGACGACGAGCGTGGGGCGATCTCGCAACGTGGCAGGAACATCGTTGTAAACAATGCGAGCGTTCGCGGGCAGATTCGTTTCAATCCGGTCGGCATATTGCAAAACGACGCCCTGATTATTGGCAAGCACCGTTGCACGTTCGCGTGTTTCCTTGTCGCTTTGCTCGTTGGAGCGCACGATGGTGACGATCTTGCCAACGTATTTGTCGAGCAGTTTTTGCGGCGTTAACAAATCAAAATCGAAGTTCTGTTCGAGCAGGGTCAACCGTGCGTTGCCGAGGCTGCGCAAACTCGCCGTTTCCGGCTTGATTTGCCCCGAGACTTCACGCAGTGCCAGCAGGTTGCGTCCGGCGTTCAACGTGACTTCGCGCTCTTCGCGGATTAGCGCCAGCGATTCATTGTAAATCGTCACAGCCACCGCTTTTCGGTCTTCCGCGCGGCTGATGTTTTCAACAGGAACGGATTGCGCGACGGCGGTTGCGGCGGCGGTTGCGAAAATTCCCATCGTCGAGCACAGGATCAGCGAGCGAAATCGTGAAGAAAATTTAAGCATGATGCTTCTCCGGGGGAGGTTAAATTACTGTCAGGCTTTCATCGGCAATGCTCAGGCAAATGCCGCGGATCAATGTCCTCGCTGCGGCAAATCCAGATCAGATCGCCTTCTTCATCAAATTCGGGGACGAACCCCAGCGTCTTTTTTCTTAGTGGCGAGAACGCCGGTTCCAAGTAAATGGTGCCGCTATCTTCATCAATCCAGATCCGCCGCACTTGCGGCGATGTCTGATGAAAATCAGCCGCCTCCAAGGTCGGCGGAAAACGTCCATGGGTTTCTTGATAGTCGGAAACCGCCGCCGCTGCTTCGGCGCCAAGCATCTCGACTTCGTACATTCTGACGGAAATTCCTGCAACTTGGCGCGCAGGTGTCTCAATCAATGGCCGCCCGACCAGCGCAACCGTCACCAGAAACATCACGGTCATGACCCAGACCAACAACACCGACGCTTTTTGTGCGCCCTGCGCCGGAACGGTCAGATTATCGATCAGATCAGTCGGCGTCACTTCCTTATACACAACCAGTGTACCGGCAATCAAATCGTGCAAAGTTTGTTGGCGAACAGTGAACACATTAAGCACATAGCCGATACCGAGCGTCAGATTGGAAACGATATGCGCAATATACCGCGCCAGCGCACGCAGAAAAGAAAGGCGCTTGCCGTTCACGTCGGTAACTTTCAACCCAAGCGCCAGTTTCCCTATCGTCGCCTGCCCACGCGAACTTTCGCTCACCGCGAAATACAGTAGCGACAAAACGATACTGGCTATCACCACACCGTATGCGCCGAAGATGAACGCTAATGGCGACGCGGAAAAATCGCCGCCGCGCAAAGCAAAGGAGGCTGACATCGTCACGATGACCGCTCCCAACGTGCCTAGCACGACGCCAAGAATAATGACGTCGATGACCCATGCCAGAAAACGGTACCAGAACCCGGCGTAGATCATGTGCGCAGGGCGGCTCATCGACGCGACTTTCGGCAATGGATCGGGCGAAGACGGCGCTATGGGCGAAAACGGTGACGGCGAACGAGACGGCGGTTTTGCCGGGAACGAATCTTCTTCGTTAAAGGCGGTCGCCTTCGAAGACGCTTCTTGCGTTGGCTTTACTGTCATTCTGATTTTCGGCAACGACGGCGGTTTCGGAAATCGCGAAGAAATGGGAGGCTCGCTCTTCGTCAGTTGCGGAGAGGGGGGTTGCGAAGACACCGACCCCTTGTCCGGTGGCAAAGGGAAATCAATATTGCCGGCAATCACCATCGGGGTCTTGCTTTCGGCTTGCGAAGTATCGACCGAAACACCTCCCAAATACGATGGCAGCCGCTGGCCGCACGAAAGACAAACCGACACATCGTCAACATTCATCTGACCGCAAGCGGGACACTCCATAAGGGTTTCCTGAATTATTGTCTTTGTACCAATGAAACGCCGATTCTACGCGGAAGCGCGGCGCTTGTCACATGATGCCGCTACAGGCTGTCGGCAAGGAAGCAACCGGTACAATAGACCGCTTCCGACGTTACTGTTATCTTTCCGCCACCTATGATGCAGCGAAGATTTTGGCACGCCTTGCTCAACGCTTGTTTTCCGGCGCGTTGTGTGTCGTGCGGCCAGCAGGCGCGAAACGGCGCTTGGTGCCATGCCTGTTTCGCGGCGCTGCCGCGTATTGAAAAAGGCTGTGCGCGTTGCGCCACGCCACTGCCGCCGTCGGCAAGCGCGTGGTGCGGTGCTTGCCTGCACCGAGCGCCCCCGTTCGACGCAACGATTGCCGCCTGCCGTTATACGTTCCCGCTCGACCAGTTATTACAGGATTTCAAATATGGCCGTCGGCTGTCGCTGGCCGCGCCGCTGGCACAATTGATGACCGATGTTTGTCGTCAGTCGCTTGCCGCTTTTCAGGAGCCGCCGACGCACGTCGTCGCCATGCCGCTGTCGGCGAAGCGACAGATCGAGCGCGGCTTCAACCAAGCGCAGGAACTTGCCCTCCCCGTTGCCTCGGCGCTGAAGCTGCCGTTACTGACCGACACGCTGAGGCGTATCAAGGACGCGCCGAAGCAGGCGACATTGCCCTGGCGCGAACGACACAAAAATGTTCGTGGCGCATTCGCGTGCCACCGCAATCTTTCCGGTCATCGTATTCTACTGATTGACGATGTGATGACTACCGGCACGACCGCCGCAGAAGCCGCAAAAACCTTGCGAAAAGCAGGCGCGGAAAATGTTTTTATCGGCGTGCTGGCGCGGGCAAGCACGGCACAGGAAACGGGGGTTCCGTGATGCACAGGAATCAGCGTCATTCTGCGCGAGCGGGGCGTTTTTATTTTCACGCGGAGGCGCCGTGCGAATTCACGACTTCGTTGAAAATGATTTTTCTTCGCGTCTTTGTGTCTCCCCGTGAATCCACCAAGATCAAAACCGCTTTAAAATTCATCCTTTCAAAATCCTTTTGTCTCCAATGCTCTCCATTGTTCTCGTCCAACCCGAAATCCCGCCGAATACCGGAAACGTCATCCGGTTGGCGGCCAACACCGGCGCTGCGCTGCATCTGGTCGAACCGCTGGGTTTCGCGCTGGAAGACCGGGCGCTGCGTCGCGCCGGACTTGATTACCACGAGTTTGCGCGGGTGCGCGTTCACGCCAATTGGACGGCATGTCGATCAGCAATTACGGAAGCACTCAATGACGTTACGCCGCTGCCGCGTTGGTGGGTGTTGACGACCAAAGGCAGCAGTTCGTTGTTCGATACACGCTTCGGGCCAAACGATGTGCTCATCTTCGGTCGAGAAACGGCGGGATTGCCCAATGAAATTCTTGCCGATTTTTCAACTGCCGAAAGACTGCGCATTCCCATGCGTGAACACGTTCGCAGCCTGAATCTTTCCAATGCTGTCGCTGTGGCGGTTTATGAAGCCTGGCGGCAGGCGGAATTTCAGTAGCGACAAAAAGCAACTCACGCGAATGACACTGATCACTTATCGCCGGAGTCACCATGTCTTTTCATTACGCCCTCGACCGCACCATCACCGCAGATCAATTCATCACGTTGTTA